>DASVQK010000049.1:0-28836 GCA_036389105.1 Thermoleophilaceae bacterium
CCAGATCGCCGCCGGCGGCGACGCGGCTCGCACCGGGTCGCAGGCCCTGGCCCAGGGCGCGGCGCAGGCGGCCGCGGGCGCGCGCGCCCTGGGCGACGGCCTGGCGACGGCCTCCGAAGGCACGGTCCAGCTGATCGACGGCGCGCGGAGCGAGCAGGCCGGCGCCGCCAGGCTGGCCCGCGGGCTGGCGCGTGCCGAGGCGGGCCTGCGCGACGGCCTGCCGCAGGTCGACGCGCTCGCGAAGGGCCTGGAGGACGGGGCGAAGGGCCTGAACGACCTTCGGCAGCCCGCGCAGATCGCGCAGAAGAACCTCGAGGACACGATGAGCGCGCTCGACGCGATGCTGGCCACGAGCAAGGCGGATCCGCAGTACGCGCGGGCGTACAAGGGGGCGGCCACCGCGCTCGGGGCCATCAGCGGGCGCGACCCCACCACGGGCGCCAAGGTCCAAGCCGACTATGACGGCCTGGACGCCGAGCTGGCCGACGCCAGCGCCCAGCTGGGAGTTGCGGCGGCCGGCACCAGGCAGATCTCCACGCGGCTGAAGGAGCTCCTGGCGGGGCTCGCTCGCCTGCATCGCGGGGCCGACGCGCTGCGCAGCGGGGCCGGCGAGCTCGGCGACGGGCTGTCGCGGCTGCGCGAGGGCGAGCAGGCGCTGGGGCGGGGCGCGGGCGCGCTGGCGCAGGGGGCCGGCCGGCTGAGCGGCGGGGCGGGGGAGCTCGCGCGCGGGCTCGAGCGGCTCGCCGGCGGGGGCGAGCAGCTCAGCTCCGGGCTGCGGTCGGGCTACGAGCAGAGCGGCGCCCTGACCGACGGGATCGGCCGTCTCCAGCGGGGCAGCCGGACCTTCGGCCGCCGGGCCGGCAAGCTGAGCGGCCAGCTCGGGCAGACCCGCCAGCTGGGCCCGCTGTTCGGCTCCGGCTACGCGGTGCTGGCCGCCCTCGATACGGCGCCCCCGTCGCAGCGCCAGGCGGCCGGCTTCGTGGTCAACGTCGACCGCGGCGGCGACGCCGCCCAGTTCGTGGTGATCAAGCGCGGCAACCCCACCCACGCCGGCGACGACCTGCGCAAGCGGCTCGAGACGGAGGCCGACGAGCTCGAGTCGGCCACCGGCGCGAAGGTGGCGGTGGGGGGCCCGGCCGCGCGCCTCCAGGACTTCGACAACGCGCTGCACGGCAGCTTCATCAAGTTCATCGTCGTGGTCAGCCTGATCACCTACCTGGTGCTGATCCCGATCCTCCGCTCGCTGGTGCTGCCGGCGCTGGCCGTGCTGCTCAACCTGCTCACCGTGGCCGCGGCGTACGGCGTGCTGGTGCTCGGATTCGTGGGCGACGCCCCGCTCGGGGGGCCGGGCTTCATCGACGACCTGATGGTGGCGGCCGTCTCCAACGTCGTGTTCGCGCTGTCGATCGACTACGAGGTGTTCCTGTTGATGCGCGTGCGCGAGGGCTACTCGCGGCTGGGCGACACCGACCAGGCGATCGCCTACGCGCTGAAGCACACGGCGGGGGTGATCACCGGGGCGGCGGCGATCATGACCGCGGTCTTCTTCGCGTTCGCGCTCAGCCCCGTGACCAGCATGCGGCAGCTGGGCCTGGGGCTCAGCGTGGCGGTGATCCTCGACGCCACCGTCGTGCGGCTGGTGCTGCTGCCGGCCTGCCTGCGCCTGGCGGGCCGCTGGAACTGGTGGCTGCCCGCCTGGCTCGACCGCATGCTGCCGCGGATCGACTTCGAGGGCGCGCGCGCCCGGCGCGGGTCGCGGCCCGGTCGCGAGCCGCGGACCGACTGGTAGCGCGCCGCCCTTTTGCGCGGCCACGGCCGCGCGGATACGGTGCTCCGGCTCATGCGCGCCGTCGTGATCACCGAGAACGGCGAGCCGGACGTCCTCCAGGTCAGGGACTGGCCCGAGCCCGAGCTGGGCGAGGGGCAGGTGCGGGTGGACGTGGCCGCGGCCGGAGTCAACTTCGCCGACGTGATGGCGCGCATCGGCCTCTATCCGGACGCGCCCGAGCCCCCGTGCGTGGTGGGCTACGAGGTGGCCGGCACGATCGCCGAGGTGGGGCCGGGCGTGGATGGCGGCCTGGAGCCCGGCCAGAAGATCTTCTCCGGCACGCGCTTCGGCGGCTACGCCGAGCGGGTGGTCATCCCGGCCGGCCACGCGGTGCCGCTGCCCGAGGGGATGAGCTTCGAGGAGGCGACGGCGATCCCGGTCAACTACGCCACGGCGTGGTCGGGGCTGATCCGGTTCGGCAACCTCTGGGCCGGCGAGCGCGTGCTGATCCACGCGGCCGCGGGCGGCGTGGGCATTGCGGCCACGCACATCGCCAAGATCACCGGGGCCGAGATCTGGGGCACCGCGTCGCCCGCCAAGCACGACGCCATCCGCGGCTTCGGCGTGGACCACGCGATCGACTACAGGCAGGAGGGCTGGGAGGAGGGCCTGCCGCAGTTCGACCTGATCCTGGACGGCGTGGGCGGGCGCAGCTTCCAGACGAGCTACGACCTGCTGGGGCCGGGCGGCCGCCTGGTCGCCATCGGCTCCTCCGCGGTGGTCTCGGGCGACACGAAGATGCCGCGCTTCAGCGTGATGAAGCAGATGTTCCAGTCGAAGTCCGTGATCGGCGTGAACGTGCTCCGGCTGTGGGACAGCTGGGGCAGCGGCGAGATGCCGTGGGTGGACCCGCTCAGCCAGCTCCTGGACAGCGGCGCGCTGAAGCCGGTCATCGCCGAGGCGTTCCCGTTCGACCGCGCTCCCGACGCGCACCGCATGCTGGCCGAGCGGCGCAACATCGGGAAGGTCGTGCTGCTGCCGTGAACTCTATGGTCCACCTCTCGTGATAGTCACGATCGACGTCGTCAGGACGCGCGGGCCGGGCGGGCCGCTGGCCGCGTACCGCGTCTGGCGCGAGGCGAAGCGGGCCTGGGACCGCGGTCCGGGCTCGTCCATGCCCGGCCGCACCGTGGTGGGCGCGCAGTACACGTTCCGCGGCGAGCGCGTGCACGCGCCGTGGGGGCCCAAGCCGCGCGTGCTGCCCAACGTGCTGCGCGCGGACGGCTGGGGCTGGATCCCCACGCTGATGCGCGTGATGATCCTGACCAGGTGGGAGGACGAGGGCGCGCTGCGCGCGTTCGAGGCCACCGACCCTTGGCCGAGGGGCGCCGAGCACTGGCACGCGCGCCTGCGGCCGGTGAAGGTGAAGGGCGAGATCGAGGGCGAGCAGCACCTCGGCGACTTCCTCGCCGCCCGCGGCACCGACGACGAGCCGGGCGTGATGATCACCTGGAACAAGATGCGCATCTGGCGCCTGCCGGCGTTCCGGCTGTGGGTGCGCCGCATCGCCGACGACCAGCAGGTCGCCCCGGGGTCCCTCGCCTCGTTCAACGCCGCCGACATGCTGCGACCGTTCTGGTTCAAGGCCTTCACGATCAGCTGCTGGGAGCACCTGGGCGACGCCGTGGCGTGGGCCTACAAGCGCGAGCCGCACAAGTCCGTGATCAAGTGGTACGGCAACCCCCACAGGTTCGGCGAGCCGTGGTGGGGACGCTTCGTGGTGGAGGAGTCGCGCGGCACGCTGGCGGGGAGGGACCCGTTCGAGGGAATCGAGCTGAGCCCCGCGCCGGCGCCCGTCGCGGCGCCGGCGCCCGCGGTGGAGGCCGCCGCGAGCTGATGGCCAAGCCGAACGCCGACCGGGCCGCCGCGGCCGTGGCGGAGGCGGTGCTCGGAAAGGAAGGACGCGTCGACACGCTCCGGCGCCTGGCCGCGATGACGCATGGCGCCGCCGCGGCGGGGGGCGACCCGGAGGCCGAGGCGCTGGGCGATCTGGACGCGGCCGCGCCGCTGGTGGACAAGGTGGCGCGCCACGCCTACCGGATCGACCAGGACGACAACGACCGCGCGCGGGCGGCGGGCTGGTCGGACGACGACCTGTTCGAGCTCATCCTGTCCGCCGCGGTGGGCGCCGGCATGGGCCGCCGGTCGATCGGACGGGCCGCCGTGGACCGCTGGGAGCGGAGCCGGTGAGGCTCAAGCCGCCCGAGAGCGAGCACCCGCTGTCCAAGCGGCTGATCCACAAGATCATCCGCCGCCAGAGCGGCCACGAGGTGCCGGACGTCGTTCGGACGCTGCACCACCGGCCGGGGCTGTTCGGCGCCCCCTTCTCCCGCTGGGTCGAGGTCGCGCTGCGCGGGCCCTCGGACTGGACGCAGGGCGACCGCGAGCTGATCGCGGCACTGGTGTCCGCACGCAACCAGTGCCTGTTCTGAACTGACGCCCACGGCGCGGTCGCGTCGTCCCTGATCGGCGAGGAGGTGGTGACCGCGGCCCTGGAGGACCTGAGCACGGCGCCGATCTCGGACGGCCTGCGCGCGACGCTCGAGTTCTGCGAGAAGCTCACCCTCCATCCCGGAGACGTGGACGAGTCGGACGTGGACGCGGTGATCGCGGCCGGCGTCACGCCGCGCGCGCTGCGCGACGCGATCGACGTGTGCGCGGCGTTCAACACGATCGACCGCATCGCCGACGCGCTCGACTTCGAGCGCCAGAGCCCCGCCTCGCTGGCGGCCAGCGCCCACATGCTGACCACGCGCGGCTACGCCTAGCCGCCGCCACCGCGATCTCCCGCCGTCGGGAGGCCCGTCCGGCTCGGATCCCGCCCGGGAGGCGTGCTCCCAGGGGGAATCTCTACAGACTCGGTCGAATTTTATCGGGCTACAGCTAGCACGCCGCGGACCCGGACCAAGCCTCGCTGCCGGCGCCCATCAGCGCCTCGTCGCGCGGCATCGACACGGGACCCGCCCAGCCGGGCGTGCGCGCCGCCCGCTCGAGCGCCGCGTCCAGGCGGTCCTCGAACAGGGTCAGCCCCTCGAGCCCCGGCAGGTCCTCGAAGGCGGCGTCGATCTCGCGGATGCCCTCGCGGCCCTCGGGCGAGTCGCCGAACAGGTGGATCGCCAGCGCGTCCACCTCCTCCTCCGTCTTCACGCCCGCGCCCACCGGCGTCCAGAACCGCTCGAAGACCCAGCGCACCAGCCTGCGGGTGCGGACGGGCGCGGCGGCCATCCGCGCCTTGCCCTGCGCGCGGTAGAAGGCGAAGTGGCGGCGCTCGTCCTGGATCACGCGCCGCAGCATCTGGTGCAGCACCGGGTGGTCCGAGCGGCGGATCAGCTGCTTGTAGGCGGTCAACGTGGACAGCTCGTTGATCGCGCCCCACGTCATGTGCAGGGCGATGAAGTCCCTGAACAGCATCGAGGTCATCATCGTCGGCAGCAGCGAGAGCTGGTGACCCACTCCCATCTCCTCGCGCAGCCGGCGCGTGCGGCTCGGCCGCGTGGGCAGCGGCGTGGAGCCGTCAGGCAGCTTCGGCTCTGCCGGCACCTCCACCCCGTACGCGCGCAGGAAGTCCGAGAACGCCTCGCCGTGCCAGAGCTCCTCGTACACCCAGCACGACAGGAACGCCGTGATCTGCGGGTCGTTGGCGGCGCGCGTGGCCAGCAGGTCGCGCAGGTAGATCACCGTGTGGGTCTCGATGTCCAGCATGTAGTGCATGCACATCACGTCCCCGTCCGACAGCGGATGGTTGGGGATGTCGTCCCAGTCGAGGTCCGTCAGGTCGAGCTTCTTGGAGGCGCGCAGGTAGCGGTCGAGGTCGAACTCGATGAGTCGCTTTTCCGTCATCGACCGGTCCTTACGAACTGGTTGCTCGGGCGGTTCACTTAGCGCGCGGGCCTAGCCTACCGGGCGACCCCGCTTCCGAATCGAAGGGACCGCGCATGGACTTCGAGCAGATCCGCTACGAGGTTGCGGACCGCATTCTCACGATCACGCTCAACCGCCCCGAGCGTCTGAACGCCTGGACGCCGACGATGCAGGGCGAGTTGATCGAGGCCTTCGACCGCGCGGACGCCGACGACGACGTGCGGGCGATCGTGGTCACCGGCGCGGGCCGTGGCTACTGCGCTGGGGCGGATCTCGAGGCCGGGGGCGGCACCTTCGACTGGCGCGAGCGCGACGCGGAGGGCGACGTCCCGCGTGACGGCGGCGGGCGGTTCACGCTGCGCGTGTTCGAGTCCACGAAGCCGGTGATCGCGGCGATCAACGGCCCCGCCGTCGGCGTCGGCATCACGATGACGCTGCCGATGGACGTCCGGCTGGCGGCGGAGGACGCGAAGATGGGCTTCGTCTTCACGCGTCGCGGCATCGTGCCCGAGGCCTGCTCGAGCTGGTTCCTGCCGCGGATCGTGGGGATCGGCCAGGCCGTCGAATGGGCCGCCACCGGGCGCGTGTTCTCCGCGCGGGAGGCGCACGCCGGCGGGCTCGTACGCAGCCTGCACCCGGCCGGCGAGCTGCTCGACGCCGCACGTGAGCTGGCCGCCGAGATCGCCGAGAACACGGCCCCCGTCTCCGTCGCGCTGGCGCGCCGGATGATGTGGACGATGCTCGGGGCCGCACATCCGATGGAGGCCCACCGGGCCGACTCGCGCGGCATGTTGTCCCGCGGTCAGTCCGCCGACGCGCGCGAGGGGGTCACCTCCTTCCTGGAGAAGCGGCCGGCGCGGTTCACCGACCGGGTGAGCGACGGGCTGCCGGACGTCTTCCCCGGCCGCGAGGAGCCGGCGTTCCGGTGAGACGGGCGGTCGCCGGGCTAGAGTCAGCGGCGATGGCCGAGCAGTTCTGCCGCGTCAGCCCCACGATCGAGCTCTGCTACGAGACGTTCGGCAGCGACGCGGACCCGCCGGCGCTGCTCGTGATGGGCCTCGGCGTGCAGATGATCTCCTGGCACGAGGACTTCTGCCGGGAGCTGGCGGATCGCGGCTTCCACGTGGTGCGCTTCGACAACCGCGACGCGGGCCGCTCCACCCACGTGCCCGGCCCGCCGCCCACCCTCGGCCAGCTGGTGCGGCGCAGCCGACGGGCCGCGCACTACCTCGTGTCCGACATGGCGCGCGACGCCGCGGGGCTGCTGCGCGAGCTGGATCTGGCGCCCGCGCACGTGATCGGCCCCTCGATGGGCGGAATGATCGCCCAGACGATGGCCGCGCGGCACCCCGAGTGCGTGCGGTCGCTCACCTCGATCATGTCCACGACCGGCGGCCGGCTGGTCGGCCAGCCCTCGCCGCTGCTGTACCCGGTGCTGGTCCGCCGGCCGCGAAAGGGCAAGGAGGCGTTCGTCGAGCATTGGGTCAGGATCTTCCGGACGATCGGCTCCCGCGGGCTCGAGCAGGACGTCGACCACTTCCGCGACGTGGCCGAGCGCGGCTACGAGCGCGACCACGACCCGCGCGCCGCGGGCCGACAGCTGGCGGCGATCATCGCCTCCGGCGACCGCACGGCGGAGCTGCGGCGGATCGCCGTCCCCACGCTCGTGATCCACGGCACGGACGACCGGCTCGTGCTGCCCTCCGGCGGCCGCGCCACGGCGAAGGCGATCCCCGGCGCCCGCCTGCTCATGATCGAGGGCATGGGCCACGACCTGCCGCGTGCCGCCTGGCCGCGCATGCTCGACGCGATCGTCGAGAACGCGGCGCGCGCCGACGACGCCGTGCCCGCGGCGGCCTGACCGCGATTAGCTTCGACTGGCCCGGGTACGTTCGGCGCATGAGCCAAGAACCGGAGCAGCCCAAGCAGCCTGACCAGCCCGACCAGGAGCCCACCGAAGACGACCCCCGCGAGGGTGACGGACGGCCGCCGAAGTACGACAACGCCGCCGAGGAGGGCACGATCGTCGACGGCGGCCACAGCGCGGCCGCGATCGGCGAGACGGGGGCGAAGGGCGAGCGGGTCGACGGCTGACGAACCGCCGCATCGCGCCGCTGTCGCGCGTGTTGGAGAGCAGGCTGGACCGGAACTCCAGCCAGCGCGCAGGCCGGCACTAGTCGGTATGTTCCGACCAATCGTGGGCGGCAGGGGAGAGACATGACGAGGCGAGTGCTGAAGACGGCCCGGACCACCGGGATCGCGGCGGCGGCCGCTCTAGTGCTCGGGATCGCCGCGGCTCCGGCCGCGGCCGACTGGCCGATGTACGGCCACGACCTGGACAACACCCGCAACGCGGGCCGCGACGGCCCGTCCCTCCAGGCCGCCGCGCAGCTCAAGGAGGCGTGGCGCTTCCCGACGCAGACCGAGACCGACTTCACGGGCACGCCCGTCATCGCCGACGGGCTCGTGGTGGCGGGCGACTTCGGCGGCACCGTGTACGCCCTCGACGCCGTCACCGGCAAGCTGCGGTGGAAGAAGGACCTGGAGCAGCCCATCAACGCCAGCGCCGCGATAGACATGAACGCCGAAGGCGGCCCGACCGTCTACGTGCCGCTCCAGGACGTCGACAGCCCGCGGGTGGCCGCGCTCTACCTCAAGGACGGGAAGCTGCGCTGGAACACCGTGCTCACCAACCAGCCGACGTCCTCCATGTACGGAAGCCCGGTCGTCTGGAAGGGCAACGTGTACGTGGGCACCTCGGGACCTAACGGCGACGGCTCCACCGCTCGCGGCACGGTCGTCTCGCTTAACGGCGAGTCGGGGGCCGTTCGCTGGCGCACATTCACGGTGCCGGAAGGCCACGACGGTGGCCCCGTCTGGTCCACGCCCGCGATCGACACCGAGACCGGCCGGCTGTACGTCGGCACGGGCAACGCCTACCACGACCCGGCGGCCGACACGACCGACGCGATCCTCGCGCTCGACACGGACACCGGCCAGATCCTGAAGAAGTTCCAGGCCACCCCCGGCGACGTCTTCCCGGAGAACCCGATCGGCGAGGACGTCGACTTCGGGGCATCCCCCAACCTGATGCGCTCCCCGACCGGTCAGGCGCTGGTCGGCGACGGCGCGAAGGACGGCAACTACTACGCGCTCGACCGCGAGACGTTCAACCTCGTCTGGCAGGCGAACGTCGGCCCGGGCTCCGCGGCCGGCGGCTTCATCGGCTCGCTGCCCTACGACGGCACGCGCGTCTACGGCGTCAACGCGTTGACGAGCGAGGTGGCCGCGATCAACCCCGACGGCTCGATCAAGTGGAGCAACTCGGAGGGCGGCTCGCCTGTCTTCGGCACGATGTCGATGGGCAACGGGCTGGTCTACACCCTCGACTCGAGCGGCGACCTGACCGCACGTGAGGCGTTGACGGGCACGGTCGTCGGCACGGTCGACGTGGGCAAGGGCACCTGGGGCGGCATCAGCCTCAAGGGCGGCGCCGTCTACGTCACCGTCGGGATGGGGCCGCTGCCCCCGCCGGCGCCGCAGTCCACCCAGGAGGGCGCGATCGTCGCCTTCGGCGACACCTCGCGCTCTGGCGTGGGGGGCGGCAGCGGCAGCGGCAGCGGCGGCTCGGGCGGCGGCAGCGGCGGCTCGGGCAGCAACAGCAAGCGGCGCCACATCCGCCTGAGGGTGAAGCCGCGACGCGCCGTCGCCGGGCGCAGGACGGTGTACCGCTTCCGGACGTTCGTGGGCGACAAGCCGCTCGCGGGCGCGCTCATCCGCTTCGCCGGCCGGCACCGGCGGACCGACAGGAAGGGGCGCGCGCGCATGGCGGTCCGCCTGCACCGCGGTCCGCGGAGGGCACGGGCGATCAAGCGGGGCTTCAAGAAGGGCTCCGTCAAGGTCCGCGTCCGTCGCCGCTGAGCGGCCCCGCGATTCGCCGTTCGGGGGGGAGCGAT
This sequence comes from Thermoleophilaceae bacterium, assembly GCA_036389105.1. Taxonomy (GTDB): domain Bacteria; phylum Actinomycetota; class Thermoleophilia; order Solirubrobacterales; family Thermoleophilaceae; genus AC-37. The sequence continues at coordinate 9,646 of DASVQK010000049.1, forward strand.
CCCCCGTATAAGCGGTCCGCTTGACCCGCTTGCAATAATTTGCGTCGCTTGTCCGGGGGGCAAGTAGCCGAGCTGTCCGCCCAGGGGTGCGGGCTCGGGTACCACCATCGACTTCCGCGGGAGGAAGTAATGAATCCATCGATCGGGCGACGGTCGCTGCTCGGCGCGACCGTGATCACCGCCCTCGCCATCGCCATGGCTGTGGGAGCCGGCTCCGCCGGCGCTGCCACGGGAACGTGGTACGTGCACATGGATGCGGCGACGCAGACGGCCAGCGGCCTGCCGGGGGATCCGGGCGGCGTGGCCGACTCCACGATCAGGTGGAACGACAGCACCATCCCCAACACGATCTGCGCCACGACGTACTGGTCGGGCATCGACAGCCCGGTGATGATGGGCCACATCCATCAGGGCCGGCCCGGTCATCCGGAGAACCCGCTCGTCACGATCGACCTGTTCCCGGCGGCCACCTCGTTCAGCGGGAAGTCGAGTCCGGCGAGCGGCTGCACGATCGTCGCGCCGGGCGAGATACTGGCCATCGGGCGCTGCCCGGCGTTCTTCGAGACGGTCCTGCACAGCCAGAAGCACCCGTGGGGAGCGGTGCGCGGGCAGTTCTCGACCGTGGGGCTGCTGCCGCGGCCCTGCACCAACATCCCGCCGAACCCGGGGCCGCTCTAGGGAGAACGGCCGGCGAGTCCTGCAGGTAGGCAGCACCGAAAGCGCGTGCCGGCTCGGGAGAGGGTCGGCACGCGACAGAGCAGTTCGACAGGGGGAGCAACACCGATGAACGTCCTGACCACCGCAGTACGCCAGCACCCGAGGCGAGCGATCGTCGCCGGCATCGCACTGGCGATCTCGCTCGCCGCGCTCAGCGCGGCGCTCTCGAACCCGAGCACGGCGTCAGCATGCGCGCCGATCACCAACTGCCTGCCCAGCGCCACCTACTCGTTCACTTCCCAGATGAGCGCGGCCCAGCAGAGCGCCACGGGCATCCCCGGTGACGGCAGCGCCACGGGCACGTCCTACATCACGGCGTACTCCAAGACCAACAAGATCTGCGCGACGACGTATTGGTACAACGTCAGCAGCCCGGTCATGATGGGTCACATCCACGGTGGAGCCGCCGGAAAGCCCGAGAACCCGGCGGTCACGATCGATCTCTTCCCGGCCGCCACCTCGTTCGCCGGCAAGACGAGCCCGGCGAGCGGGTGCGCGATCGTTCCCGGCCACGTGATCCAGCAGATCGCGCGCTGCCCGGCGCAGTTCAGCACCGTCGTCCACAGCCAGAAGCACCCGTGGGGCGCGATCCGCGGCCAGCTCGGGACGACGTGCACCCTGCCGTAGCGAGCGGGACGCTCGCGCTCAGCGCGTAGTCGGATCAGACGGGGCCCCGCTCGAGCGGGGCCCCGTTTCGTTCCGTGGAAGGAGTCCCCGCGGACAGTTCGGGGGGTCGGCCCCCCAAGTGTCGCATTCGTTTGACACAGTTGACATACTTCGCGGGCTTGTCAGGGGGGCAAGTAGCCGGGTTCGCCATGCGGGTGGCGGGTCGGGTTCACAGCCGTTTCCGCAGGAGAAAGCAATGAACCGATCCATTAGACGAGGGTCGCTGGTCGGCGCAACCGTGGTGGTCGCGCTCGCAGTCGCAATGATCGCGGGCGTCGGCTCGGCCGAGGCCACGACGTACAGCTACAAGGTGTTCGCCAACGAGCCGATTCAGACCGCAACCGGCCTGGCCGGCGACCCGGGTGGCGAGGCCCGCTCGATCATCTCGATGGACAACGTCTCGAACACGGTGTGCGCGACGACGAAGTTCAGCGGCATCGACAGCCCGGTGGTCATGGGGCACGTCCACGCCGGCGCCTACGGGGAGCCCGAGAACCCGGCCGTGACGATCGACCTGTTCCCGGCGAACTTCAACGGGGTGACGAGTCCCGCGAGCGGGTGCACGATGGCGGCGCCCGGCGTGATCGACCTGATCCACGCGTGTCCGAGCGACTACAACACGGTCATCCACAGCAAGGACCATCCGTGGGCGGCCGTCCGCGGTCAGCTGGGCACGGGAGCCTGCTAGCAGAGGGCGCGCGGCGAACCACGTCGCGAGTCACAACCGGTCGTACAGAGGGCCCCGCTTAGGCGGGGCCCTCGTCTTTGGCGTCCCGCCCGCGGGCTTCCTCGCCGAATCATATAACCAGATGGTAATATATCTGTCGTGACGGCCTACACCGCCCTCGCCGAGCCGCACCGCCGCCAGATACTCGACCTGCTGCGCGGCGGCGAGCGCTCGGTGGGCGACCTCGTCGACCGGCTGGACCTCACCCAGCCCGGCGTCTCGAAGCACCTGAGGGTCCTGCGCGAAGCGGGCCTCGTGGGCGCTCGAGCGGAGGGCAGACAGCGTCTGTACGGACTCCGGGCACAGCCGCTGGCCGAGGTCGACGCGTGGCTCTCGCCCTACAGGGCCTACTGGTCGGATCGACTGGACGCCCTCGAACGACACCTGGAGGAGAACCCGTGAACGGAACGCTCGAAACCATCGACGGCCGCCCGGCGCTTCGCTTCGAGCGCCGCCTGCCCCATTCCGTGGAGCGCGTGTGGCGCGCGATCACCGAGCCCGAGGAGCTGAAGGCCTGGTTCCCTGACACGATCGTCGAGCTCGGCAAGGCCGCACGCGACGGTGCGGGCTGGCACGTCTGCCTCGACCAGCTCGAGCACCAGCTCGACGGCACGAGTCCGCCGTGGTCGCCGAGCGACCGTCCATCCCTCCTACGTCGAGGAGCTTGGGCCGGAGGCCGCGACGATCGGGCCGCCTACGTCACCCGCCGGTAGATGAGGTCGAAGTCGGTGGTGAGGGAGGGCTTCCTCGGCCGTGGGCTCGTCCATGCTTCGGCAACCTCCTCGAAAGTGGAGCTAGGGGGACTCGAACCCCCGACCTCCTGGGTGCGATCCAGGCGCTCTTCCAGCTGAGCTATAGCCCCGAGGCGTCTCGGATGGTAGCGGCCGCCCAGGCCCGGTCCGGAGGGCGGAGAACGGGGCTACTCGGCGAATAGACGACCCATCCCGGGGTGCAAACCCAGGCGAGTAGCCTTGCTTCGGGTACTAAACGACCAATGAGCTTTCGCAGCCGGCTGCTGCTGTTCTTCACGATCATCGTGGTCATCCCGATGATCGCGGTGGCGCTGGTCCTGTTCAGCCTCACGGCCGACAGCGAGACCGGCAAGGCGGACGCCCAGATCAGCCAGGCGGCCCGCTCCGCGATCGCCGTGCACAACCAGGATCGCCGCGCCGCGCGCCGCGCGGCCCGCCGGCTCGCGCGCGACGCGCGTCTGGCCAAGGCGTTCGCGAAGTCCGGCGGACGTGCGGCGGTCAGGCGCAGGCTCGCCGCCCTCCTGCGCCGGGATCCCACCGTTCGCGCCATGGCGGCCTACGACCTCGAGCGCAAGCCGATCGCGAGCGTGGGCGCGCCCGACGCGGTCGCCTTCGGGGCCGCATCGCCGGGCACGCCGCAGAACGAGCCCCTGGGCCTGGTGGCCGTATCGACCGTCCGCGCGTCCGAATACGCGGCCCAGGTCAAGCAGACCACCGGGTTCTCGGTTCGCGTCGTCAGGGGCGGCCGGCTGCTGGCGTCCACCCTTCGCGAGCGCGGGTCTACCGAGCCGAAGTCCGGCGACGCGACCATCGACGGGCGCGAGTACCGCGGCCGCTTCGTCGTCCTCGCGAACGACCTCAAGCCACCGGTACAGGTCGGGGTCTTCCAGGAGCGCTCGGAGCTCAACAGCGCGATCGGCGACCGCCGCCTGGTGATCGGGGCCATCCTGGCCGCCTTCCTCCTGCTGGCGCTGCTCTCGTCGATGGTCCTCGTTCGCGCGCTTCAGGACCAGGTCCAGCAGTTCCTGGACGCCGCGCGGAGGCTCGCGCGCGGCGACTTCAGCGAGCCCGTTCCAGTCGAGGGCAGCGACGAGTTCGCGGCGCTGGGTAAGCAGTTCAACGCGATGTCCGCCCAGCTCTAGGGCAAGATCGAGGAGGTGCAGCGCAAGCGCTCGGAGCTGGAGGACACGATCCGGCGAGTGGGCGACGCGTTCGCGGCCGGCCTCGACCGCGAGGCGATGGTCAACCTGTCGCTCCAGACCGCCGTCGAGGCCTGCGAGGCCGACGGAGGCCGCGCCCTGCCGATCGACGCGCGCCGCATGCGCACCGCCGAGGTGGGCGAGCTGGCTCCGGACCTCGAGGCGGCCATGGAGGCGGCCGAACGCTCGGCGTTCGCCGTGCACACCGACTCGAGGCGCGACTGGGTGGCCACGCTCGAGGGCTCGGACGGGGCCGAGCCCACCGAGCAGCGCCGTCCCGCGCGCGCCGAGGTGGCCGGCGTGTACGCGCTGGCCGCCCCGCTGATCGCCCGCCTGGGCAGCGGGAGCGCCGTGGAGCAGGTGGGGGTCGTGTCGATCGCGCGCCGCAGCGCCGCGTTCGACGACCAGGAGTACGAGCTGTTCGCGTACCTCACCGGTCAGGCCGCTGTCTCGATCGAGAACGTGGACCTGCACGAGACCGTTCGCATGCAGGCGGTGACGGATGAGCTGACCGGCCTCTACAACCGCAGCCACTTCCACGGCACGCTCGACTCCGAGATCGAGCGAAGCCGCCGCTTCGGCACCGACGTCGGTCTGGTGATGCTGGACATCGACGACTTCAAGCTGGTCAACGACACGTTCGGCCACCCGCAGGGCGACATCGTCCTGGTCGAGGTCGCGCGCGTGCTGCGCGAGCTCTCGCGCGACATCGACGAGCCGGCGCGCTACGGCGGCGAGGAGCTAGCCGTGATCCTGCCCCAGACCGACCTCGGCGGCGCGGAGCTCCTGGCCGAGCGTATGAGGGCGGCCATCGAGGCGCTGCGGATCAAGCGCGCCGACGCCGAAGAGCCGCTGAAGGTGACCGCCAGCTTCGGCGTCGCCTCCCTGCCCGTGTGCGCGCAGGACAAGGACGCGCTGATCGCGGAGGCGGACGCCGCCCTCTACCGCGCCAAGCGGGCGGGGAAGAACCGCGTCCGCCGCGGTGAGCCCGTTACGGCCGAGAACTGAGCGGGCCGAGCGCGCGCGCCCAGCGGCTGGCCGTTCTCTAACCTTCCGCGCCGATGGGTGTGCTCGACGACGCCATCCGCGAGCACCTCGAGCTGAAGCGCCGGCACGGCGCCGCCGAGGACGAGATCGCGCGGCAGGAGACCGAGGCCCTGGGCCCGGCGCGCCGCGACGTGCCGGCCGCCGCCGACGAGGCCGCGGAGGCGGGCCCGGGTCCGGTCCTGCACGTGGAGCCGGTGGCCGACGTCGCGCCGCCGCCCGTGACAGCGGATGCGGCCCCGCCGCCCGCGGCCCCCGTCCACGACATCGACGACGAGCTCGCGCCCCCGCCTCCGGTGGGAGGACCGCCCGTCGAGGACCCGCCCGTGGAGGACCCGCCCGTAGAGGACCCGCCCGTCGACGAGCACTCCGCCACCGACGGCGGCGAGGACGGCCCCGGCACCCCGCCTGGACGGGTGTCGTAGTTCGGGCGGCCGCTTCTCCCCCGGCGGACGACGCCCGCCGATAGACCAGCTCACGACGGCATGGAGGGTTCCGTCGTTTGGTGCGGCACGAAGGCCGCTGCGAAGGGGGTACGGACTCGCGCCGGCCCCCTTCTACCGTTCTGGGCCCGGTTCGGTTCCGGGCCCCCGGTCGGCGCGCGGCCTCAGTTCTCGTCGATGTGGATGTACCCGCGCGTCGAGGCCGCCTCCATCACGCGCTCGATCCCGGTCTCGTACGCGGCGGGACGCAGCGGGATGTCGCGCTCGTCGGCCTTCGCCCGCACCTCGTCGTACGCGCGCTGGATGATCTTCTTCAGCCGTTCGTTCACGTCGTCCTCCTCCCAGCGGAAGTGCTGGAGGTTCTGGACCCACTCGAAGTAGGACACGATCACGCCGCCGGCGTTGGCGAGCACGTCCGGCACCACGTGGATGTCGTTGTCGGCCAGGATCTGGTCGGCGGTCGGCGTCGTGGGGCTGTTGGCACCCTCGATCACGAGCTTGCAGTTCAGCTTGTCGGCGTTCTCCTTGTGGATCATCCCGCCGAGGGCGGCGGGGATGAACAGCTCGCACTCCACCTCCAGCAGATCGTCGGGCGAGATCTGGTCCACGCCGTCGAAGTCGACCAGGTCGCCCCCGTAGGCGGCGTGATCGGCCAGCGCGTGCGCGTCGATCCCGTCGTCCGAGCGGATGGCGCCCTTCGCATCGGATGCGGCCACGAGCTTGCAGCCCATGTCGGCCAGGATCCGCGCGGCCCAGGAGCCGACGTTGCCGTAGCCCTGCACCGCGAACCGCGTCTTCTCGGGCTCCAGGCCCAGCTCCTCGGCCGCCTTCTCGTAGAGGAAGACGAGCCCGCGGCCCGTGGCGGCCTCGCGCCCGAACGACCCCTCGAGCGCGATCGGCTTGCCGGTCACGCAGGCGGGCGTGTGGCCGTGGAGCTTGCCGTACTGGTCCATCATCCAGGCCATCGTCTGCGCGTTGGTGCCGACGTCCGGCGCGGGGATGTCGCGCTGCGGGCCCAGCACCTTCTCGACCTTGTCCATGAACGAGCGGGCGACCTTCTCCAGCTCCTCCTTCGAGCAGTCCGACGCCGGGCAGTTCACGCCGCCCTTCGCGCCGCCGAACGGGATGCCGGCGATCGCGGTCTTCCAGGTCATGAGCGAGGCGAGCGCGCGGACCTCGTCCAGGTCCACCTCGGGGTGGAAGCGCACCCCGCCCTTGTATGGGCCGCGCGCGCCGTTGTGCTGCACGCGGTAGCCGGAGAAGACGTGGATCTTGCCGTCGCCCATGCGGATTGGGATCTGGACCTGCACCTCGCGGTACGACGACTTGAGCACCGCGGCCACGTCGTCGGGGATCTCGAGACGCTCCGCCGCGTCGTCGAAGTAGTGGCTCACGATCTCGTAGTTGGAGACCTCCGCGCGCGACGGCTGCTCCGACTCGTTGGCGGGGCGCGCCGACTTGTCGGTCCCGCTCCGATCCTCGTCCTCGTGCAGCTCCTTCTTGGTGTCGGGCTCGTCGCCCGAGTCGCGCGCCCGCTTCTCCTCGGTCGCGGCGCCGTCGTCAGCCATGCAGTCCAGTCCTCCCGTCGGTGGCGATCATGCTCTCACCCCTGCTACCCGGGCGCGTAGGCCGTCTACCCTCGGAGCGGCCGGGGGCGTGGTGCTAACGGGAACACGCCGGCTTTGCAAGCCGGAGTTGGGGGTTCGATTCCCCCCGCCTCCACTACGCGATTGAAAGTCGAACCCCCTGCGCGAAGAGCAGCGGTGGGGTTCGCCATAAACACCTCGACCTCCTCGGCCAGGTCGTCTCGCAGTAGAGCGCCGAACTCATCCGTCAGCTCCACTGCCTTGATGCCGTGCGTGCCGACGAAGATGCGTCTGAAGAACACCTGGTTCCAGTGGCGTCGCGTCAGCGGGTCGGCCTCGTCCCGATAGGTACCTGAAGAGTCTTCGAGGAACTTGCGAGCAAGCCGAAGACCCTTCTCTGCCTTCCCAACGTCAGCCTCGGCTTTCCGCAGCTCTTTTTGCGCCGCGCTGAGCTGCTCCGCCAGTTCGGCCTGCTGCTGCTCAAGCACGTCGAGCGGAATCGCCCCGGGATTCTTGACGTGATCCGCTACGAGTTGACGGCGCTGCCCCTCGATGTTCTCGACGTTGCGCCGGTGCCGCGCGGCCTCCTGCTCGCGATAGCCCGCCGTGAGCCGGAACACCTCCACCAGTCGCGGTTGGAGCACCGCGACGCGCTCGGCATCGAGCTTGACTTCGTTGACGTAGAACTCAGCGACGAAGTGATCGACGCGGTGGGCGGGGAGGTACGGAAGGTGGCACGAGGCTCCGTTGTGCCGGCCGGCGCAGACGAAGTAGTCGTACTGGCCGCCGTGGCGTCCGGTGCACCTCGTGAACTTGAGGCGCCTGCCGCAGATGCCGCAAAAGACCGTTCCTTTCAGGTGGTGCTGGTGCTTCCACTGGTGCTCCCCGGCGATTGCGCGTGCGGAGAGAATCTGCTGGACCCGCGAGAACGTGTCCTCATCGACGAGCGGTGAGTGCGTTCCTTCGTACTCGATGCCGCTGTAGGTGACGATTCCGATGTAGTAGCGGTCGCGCAGAATCCGCTGGAGCGACGAAACACCGACGGTCGCGCCCTCCGGATGCCGTCTGGTCGGGCGGCTTCGCAGTCCGCGCTCGTAGAGCTCATCGGCGAGGAGCCTCAGCGGCCAGTCGGCGGTCGCGTAAGCCTCGAAGGCAAAACGAATGTGCGGCGCGCGCTCCTCGTCGATCACGATGTCGCGGATGTCGTTCGCACCGTCCCACTTTCTTCGGTTGAGGTACCCGAGCCGGGCCCGGCAGGGCGTGCCACCCATCTCGGCTTTCTTGCGGAGCCCGTCCTTGATCTTTCGCCCGTCACCGCGCGACCGGTACGCGTTAACGATCGTCTTGAGCCCCAGGTTCAGCATCCCCTCGGGCGTGTCGAGATCGAGCGGTTCAAGGACGGAGACTAGTTGCGTTTGCGCGGCGCGGAGTTCGGCGACGACGTTGAACGTCAGCTGCTCCTCTCGCGCGAACCGGTCGAGCTCGTAGAAAATGAGGTAATCAATGTCGCCCTCGGCCTTGATGAATTCCAGCGCTTCCCGCAACGCTGGATACATTCCTTTGCTGGCACTCTGGGCGGGAGCGGCGATTTCCTTGACGATCGTCGCGCCGAGTTCCTGCGCCTTTCTCTCGGCACCCTCACGCTGCACCTCGAGCGAGTAGCCGCGCACGGCCCCCGCGCGCTTGGTCTGTCCTTCGCTCGACACTCTGATGACCGCCAGAGCCTTCTTCATGCGGCCACTCCCATCGGCTCGTAGAGCCCGAGCTGGTCGAGTCGGTAGCGCATCGCCTGGACCGAAACCTGGAAGCGCCGCGCCAAGACGAACTCATCGCGCAGGCCCTCGTCGTAGAAGAGCCGCTTGACCCAGGCCTTCGGCATCAGGAGGCAGGCGGCGAAGTAGTCGGCAGCGCGCTCGGCCTGCCAGTGGGCCGAGCCGAAGCGACCGTCGCGGTAGATCGTCCGTTGGAACGGGTGATCGAGTAGGTGCTTCAGTTCGTGCGCGAGCGAAAAGCGCTGTCGACCCCAGGTGTCGCCGCTGTTTACGACGATGCACCACTCGCCCCCGGTCCAGCGAAGCGCACCGGCCAGCCGCCGCGCCTTCGAGTACCTGACGGTGAGCCGCGGCAGGAACTCGATCGCTTGCTCCGGAAAGGGCGGCTCAGCGACCGCGACGAGGTGGTGGAAGCGGTGCGCCTGACGTTCGGCGACGGTGCGGGCCTCCCAAGCGGCGAGCTGGCGCGGCGGACAGATCAGGCGCAGCTCAGCGACCTGGTTCGGCATCGCCCTCCTTCCCGCCATAGCGCTCGGTGAGCTCGTCGAAGAAGGCCTCGGCCTCGGCGAGCGCGTCCTCGGGCAGCGCGCCGTACTTGGCACGCAGGTAGGGCTCGAACGCGGGCAAGCCGTCGGGGTGGGCGTACCCCGCCAAGGCGAACAGGTCTTCGTAGCTGACTCCCAGCGCTTGCGCGAGCGGCTCCAGCAGCGTGGCCTTGGGGATCCACTCGCCGGCCTCCCACGCGTGGACGTTGCTCTTGGTGGTGCCGATCTGCTCGGCCAACCGTGCCAGCGACAAGCCGCGCTCCTTGCGACGGGCGGCGATGAAACGGCCGAGTTTGCGATTGCGTCGAGGCATATACTTGTGTACTCAAGTATATCAGTCTCGTTCAGAAAAGTGAACGCACCTGGCGTCACGGGGAGACTGTCGTGGAGATAGGGGGCGGCCTGAACAAATGGTGGTATGTCCAGGCCGCCCGGCCTCATCAGGTGTGAGGTCTACGAGTCGAGCGCGGCGAGCTTGGCCGCGATGGCCTGCTTGCGCTCCGCTGCCGAGGCCTTCATCGCCTCGAACTCGCGCTTGGCCTCGTCGGCCCGTTCCTTGGCCGCCTCGATCTCGGCGTCGATCTGCTCGATCGCCGTCTCGAGGACCGCCTTGGCGGAGTCGACCGCGTCGGCTGGCGTCATCTCCCGCTTGCGCGGTCGGGTGCTCCCACCACCGAGCTTCTTGGTGTGCTGGTAGTAGGCGCCCTGGAGCGACTTGACCGGCTGGCCGTACTCGCTGGCGAGCTGGCGGAAGGCGTCGGCCTTCGTCACCCCGCTTGAGACGAGTGCTTCGATGCGCTCGTAGACCTCTTGGGCCTTGGTAGCCATGGCCCGACCTCCTTAGAGGTAGTGGATGGGTGTACCGGCGGGCAGAAAGACCGGGGTCCTTCCGCTCACCGGGCAGCCGTCCACGGCGGCTCATGCCGCCCTCCGCTCGCCGATCCGCGCCTTGGCAAGTTCCGCGTAGGCCGGATTCAGTTCGATCCCGAGCCAGTCACGCCCGAGCCGCTCCGCCACCACGCCGACGGTGCCGGTCCCCAAGAAGGGATCGAGCACCACGCCCGGCCGGGTCGGCGCGAAGCAGTCGCAGCGTTGCAGTGCGCCGACCTTGCGGACCGTCCGCGCTCCTTCGTTCGTATGAACCGTGAGCACCCGCGCCGGCCGCTTCCAGGCCCGGTCGCACTGCACGCAGATCCGCTCCGGACAGGTGGCGAGGATCGGCCGTTCGACCAGTGCCTCGGGAAAGGTTGCCTGGTGGCCGAGACGGTCGGCGGCGGTCGCGATCGTCCAGACGTCGCCGGGGTTCTTGCCGTTCGGGTGCCCGACCCGGCCGGCGGCCTTGAGCTTGCCCAGTCCGCCGTTCCCGCCGCGATAGGTGCGCCCGGCCTCGCTCGGCCGTCGGCGACGAACCGAGCGGTGCGGAACCCGGATGGCGTCGAGGTCGAAGTAGTAGCTGCGTCGCTTCGTCGCGAACAGCACCACCTCGTACGTCGGCGACAGACGATCCCGGGCGCTCTGGGGGAGGGGGTTCGGCTTGCGCCACACGCAAACGTTGCGGACGAGCCAACCGTCGGCGGAGAGCGCCAGCGCCATTCGTTGCGGCGCCAGAAAGAGACTGCCGCGTGGGACACCGCGGCCTGCCGTTCGCGCGTAGGCGTCCCCCAGGTTGAGCCAGAGACTGCCGTGCGGCTTGAGGACGCGACGAACCTCGCGGGCCACGCGTCGGAGTCGGCCGACGTACCGCTCGACTCGGGCCTCGTCTCCGAGCTGCCCAGACGCTCCGTAGTCTCGGACGCCACCGACGTACGGCGGACTCGTCACGACGCAGTCGACGCTCTCTCCGAGCAACCCGCGCAGGACCGCCGTGGCGTCACCCGTCAGGACGGTGTTGCGCGGGAGCCGCTTCACGGGGTCCTCCCGGCAACGATTGAGGCGGGCGCGTCGGCGGTAAGCACGACGCGGTAGAGCGGCCAACTCTCCTCGGGCTGGCGTGCGGCGACGTCGAGCACGACCTCCCGGCGGGTCTCGTCCGGCACCGCGAACACGACATCGGGGAAGTAGCCGCGTCGTTCCTGCTCGCGGCCCGTCTCCCAGTAGCGGCGGTACACGCAACACTTGCGTCGCAGGACCGCCGCCGATTCGGTGGCGCGATCGACTTCGACGAATGCGCCGCGCTCGTAGTCGCCGGTTCGCAGGCGGACGAAGGCGTCGGGCTTGAGGATGGCCGTGCCGCCGTAGGGAGCGCTGAAGTGCCGCCACGACAGCGGCTCGGCCGCGAATTCGAGGAGCCGGCACCCGCCTGCGCGCTCCGCCTCGACGAGCTCGACGTAGAGCTCCGAGACGGCGAGGCGGTGGGCCACGAACGCCAGGCCCGGCGTCCAGGGTCGGCGCATCGGTCCACCCGCCGGGCCGGTAGCGGCCGCGAGGCGCTGCCCGGCCACGTCGAGGGCCCAGACGGTGGCCGCAGAGCCTGCTCGGACCCCACCTAGCTGACGATCGAGTTGCGTGACGACGCGCTGGGCAGTCAGTCGCCTGAGCACCTTCGGTGTCTGCCGGGCAGCCGACGCCGGAGTGAGGTCAGCGAAGTGGAGCCGCCGGAGCTGCCTGGTGGTTGCCACCCGGAGCTGGTCGAGCGTGTCCACGATTGCCCGGTCGCGGTCGGACAGCGTGCGCTCGAGTTGGGCGAGCCGGCTGGCTGTCAGGTAGCGGCCACTCACGACTTCCTCCGTCGTTTACGAGAGACAGTCGTTGCCGAACCGAGCCGGACTTCCAGGCTGAGCCTGAGCAGCGGGGCCCACCTCGGCCACGCGAAGCGAACGGCGAAGCGAACCCTCACGACGCCCTCCTGACGCCCCCAACGGGTGCGGGTCGCCGCCTCCCGACGACCCGCGCGCGGATGGCCCGATCGACCTCGGCTGGTGGGGTGCCGTAGCGCTGCCGCGACGCGGTTCGCACCGCTTGGGCTGATCCAAGCGGGGGTTCGGGTGGTCGGGTGCGGATGCTCGCTGGCGGGGTCACTGCCGCCCCCACCGAGACGGTGGCGTAGCCCTCGAACGGACCGAGGCCCTGGAGGTCGACGGCTGCCACGTCGGGGCCGAGTTCCCGCGCGAAGGTGGCCGCGTCAGCGGCGGTCGTTTGCATCACCACTCGGTTCCGGCAGTTGGCGAGGACGGCTTGGCGGGTCGGCGAATCGAGCTGGGCCAAGTGCTGGTGTGCGAGCACCCAACCGACCCCGTAGCCGCGGCTCTGGGCCACCGCGTCCGAGAACGACAAGGGAAGGGCCGCGAAGTCCTGAAACTCGTCGCAGATCACCGTCGCGGGTCGGCGCTCCTCGGGGCGAAGGGCGGCCCGGCCCTGGATCGCCGTCCAGAGTCGGGCCGTCATCGCCGCGCCCATCAGGGCGGCGGCGTCCTCCCCGACGAGCCCTCGGGCCAGGCTGACGACGAGCACCTGTCCGTGCGCGAGGACCTGGGCGAGGTCGAGGCCCGCGCTCTGCCCGATCACCGCGCGCACACGACGCCTGAGCGTGTACGTCCGGAGCTTGTTCGCCAGGGGCGCGATCGCCTCGGCCCTGGCCGCCCTCCGACAACGAGCCGTACCACGCCCAGAAGGATTCGAGGACGGGCTCCTCGAGCCGTCCCACCAGGCGCTGCCGGAAGGCGGCGTTCGCGAGCAGCGGCTCGACCTCGCAGAGGGTGAACCCGGGCTGCGTTGAGAGCGTGAGCAGGCAGCTGCGGAGGATGTCCTCGGAGCGCGGTCCGAGCCCCACGGCGCCGTAGCGCGCGCGAAACTGACCGACCACGTGGTCGACGATCAGCTCGGCCTCGTCGGTGCCCCCGATCAGGTTGAAGCCGACTGGGCGCTCCGAGTCCGCTGGGTCGAAGACGAGCACGTCGCCTCGCCGGCCTTCCGGTACGCGGTCGAGTACGTCACCGGCCAGGTCGCCCTTCGAGTCGATCAGCACGAGTCCGTGGCCCGCTGCCATCAGCTGACTGGCCAGCCCAAGCAGCAGCGTGCTCTTGCCGGCACCGGTAGGGGCGCAGACGTGGAGCCCTCGGCGCGCCTCGTCGAGCGCGACGGCTACCGGGCGGTGCGGGCCGGCCACCGTCGAGTCCCCGAGGACGAGGCCCGCGCGTGGGATCGCCGCAACGGCCGGGAGCTCGCGGGCTCCCGCGAGCGTGAGTCCTGGCAGCAGGGGGCTCTCAAGCGGCAGGCCGATCAGGGCCGCCAGCTCGTCTGCGGCGAGCAGCGACGCGCCCTGGTCGGGCAGCGTCTGCCGGACCATCCGTCGCGCGACGAGCCGGCTGGGGAGCACTCGTCGGGCAAGCCGTGCCTCGCTGGTATTGAGCGGATGGAAGGCGCCGAGGGCGCGAGCCATGAGCTGTCGGACTCTGTTCCCATCCCTCGCCGAAACCCCGATCCGGAGCGAGACAGCGAGGTCCGGCTCCGTCTCGCGATCCGAGGGTGTCTCGGTCTGCGTCCCGCCGCGACCGAGGAACTGGGTGAGTGTCTGCTCAAGCGATCGCCCGACCGGGGAAATGGCGGACTGGACGACGATGGCCTCGCCATCGCGCAGCGGCTGGAGACTGGCGAGCACGCCGACGTTCGTGGCACGTGGGCGCTTCGTTCGCAGGCGCCCGGTACCCAGGCGGCAAAGCTCGCGCGCGAGCCTCGGCTCGCGTTCGGCTCGCGGGCAGCGTTCGTTCACGCGGAGACCCGGCAGCGCGGCCTTGAGCCCGGCGACGATGAATTCCGCCCGCGCCGCAGGGACGCGGAGCACGTGCTCGATCCCCTCGGCAGTGGCGACGTGCTCAAAGACCACCGTGGGGCGCCCGAAGAGTCGCCGCCACCACGGGGGTAGCAGTCCGGTCAGCGCACGGAGCGCGGCGACGCCTTGATCGGGTTCCAGGTCCCGCGGAAAGGTCAGGCTGCGGACGATTCGGGGCCGATCCGCCGCGCGAGCGAGGCCGCGTCCCGCCACCACCCCGACGGAGGCGACGACGAGGGCCAGAAGGGGCAGCTCACTCACTCGCCTCCTCTGCCTCAGCTTCTTCGACTCGGCGGAGTGCGAGTGCGAGGAGGGCCGCCAAGAAGCGGTCCCAGTCCGGATCCTCTCGCCGCTCGCCCCAGACGACGAGTCGCGAGTCGCCAAGCGGTGCTCCGGTGGTCGCCCGTTTGCGTTTGGGGTTGTTCAGGTTTCTGTACGCCATATCTTCACTTTGGTTCAGTTATCCGAACGAGTCCAGCGACCGAGCAGGGCAATTGACAGACCCCGCACCGACCGAGTTCGAGGTCGTCCCATGGAGGGCTGGGCGGCTCGCGCTCACCGCCGGCGCCGGGGCGGCCACGCGAGGCGAAGCACGCCGAGCAGCACGAGTGCGGACAAGAGCAGGGGTACCGCCGCCTGCGCGGCCTGGACGATCGCCGGCGAGAGCAGGATCGCTACCAGCAGTGCGACGATGCTGGCGGTTAGGCCGCGCACCTATTCCTCGCGTCTCGCGTGGTCGGCTGCTTGGTGCATCGCTTGCGCCGCCTCGAATGCCAGCGCCGAAATCCGAGCGGTGGCGTCCAGCCCCTCCCGATACGGGTCGAGCTGAAGTTCGGCGGCGGACGCCCGGCTCCGTTCGAACCAACTCGCGACGAAGACCGCGCAGAGAGCGACGACCGCACAGAAGCCGGCGAAGGCCAGGAGTGCCTCTAGCAGGCCGATCATGGCCGTGAGCGGTGGGAGAGAAGGGCGATCTCGTGGCAGGCTCCGCCCGCGAAAGCGTCTGCTAGCGCCCGGTAGCGGTGCTCGCCGAGCGGCGCTTGCTGCAACAGCCTCCCCTCCTCGGCCGAGAGCAAGCCGGCGTGGTGCATCGCGACGTGGGTGGCGAAGCTCGCCGCCTCGATCCGCGACGCGGCCAGCTGTCCCGGGAGCTGCACTTCTCGTATGGCTAGCGCTGCGCGGCGCTCTTGTTTGCTGACCGCTGAAGTGCCGCCACGGCTGAGGTCAAGAGACATCACGGTCCTCCTCTGGTTTGCATTGGGCTGGTGCGCCTTGCTTGAAAATCAAACGCTCGTGCGACTCTTCGCAAGGCTCCGGCTAGGGTCGTGTGCCTAATTGTCTCCCGCAATCGCGCGCGCGCGGCGCGCAGGAAAGGGGCGTCAAGTGGGCAAGGCGAGACAGCCGCAGATCAGCGAGGGCCTAGCGAGGCGGCTGTCCGGGCTCACAGATGAGTTGTTGCTCCTCATGCGCGTCAAGGCGCGCGCCATAGACCTCGCGCACTACCCAGAGATCCTCCGGGCGCCTGCCGTCAAGGCAGCCGCCAAGAGACTCGAAATTGAGCTCACCGACCCTTCCGCCCTGAGGCGCGTGCTGACCGAGATCCTCAAGGAACTACGAGTAGAAGAGCATGAGGTGGCGGCGACGCATCGCGAGGAAGGGTTGGTCCCCGATAGGCCGCTTGCTGAACCCGCACTCCGACTCCTCGGGCTTACTGCAACCACGGCTCACAAGGACATCGGAGCACGCAGGGCCTCGGCTGCAACGGTGCGCGGCATCGCGCGCTCCACCATGCGGAGGCACGGGACCAAGGTCATCGCTGAGGAAATCGCCCAGCTATTGCTCAGCCACGATCTTGGCCTTCAGCGCCCTGGCCAGCCTCGGAGCCGGTCAAGTGCTGCGAACTGCGGAAACGAACAGCCAGACCGCACGCCACCACCCGACCTGGTCGCCTTGTCTCGACAGATCGTTACGGTCGCGGACGCGCTCGAGCATCTGTCGTGGGCTCCGATCAACGCGGCCCTAAACCAACTGGCAGCTGAATCCGGCCGCGAGTCGCCTCCTTACGACCGCGACTACGACGTCTTCTTCCTCCTCAAAGCGCTCTACACCCCGCCGAGTGTCCTCGGGATCAGTACTGCGGGGCCTCTTAAGTTCTGGCTGTTGACCATTCCACATGCCATCGACCAAGCCGACCAACCTGGCACCGCAGCATGGCTTTACACTCTGTACATCCTCATTGAAGTGATTACCGACCCGTTACCCGCGTTCTCTCTTCGCGAGGAAGAGTTGCTCGCGCTTGCGGCACGCGATAGTGCTTCGACAGTGCACTTCTTTATACGCAAGCTCGAAGAGGACCCGATCGGGCCGGCGATCATGGAGCGTTGGTCGGGCTGGGTCGAGCGTGCGTCAGGAAAAGAGGGGGAGCCCGACTCGTTACTGGCAGCAATAACCGAGGCCGGGAGGCACGCGAAGCTCCTTGTCAGCGAGGACGTCGTAAGGGAGCCCGGCTGGCCGGTGCCTGCTGAGATCCGGGAGTTTATTGACAAGCACGGGAGGCCGGGTGCTCTCGGTCACTTGGATTCCATGGGAGCTGGTCTGGATGAGTAAAAGAAAAAAAGGGGGGTTGACCGGCTTCTAGGCCCCAGGGTACAGTAAATCGCTAGGGTATTAATGCAACTCACACCGCGTGAAATCACTAGAAGGACCAGGTTGGCGCGCGCTCTCCGAGCTCTCCGAGCTGCCGCTTCCGCACGAACGTCGGCTGGACTCCCAATTCGCACACGTTCGCGTTCCCTTCGACACCCTCCCTGCTGAGATCCGGCTTACGAATGATCCGGAGGAGCAGAGGCTGTTCCTCATCAGCGCAGGTTGTGTTGACGAGCTTGGGGCGACCTTCGTTCTGATCCAGCCAGAAGTCTTTGCTCGGGATCCACGTCGCGGTTGGGTGCCGATTGGGGGTCACTACGGCAGCGTGGTATTCGTGGGCCGGGAAGAAAGCTACGCGCTCGACTACGTCGCAGGAATGGACGAAAGCCACTGTCTGGTCGCCGTTCGAGATGATGCGATCGAAGTAACGAACTGGAGCGATAGCGGGATGGTGCGGATTCAACACCTCTGAGTAAAGTTTTGACGTCGCCACCGTAGGAGAGTCCAGTTCCTCGTCCGCGTGTGGGCGGCCAAGGCGCGTCGAGCCCCGAGTCCGGAGGCTTCCCATCCGCCTTGCCGGGCCGGCAAATAAACTCGAAGTGAAGCCAGAATGGGTCGCAGGCCCCGGAGGGCCCGCGACCATCTCTACAGAGAGCAGCTAAGCCGAACTGCCTAAGACTGCTAGGGATTCGGCCGGGAGCATCGAGTCACTTGAACCAGCGGAAGGAGCGACGGCACCCGGACCCCGCCTGATGCGCCGCATCGTTCCCGCGCGCGTGTCATTTCGGTTGTCCTTCGTTCCACATGAGTCGACTGCTGAGGCGCAGGTTCGGACTTGAACTGATGCTCGGCGGGAGCGCTTGGACTTCCCAGGCGTATGGATGGTCGTGTGGCGACAGGCGGGGTATGGCCACGCCGACCACGGCCAACAGCAAGAGAATCCGTATGACGCCACGTCCGACCGGAGTCGATGACGTGGCGCGCATGAGCTACTCCCAGCCCAGCCCGAGATAGGCAGCCACGATAGGCCTCCACTCCTGGGTGTCTGGGTGCCGATGTCACGGCAGACCCATTGTAGGGGCAGGTGATACGGCCGAGCCGCGTTGGAAAGCCCAGCTCGTGGGCCATGGCCGCCTCTGCACTCTTGGGATTCCTGACGGACGCCTCTGGCTACGTGACCCGCAGCCGTCTAGCAGCGGGTAGCCGACAGCGTCGTCGCGAACGCCGGCTCGTCGACCGTCTTGCCTGTGCCCCGCAGTTCGGACCACAGGGCCGTCGCGCCACCACGCGAATCGAAGCGCGCACCGCCCGGAGCCGCGCCGCCATGCGGCGTGCCCGGCAGCCGGCGCGGTCGGGAGAACGGTTGATTCGTGCGTGCGCGTAGGGCGAACCGGACATCGCCGTTGTGCGTCGGTCCGTAGTCCCGCCAGAGGAACAGCGCGCCCCCGCACCGACTCAGGGGACAGCCGGCGTGCCGCCGAGCACCGACCTTCCAGACTCGACCTTGCGACGCTTGCCGAGCGGTTTGCCCCCACTACCGAAGTTCGCCCAGAGCGTTTCTCGGGCCCTGGCACCGTCCCACCATCCCGCTACGACCTGGCCCGCGCGGTTGCTGGCGAGCTTCGGATAGCCGGCGGAAGCGGACTGGGCACCGAGCAGCTGCGGTGGCTGAAAGTCGGCTCCGGCGGGCTTGCGCACGACGTAGGCGCGCCCGGTATCTCCCGTGCCCCTTGAGTTGTAGATGGAGTGTCGCCAGGTCAGGTACGCGTTTCCTCGCGAGTCCACGGTGCCGGTGGGCGGGACCTCGTACGTCCGCGGGTCGGGCAAGGCACGCGTGTCCAGCAGTGTCGCGGTCGGGAACGGTTCGCTACCAGTGCGGTACGTCGCTAACAGCGGTGTGGCCCGCTGCTCGAGCGCGCCGAGGTACCAGATCAGGGTCGCTTGGCCGTTCGGACTGACCGCCACGTGCGGCGCGTTGCCAGACCCCACAGTTTGCGGGGAGGTGAGGTGCCCGCCGTATGGCTTGACCGCGACCTTGAGCTCGCCCGTCAGGTCCCCGGCCGCACCCGCGTTCCAGACCAGCGTCAGAGTGCGACCGTCGTCGAGCGCTACGTCGTGTCCCTCGTCACGCCCGCCCGCCCACGTCCCGCCGTCCTCGTAGACCAACTGCGGCCCGCTCCACACGCCGCCAACCGGTCGTTCCCACAAGAGGAACCCGCAATGCTCGTTCGCGTCGTCCACGCAGCCGCGCATGACCACGGACATGTCGCCTCGGGCGTTGACCGCGACGGCGTGGCGCCCGTGGTACGAGTTGACGGCCGGGGCG
>DASVQK010000050.1:0-5533 GCA_036389105.1 Thermoleophilaceae bacterium
GGAGCGCCGCACCTCCAGGCTGCGCGTCAGCCACGCCTTCCACTCGCAGCTGATGGAGCCGATGCTCGACGAGTTCCGCCAGGTCGCGGAGAGCCTGACCTTCAACGCCCCCCAGATCCCGATCGTCTCGAACCTGACCGGAGAGCAAGCAGACGACATCGCCTCCCCCGACTACTGGACGCGCCACGTCCGCGAGCCGGTCCGCTTCGCCGACGGCATCCGCCACCTGGAAACCCAAGGCGTCACCCGCTTCCTCGAGCTCGGCCCCGACGGCGTCCTCTCCGCCATGGCCGCCCTGTGCCTCAGCGAAGAGACCGATGACGCGCTGCTCGTCCCGGCGCTGCGTACAGAGCGCCCGGAGCCGGAGGCGCTGATGACCTTCATCGCCGCCGCCTATGCCAACGGCGCGGCGCTCGACTGGAGCGCCCTGTTCGCCGGCCGCCGAGCGCGTCAGGTGGATCTCCCCACCTACGCCTTCCAGCGCCAGCGCTACTGGCTCGAGCCGGGCTCGGGCGCCGGCGATCTGAGCGCGGCGGGCCTCGGCGCATCGCGGCACCCGCTGCTGGGCGCGTCGCTGGCGCTCGCCGGCGAGGACGAGTGGCTGTTCACAGGCCGCCTGTCCCTCTCGACCCAGCCGTGGCTGGCCGACCACTTGGTGCTCGAATCGGTGATCCTGCCCGGCACCGCGTTCGTCGAGCTGGCACTGGCCGCCGGCGCCGAGGCCGGCTGCGATTCGGTGGAGGACCTGACGCTCGAGGCCCCGCTCGTGCTGACCGAGCAGGGTGCGCTCCAGCTCCAGCTGACGGTCGGCGAGCCCGACGAGTCCGGCCGGCGCGAGGTCGTGGTGTATTCGCGGCCCGAGGGCTCGCCGGACGACGAGCCCGGCGCGGCGGCGGAGTGGTCGCGCCACGCGAGCGGCACGATCGCGCCGGCGGGGGCCGACGGCGCACGAGCGTCCGAGCGGCTCGCCGCCGAGGTCTGGCCGCCGGATGGCGCCGAGCCGGTGGACGTCGAGTTCCTGTACGACCGCCTGGCCGAGGCTGGCTTCGGCTACGGACCGGCGTTCCAGCGCGTGCGGGCGGCATGGCGCCGCGGCGACGAGCTGTTCTCCGAGGTGGCGCTAGCGGACGACCAAGCGGGCGGGGCGGCCCGCTTCGGGCTCCACCCGGCGCTGTTCGACGGGGCGCTGCACGCCACATGGGCCGAGGACGCGAGCGCGGTCCGGCTTCCGTTCTCGTGGACGGGAGTGAGGCTGCATCGAAGCGGCGCGTCCGTGCTTCGGGTCCAGGTACAGCCCGTCGCCGAGGACACGCTGAGCATCACCGCGGTCGACACGGACGGCGCGCCGGTGCTGTCGGTGGATTCGCTGGTGGCACGGCCGGTCGACCCGAGCCAACTCGAGCGGGCGAACCGGGCGCCGCTGGACTCGCTGTACCGGCTCGAATGGCCCGAGGTGGCTCCGCGCTCCTCGGACGGGGAGTCGCGCCGCGTCGCGATCCTGGGCGACGGCCTGGACGTGGACGCCGACCGCCACGCCGGCTTCGCCGCCCTGGCCGAGAGCCTCGACGGCGATGCGCCGGCGCCCGACGTGGTGCTGGCGCCGATCGCGACCGACGCCGGTTCGGACGATGCCGCGGCCTCCGCGCTCGGCGGCGTGCAGCGGACGCTTGAGCTGCTCCAGGCCTGGCTGGCCGACGAGCGCCTGGTCGACTCGCGGCTGGCGCTGGTGACCCGCGGCGCGCAGGCCGTGCGCACGGGCGACGAGTCCGACCTGGCCGCCGCGCCCGTCTGGGGCCTGGTCCGCAGCGCGCAGACGGAGAACCCCGGCCGTTTCCTGCTGATCGACCTCGACGGCGGCGACGTGCCTTGGGACGACCTGCTCGCCGCGGAGGAGCCGCAGCTGGCCGTGCGCGAGGGAGCGATTCACGCGCCACGCCTGGCGCGGGTGAGCGCGGACAGCCGCGAGACGGCAATCCCGCTCGCACCGGACGGGACCGTTCTGATCACCGGCGGCACCGGCGGGCTGGGCGCGCTGGTGGCCCGCCATCTCGCCCGCGGCGGCGTCCGTCACGTCCTGCTCGTCAGCCGGCGCGGCCCCGAGGCCGAGGGCGTGGCGGAGGTCGTGGCCGAGCTCGCCGAGCTGGGCTGCCAGGCGACGGCGGCGGCCTGCGACGTGGCCGATCGCGACCAGCTGGCGACGCTCATCGACTCCATCCCGGACGAGCATCCGCTCACGGCCGTCGTGCACGCGGCCGGCGTGCTCGACGACGGCGTGATCGACACGCTGGACGCCGACCGGGTGGCGCACGTGATGCGTCCGAAGGTCGACGCCGCGCTGCACCTGCACGAGCTCACGGCGAACCTCGACCTGGCGGCGTTCGTGATGTTCTCGTCGGTCGCCGCCCTGCTGGGCAGCCCCGGGCAGGGCAACTACGCGGCGGCCAACGCGTTCTTGGACGCGCTCGCGCACCGCCGGCGCGGCGAGGGGCTCGCCGCCTCGGCGCTGGCCTGGGGACTCTGGGACCAGCCGACGGGCATGGGCGGCACGCTGGAGCAGGCCGACCTGGCCCGCTGGACCCGCCTGGGGGTGCAGGCGCTGCCGAGCGAGCTGGGTCTGGATCTGTTCGACAGCGCGCTCGGGATCCCGGAGCCGCTCCTCGTGCCGGCACGCCTGGACACGGCGGCGCTCCGAGCACAGGCGCGAGCGCAGATGCTCCCACCGCTCTTCCAGGGTCTGGTGCGCGCGCCCGCGCGCCGCGATCGTGGCGGCGGCGGCTCCCTCGGTCCGCGCCTCGCGGGCGTGCCCGAGGAGGAATGGGACGGCGTCGTGCTGGAGCTCGTGCGGGGCGAGGTCGCGGCGGTGCTGGGCCAGTCCTCGGCGGAGGCCGTGGACACCCAGCGGGCATTCAAGGAGCTCGGGTTCGACTCGCTGTCCGCGGTCGAGCTGCGCAACCGCCTGGGGCAGGTGACCGGGTTGAGGCTGCCCTCGACGCTCGTATTCGACCATCCGACCCCGGTGGCGGTGGCCAAGCTGCTGCGCTCCCGGATCGACGGCGCCGAGCACCGCGCCGCGGCCGTCACCCGCCAGCGGACGCGCGCCGACGAGCCGATCGCGATCGTCGGGATGAGTTGCCGCTACCCGGGCGGAGTGCACTCGCCCGAGGAGCTCTGGGAGCTCGTGGCGTCGGGCGTCGACGCGATCTCGGAGTTCCCCGCGGATCGCGGCTGGTCCGTGGATCGCATCTACGACCCCGATCCGGATCATCCTGGCACCACGTACTGTCGCCACGGCGGCTTCCTGCACGACGCCGCCGACTTCGACGCCGACTTCTTCGGGATCCCGCCGCGCGAGGCGCTGGCGATGGACGCGCAGCAGCGACTCCTACTGGAGACCGGCTGGGAGGCGCTCGAGAGCGCCGGGATCGACCCGGGCTCGCTGCGCGGCAGCGACACCGGCGTGTTCACCGGCGTGATGTACGCGGACTACGGCGTGAGCGGTCAGGTGCCGGCGGACGCCGAGGGCTACCTGACCACTGGCGTGACCGGCAGCGTCGCGCCGGGACGGGTGGCCTACGCGCTGGGGCTCGAGGGGCCGGCGATGAAGGTGGACACGGCGTGCTCGTCCTCGCTCGTCGCACTCCACCTGGCGTGCCAGGCCCTGCGGCAGGGCGAGTGCTCGCTGGCGCTGGCCGGCGGCGTGACCGTGCTGTCCAACCCGAGGGTCTTCGTGGACTTCAGCCGCCAGCGCGGGCTCGCGCCCGACGGGCGCTGCAAGTCGTTCTCGGCTGGCGCCGACGGGACGACCTGGTCGGAGGGCGCCGGCCTCCTGCTGGTCGAGCGGCTGTCCGACGCGCGGCGCAACGGCCACCGTGTGCTGGCGGTCGTGCGCGGCAGCGCGGTCAACCAGGACGGGGCCAGCAACGGGCTGACCGCGCCGAACGGCCCGTCGCAGGAGCGCGTGATCCGCCAGGCACTTGCGAACGCGGGCCTGTCGCCGGCCGACGTGGACGCCGTGGAGGGGCACGGCACCGGCACGACGCTCGGCGACCCGATCGAGGCGCAGGCGCTGCTCGAGACCTATGGCCAGGAACGGTCGGACGGCCCGCTGCGACTGGGCTCGATCAAGTCGAACATCGGACACGCCCAGGCCGCCGCGGGCGTCGGCGGGATCATCAAGATGGTGATGGCGATGCGGCACGGCATGCTGCCGCCGACCCTGCACGCCGAGGAGCCGTCGCCGCACGTCGACTGGACTGCCGGGGACATCAGGCTGCTGACCGAGCCCGAGCCGTGGGAGTCGGGCAAGCGCCCGCGCCGCGCGGGGATATCTGGCTTCGGGATCGGCGGCACGAACGCCCACGTCGTGATCGAGGAGGCGCCCGACGCCGCCGTCCTGCCTAAGGGGTCCATAGCAACCACTGGGCAGGACAGCCTGCCGTGGCTCGTGTCGGCGAAGAGCGAGGCGGCGCTGCGGGCGCAGGCGGAGCGGCTGCGCGCTCATGTGGAGGCGCATGCGGAGCTCGAGCCGCTCGACGTGGCGTTCACGCTGGCGACCGGCCGCGCGGCGCTCGAGCACCGCGCGGCGGTCATCGGGAGCGATCGCGAGGAGCTGCTCGCCGGGCTCGAGGCACTCGCGCGCGGCGAGCCCGCCGCCGGAGTCGTCGAGGGCACGCCGGCGGGCGGCAAGACGGCGTTCATGTTCACCGGCCAGGGTGCGCAGCGGGTGGGGATGGGGCGCGAGCTCTACGAGACCTATCCGGCCTTCGCGGAAGCGTTCGACGCCGTCTGCGGCGAGCTCGGCGACGGCCTCAAGGAGCTGACGTTCTCGGGCAATGAGGAGGAGCTCGCACGGACCGAGAACACCCAGAGCGCGCTGTTCGCGGTCGAGGTCGCGCTGTTCAGGCTCCTGGAGTCCTGGGGACTGAAGCCCGACTTCCTGATCGGCCACTCGATCGGCGAGCTGGCAGCGGCCCACGTCGCCGGCGTCCTGTCGCTCGCAGACGCCTGCAAGCTCGTCTCAGCGCGCGGGAAGCTGATGGGCGCGCTCCCGGAGGGCGGCGCAATGGTCGCGATCGAGGCAAGCGAGGAGGAGGTCACAGCCGACCTCGATCCCGCCCTCTCGATAGCCGCTGTAAACGCCCCGCGCTCGACGGTCGTCTCAGGCGCAGCCGAAGCGATCGAGAAGCTGGCCGAGGAGTGGGAGTCGAAGGACCGCCGCACCAGCCGCCTGCGCGTCAGCCACGCCTTCCACTCGCAGCTGATGGAGCCGATGCTCGACGAGTTCCGCCAGGTCGCGGCGAGCCTGACCTTCAACGCACCAACGACCCCGATCGTCTCGAACCTCACCGGCGACGCCGAGCAGGACATCGCCTCGCCCGACTACTGGCTCCGCCACGTCCGCGAGCCGGTCCGCTTCGCCGACGGCATCCGCCACCTGGAACAAGCGGGCGTCACGCGCTACCTCGAGCTCGGCCCCGACGGTGTCCTCTCCGGCATGGCAGCCCAGACGATTGAGCAGGACGCCCTGCTCGTC
>DASVQK010000051.1:0-5910 GCA_036389105.1 Thermoleophilaceae bacterium
CCTCGAGCTCGCGCTCGAGCCGCTCGGTGCCCACCCCATGGCGCGCGACGGACACGGAACCGCAGTCAGGGCACGCCGACGGGACGGGCTCGGCGTGGCCGCAGTGGTGGCACGCCAGGCGCCGGGCGGCGCGGTGAAGCACGAGCGCCACGTCGCAGTGCGGGCAGTCCCACACCCGGCCGCAGGACCGGCACGACAGGAAGTTGGACCAGCCGCGGCGGTTGAGCAGCACGATGGCCTTCTGCCCGCGCACGCGCACCTCGTCGAGGGCGGCGAGCGCGCGGGCGTGCAGGAGCCCTGCGGCGTCGAGCGACCCGACCAGCTCCACGGGCGGCAGCGGACGGGAGTCCACGCGCTCGGGCAGCGAGACCCGCTCGAGCGCCAGCCAGCTCTCCGGACGCGGCGTGGCGCTGCCCGCCACCAGCACGGCGCCGCACTGCTCGGCGCGCCGCTCGGCCACCCGACGGGCGTCGTAGCGCGGGTCGCCCTCCTGCTTGTAGGAGGCGTCGTGCTCCTCGTCCACCACGATCAGGCCGAGGTTCGGCAGCGGCGCGAACACCGCCGAGCGCGGGCCCACGCAGACGCGCGCCTCCCCGCGGCGCAGGCGGAGCCACTCGTCGTGGCGCTCCCCGGCCCCCAGGCGCGAATGCAGGACGGCGACCGTGTCGCCGAAGCGCTGCACGAAGCGGGCCGCCGTCTGCGGCGTGAGCGCGATCTCGGGGACGAGGACGATGGCCGAGCGGCCGCGCTCGATGGCCGAGGCGGCCGCGCGCAGGTACACCTCGGTCTTGCCGCTGCCCGTGACGCCGTGCAGCAGGAGGCCGGGGCCCGGGGAGGGGGCGTCCAGACGCGACTCGATGGCGCTCAGCGCGTCGCGCTGCCCGGCGGTGAGCCGGAGGTCATCCGCCGAGCGCGCGCCCACCGAGTGGATGGCCGGCCGGCGCCTGTGCTCGGCGCGCTCGAGCGACACCAGCCCGCGGGCCTCGAGCGAGCGCAGCGTCGAGTGGTCGGCGCCGGTGGCGCGGCCGAGCCGCGTGACCGGCAGCGGACCGTCCCGAAGCCCCTCCAGGGCCGCGCGCTGACGCGGGCCGAGACGTGCGCCCGCCGCGAGCGCCGCGCGGCCGGCCGCCGTGATCGTGGCCGCCAGCGTGCGCCGGATGCCGACCCGCGGCAGGCCGCCGATGCCGGACCCGGGCGGGAGCACCAGCGCCAGCCCGCGCGCCGGCGTCGAGCAGTACTCCTCCGCCACCCAGAGCCCGAGGCGCACGAGCTCCGCCGGCACGCCGCGGTCGAGAGCGGCGAGCGGCTGGACCAGTCGCTCGGGCGGCACGTCGCTGTGCTCGGTGAGCTCGACCACGACGCCCAGCAGGCGCCGCCGGCCGAACGGCACCACCAGCATCGAGCCGACGTCCACCCCGTCCATCTCGCCCGGCAGGCGATAGTCGAACGGTCCGCGCAGGGCCCGGGCGGGGGTGAGCGGCTCGACCTTGGCGATCACTCCTCGACCGTAGGGCGACCCCCGGACGCCGCGCCCGCGGTCCCGGCCGCCCGGGTGCGCGGATACGCTTGCGGCATGGAGCTCAGCCCCGGCGAGACGATGATCTTCCGCGGCCGTCCGTCGTGGCGCTCGATCCTGGGCTTCTACTTCGTCGGCCTGCTGGTGGCGGCGGGCGCCGGGGTGATCGGGGCGGTGGCCGCGAGCGAGGCCGCCGTGGGCGTGGCTATCGGGGTCGGCGTGCTCCTGGTCGTGCTGGCCGCGGGCTTCCTGAAGCGCTTCTTCACCCGCTACTTCATCACCACGCGCCGCATACGCGTGCAGCGCGGCGTGCTCCGGCGCCAGATCCAGGAGACGCGGCTCGAGCGCCTCCAGGACCACAGCATCACCCAGACCCTGTTCGAGCGCATGCTGCGCGTGGGCACTATCGACTTCGACACCTCAGGCGAGGAGCACGCCAACCTGTTCCGCTTCGACGGGATCGAGAACCCCGAGGGCGTGGTGCGCCAGATCGACCGCGTGACCCAGCAGGCGGGCGCGCCGGCGATCCCGCCGGCCGCGGACCCGCCGCCGCCGAACAACTGAGGGCGGCGCGGCTCTCGTCGCACCGCCCCCGTGTCAGCGTCCCCTGCGGCGACTCAGTCGACCGGGTGGACCTGGACCTGGCCAGTGGCGACCGTGTCCGCCAGCAGCGCGGCCGAGAAGCAGTCGAGTGAGAACGGTCCCATGATCGCGGTGAAGCCGATCGTGTCCGGCGGCGAGTCCGAGCCCTCGCCGTTGTCGACCACGTGGGCCGAGTAGGTGGCGATCTGACCCTGGAGCGCCTCCGGAACGAGGTCGCCGTGCGAGCTCTCGACGTGCCCGCTGAAGAAGGCCTCGTTATCCGCCTGGAAGTAGCAGTCGACGCTGCCGCGGAAGCTTCCGCCCGGGTTCGAGAACCGGACCCCGCCCGCGGGGGCGACGTCGCCGCCCACCGTCACGCCCTGCGCGTTGAAGCTGAACTTGTACGGCGTGAAGGAATTGCCCGTGTCCTCGGCCACGGACCCATGGCCGTTCGCGTGGCCCGGGCTGAGCGTCTGCGCGCTCGCCGTGCCCGCCGCCACGAGCGCCAGGACGCTCGTGACCGCTACCGCAAGAAAGAACCTCATTCCCCCGCCTCCTCGTTGGACCATCCTTGGCAAGGCCAGCTTGCGGTCCTATCGGCGCGAAGTCAACCCCGGCCCGGGGCAGGGAGCGCGTAAACGGACGAAAGGACGACCTCAGGCGGGGGCGGCCTCGCGCTCGCCCAGGCCGGCGGCGTCGCGCAGGGTCTCCGCCTTGTCGGTCTTCTCCCACGTGAAGTCGTGGTCGTCGCGACCGAAGTGCCCGTAGGCGGCCGTCTTCTGGTAGATCGGCCGGTGCAGCCGCAGGTACTCGCGGAAGGCGCCGGGCCGCAGGTCGAAGTGCTCGCCGATCAGCTCGGCGATCCGGGCCCGCGGCACCCGCTCGGTGCCGTAGGTCTCCACCATCACCGAGACCGGGTGGGCGACGCCGATCGCGTACGCCACCTGGATCTCGCAGCGGTCCGCCAGGCCGGCGGCCACCACGTTCTTGGCCACGTAGCGGGCCGCGTAGGCGGCCGAGCGGTCCACCTTGGACGGGTCCTTGCCCGAGAACGCGCCGCCGCCGTGCCGTGCCGCGCCGCCGTAGGTGTCGACGATGATCTTGCGGCCGGTGAGCCCGCAGTCGCCCATCGGGCCGCCGATCTCGAACTTGCCCGTGGGGTTGACCAGGAAGTTGCCCAGGAGCTTCTTCTCGTCGTACAGCTCGGCGGGCAGGATCGGGCGGACGACGTGCTCCCACAGGTCCGGCTTGATCAGCGTGTCGGCGTCGACCCCCGGCTTGTGCTGCGTGGAGATCAGGATCTTCTCGATCTCTATCGGTCGGCCGGACTCGTAGCGGACCGTGACCTGGGTCTTGCCGTCGGGCCGCAGGTAGGGCACGAGCTCCGCGCGGCGCACCTCCGCCAGCCGGTGAGCCAGGCGGTGCGCCAGCGAGATCGGCATCGGCATGAGCTCCTTGGTCTCCCGCGTGGCGTAGCCGAACATCATCCCCTGGTCGCCCGCGCCCGCCACGTCCAGCTCGTCGTCGTCGGACGGGTCCGTGCGCGACTCGTAGGCCTTGTCGACGCCCTGCGCGATGTCGGGCGACTGCTCGTCGATCGCGCTGATCACCGCGCACGTGTTGCAGTCGAAGCCGTAGCTGGCGTCGTTGTAGCCGATCTTGTCGACCGTCTCGCGGACGATCTTGGGCACGTCCACGTACGTGGTGGTCGAGATCTCCCCGGACACCACCACGAGGCCCGTGTTCACGAGCGTCTCGCAGGCCACGCGGCCCTGCGGGTCGTCGCGCATCACGGCGTCCAGGACGCCGTCGGAGATCTGGTCGGCCATCTTGTCCGGATGGCCCTCGGTGACCGACTCGGAGGTGAAGAGGTACTCGTTGTCTGAAGTTGCTTGGCTCATGGAGGCCGGAGAGATTAGCGGCTGCGTCCCGCCCCTCGGGGGCCGCGCCGCGACTCCTCGCGCCCGTGGTAGTCGATCACGAGCGGCACGCCCTCGAGCCCGTAGCGCTCCCTGAGCCGGTTCTCGAGGAAGAAGCCGTAGTCGCGGGTCAGGCGGCCGCGGTCGGACACCTGAATGCTGAAGCGCGGCGGCGCGGTGGCGTACTGCGTCATGTAGAGGAACTTGAGCCGCCTGCCGCGCACCACGGGCGGCTGGCGCGCGGCCTCCACGTCCGACACGAAGCGGTTGAGCTCGCCGGTTGGGATGCGCGTGGCGGCGCGGTCCGCCAGGTCGATCGCCCGCGCCAGGAGCCGCCGCACCCCGCGGCCGGTCTTGGCCGACACCGCGAGCACCTCCGGGCGCAGCCGCAGGCGCACCAGGGCGCGATCGCGCGCGTCGTCCAGCTCGGTGCGCGTCACGTCCCACTTGTTGAGCGCCAGCACCGTGGCGCAGCCCTTGACCATCGCCAGCTCGGCCACGCGCAGGTCCTCGCTGGTCACGCCCTCCCGGGCGTCGCACACCACGATCGCCGCCTGCGCCCGCTCGGCGGCCCGCTCCGAGCGCAGCTGCGCGTAGTAGTCCACCGTCCCGGCCACCTTCGCGCGCCGCCGCAGCCCGGCCGTGTCCACAAGCAGGACCGGCCTGCCGTCCACCTCGAGGCGCGTGTCGATCGCGTCGCGCGTGGTGCCCGCGCGGTCCGACACGATCACCCGCTCCTGGCCCAGGAACGCGTTGACGAGCGACGACTTGCCCACGTTCGGCCGCCCGATCACGGCCAGCCGCACCTCGCCGGCCGGGTCACCGTGGGCGTCGGGCCCCTCGCCAAGGGCCTCCACCACCCGGTCCAGCAGGTCGCCGGTGCCGAGCCCCTGGGCCGCGGACACCGCCACCGGCTCGCCCAGGCCCAGGCGGTGGAACTCGGCGGCGTCGGGGATGGCGGCCGCGCTGTCCACCTTGTTGGCCGCGACGATGACCGGCACCGGCGCGCCGCGCAGCTCCTCGGCCAGCTCCAGGTCCCCCGGCCGCGCGCCCGCCCGCGCGTCCACGGCCAGCACGATCGCGTCCGCGTCGGCCAGCGCCGTGCGCGCCTGGCGCTGGACCTCCCGCGCCAGCTGGCCGGCGTCCGCCATGTCCACCCCGCCGGTGTCCACCAGCAGGAAGCGGCGGCCGTTCCAGTCGGCCTCGACCTCCTTGCGGTCGCGCGTGACGCCGGCCTGCTCGTGCACCACGGCCTCGCGGGTTCCGCTCAGCCGGTTGACCAGGGTCGACTTGCCGACGTTGGGATAGCCGACGACCGCCACCCGCGGCAGGGCCATCAGCCGGGCGCGTCGCGGACGAGCCGCACGATCTGCGCCACCACGTCCTCGACCGGCCGGTCGGTGGTGTCCAGCTCGATCGCCTCCGGGGCCGGGCGCAGCGGCGAGTGCGCGCGCTCGGAGTCCTGCGCGTCGCGCAGCGCCTGGTCCCTCAGCACCACGCGCCAGTCCGTCCCCAGGTCGGCCGCGCGGCGCCGGGCCCGCTGCTCCGGGCTCGCCGTGAGGAAGATCTTGAGCCGCGCGTCGGGCACCACCACGGTGCCGATGTCGCGCCCCTCCGCGACCCAGTCGCCGCCGGCCACCAGCTCGCGCTGCTTGCGCACCATCGCCTGGCGCACCGGCTGGCTCGTCGCGATCCTGGACGCCGTCTCGGTCACATCGGGAGCGCGGATCGCCTCGGTCACGTCGCGCCCGTCCAGCAGCACGCGCTCGCCCAGCTCGATGTTCGCCGCGGCGGCGCGCTCGGCCGGCTCGCCGGGCGCGTCCAGCAGCGACAGGGCCACCGCGCGGTACATCGCCCCCGAGTCCAGGTAGCCGAAGTCGAGCGCCCGGGCCA
>DASVQK010000052.1:0-58890 GCA_036389105.1 Thermoleophilaceae bacterium
GCTTCGGGCGCACGCTGTAGGCCGAGGCGATGGTGCGATCGCGCGCGTTCTGGTTGTAGTCGACGAAGATGCGCTCGCCGCGCTCCTCCTTCCACCACTTCGTGGTCACCTCGCCGGGCAGCCGCCGCTCGAGCTCGCGGCCGAACGCGATCGCGGCATGGCGGACCTCCGTGAACGTCCAGCGCGGCTCGATCCGGACGTATATGTGGACGCCCCGGCCTCCCGAGGTCTTCGGAAAGCCGGCGTAGCCGAGCTCGTCCAGGAGCACGCGCGCCTCGCCGGCGACGCGCACGGCGTCCGCGAAGTCGGTTCCCGGTTGGGGGTCGAGATCCAGGCGCAGCTCGTCCGGATGGTCCACGTCGTCGCTGCGGACCGGCCACGGATGGAACGTGATCGTGCCCATCTGGGCCGCCCAGCCGACGACGGCCACCTCGGTGGGGCAGATCTCGTCGGCGTGGCGGCCCGACGGGAACTGGATGCGCGCGGTCTGCACGTACTCCGGGGCCCCGCGCGGGATGCGCTTCTGGAAGAAGGCGTCGCCGCCCCCCTTCTCGCGCGTCGAGAGGACGAAGCCGGGGTGCACGCCCTTCGGCCAGCGCTCGAGCGTCGTCGGACGGCGCTCGAGCGCGCGCATGATGCCGTCGGCGACTGCGAGGTAGTACTCGACGACGTCGAGTTTCGTGACCGCGCCCGAGCGGTCGGTCACCGGGAAGATCACGCGATCCGGGCTCGACACCCGCAGGTCGCGGCCACCGGCCTCCACGATCGTCGCTTCGGACACGGGAGGGGAGCGTACGCGACCGGATGCCGGAGGCCGGGATCGAACCGGCCATACCGCGATTCAGAGGCACGCTGGCGGCCGCTTCGGGGCGCGAATCCCAGCACACGAGGTTGAGATATCCCTGGATTGCTGGGAATATCTCGATTCGCTCGACTCAGGCCGAGGGGAAAGGCTGGGATGGCAAGGATCAGGTGTCTGTTCGCGGCAAGCGCGCTCGTGGCGGTGACCGCGGTCACCCTGTCTTCGCCGACGCAGGCGCACAACCGGTGCGTGTACCACGGGGCCGACGTCGCCTGCGTGTTCGACGACCACTCCAGCATCGCGGTGTGCGACAGGGAGCGCGACGGCCACTACGTGCGCGCGCAGTACCACCTCTATTTCAACCCCGCGCGCCAGTACGGCCCATGGGACCGCAGCGGTGCGGACTATCCCTGCTCCCGGCGCCGGCACTCTCCGGGAGCGATCACCTGGTTCCGGCTGTGCGAGGTTCACGCCGGCTGTTCCCGCTGGAAGAAGGCGTAGCGCGCGGCGTCGCAGATCTGGAACCCGAGCTACGCGTTCGCGTATCCCGCGATCGGCGCGAACCCCAGGGGCGACGCCGGCATGTCCCTCGAGTACGGCGGCGGGGGCAACTACGAGAACCACGTCGTCGGCTTCTGGGGCGACTTCGTCGTCTTCGGCCGGCCGTAAAGGCGCGAAGCGCGCGTCACGCCAAGACGCGCGACCGGTGTCTACCTCGCCTGCCCTACGTGCTGGTCACCGCCCCGTTCTTCGCGCAGCCCGCCGTGTGCCGACGGTCGTCAACGTCGGGCCGGTACCGGTGGGCGAGATCCGGTCGCGCACGGTGACGGTGACGTTCCAGCCCCCGGGCAGCGGGATCCGGGAGCCCACGCTCACGATCACCAGCTCGGCTTCCGGGAGCCCCCACTCGAGCGGGCTCCTTCGGCAAAGGGCCGGGCGGGTTCTGAGCGCGGCGCGTGTGCCCGCCGCCCGGATCCCGGCCCTCGCGGCCCTGGCGCTCGTCGCCTTCGCCTGCGCGCCGCCGGCCCGCGCGGCGACGGACCTGGCGGCGAGCGCTCCGGGCGGCGCGCGGGTGACGATCGAGCGCAACCCGCTGCGCGTCTCGTTCGTCGACGCCTCCGGCCGGACGGTCCTGCGCCAGGCCGCCCCGGCCGGCGGGTCCGCGATCGTCGCGCCCGCCCCGGAGGTCCAGTTCGGCACGCAGGGCCCGCCGCCGCCCGCGCTGTACGCGCCGTTCGCCTTCCTGGTCGGCTCGCACAGCGTCGGCCAGACGCCCGGCGGTCAGTGGCAGGGCACCCTCCAGCGGGTGACCGAGGGCGGCACCGTCTACGCGGCGACGAAGGTCCTCGCGGCCACGAAGGCCGGCCCGACCGTGCGCCTGACGCTGGCCACCAGCGACCCCTCGGGGCGGAGGCTGTCCGTGACGATCGCGCCGCGAGGCCCCGCGCTCGGCGTCTCTGTGCGCCCGGTGCCGGCGACCGGCGTGGCCGCGATGGCCGACGCGTTCGCGTCCTCTCCGGAGGAGGCCTTCCACGGCTTCGGCGGCCGCCACGACGCTGTCGACGCGCGCGGCACGGAGTTCTTCACCTACCTCCAGCAGGAGAACGTCGGCTCGGGCAGCGCCAGCGGCGTGACGGCGCCGGCCACACCGGGCCGCGACCGCTACATGTTTCCCAACGGCCCGTACGCCACCTACTACGCGCAGAGCCAGTTCATCTCGTCGGGCGGCTACGGGTTCTGGCTCGATCGCGACGAGATCGCGCGCTGGCGGATGGGCTCGGACCGCCCCGACGCGTGGCACGTCGAGGTCGCGGGCCCGGCGCTCGACTACGTGGTGGCGCCCGCCGGCGCGGCGCGCGCGATCGGCACCCTGACGCGGCTCACAGGCCGGCAGCCCGTGCCGCCGGAGTGGGCGCTCGGGACGATCCTCGACCGCGAGGTCCGCTACCCGACCGACGACGCCGACCAGCATCAGGCCGAGATCGCGTCGGACCTCGCGGGCATCGACCGCTACGGCGTCAGGCTCGACGGCTACCGGATCGAGGGCGCGGCCCAGCTACCGGCCGACGTGCTGGCCCGCGACTTCGCCGAGCTGAGGCGGCGCGGCATACACCCGATGGTCTACTTCCGCGGGTTCGTCGGCAAGGACACGATCGGCACCGACGACCCGGAGGCCTACGACGAGGCGCTCGCGAAGGGCTACGTGGCCACCCACGCCGACGGCTCGCCGTACACGTTCACGTCGAACTTCAACGCCGACGGAGCGGTGATCGACTTCACCCACCCCGGCGCCGCCGCGTGGTGGCAGGCGCGTGTCCGCAGGGCGCTGGACCTCGGCGCCGACGGCTTCATGCAGGACTTCGGCGAGCAGGTGTTCGACGACATGCGCTTCCACGACGGGTCG
The DNA here is from genome assembly GCA_036389105.1 of Thermoleophilaceae bacterium. GTDB lineage: Bacteria > Actinomycetota > Thermoleophilia > Solirubrobacterales > Thermoleophilaceae > AC-37. The sequence goes on from DASVQK010000052.1 coordinate 3,207, forward strand.
ACCGGAGCTCAGATGCACAACCGCTTCCCGATCCTCTTCCACCGCGCGACCGCGCGGGCAGTGGACGCCTACCGGCGCGAGCACCCCTCGCGAAGGATCTTCTACTACACGCGCGCGGGCTACTCAGGCTCGGCCGCGTTCGAGCCGGGCAACTTCCCGGGCGACGAGACGACCGACTGGACGCGGTCCTCGGGCCTCGCCTCGCAGACGACCGACATGCTCAACCGCGCCGTGGGCGGCGCCTACGGCTTCACCACCGACATCGGCGGCTACTTCGACGTCGGTCCGTACCAGGCGACCACCAAGGAGCTGTTCGCCAGGTGGGCCGAGTGGGCCGCCCTGTCGCCGTTCTTCCGGGTGCACGGCTCGGTCGCGGCGGGAACGCACACGCCGTGGAGCTACGACGCCGAGACGCTCGGCATCTACAAGGCGATGGCGGCCCTACACCTGCGCGCGCGCCCGCGGCTGCTCGCGCTCTGGCGCGAGGCCGAGCGGACCGGGGTCCCGCCCACGCGGCCGCTGTGGTTCGAGTTCCCCGGCGATGCGCGGGCCGCGCGGGAGGAGCAGGAGTGGATGCTCGGCCCCGACGTTCTCGTCGCGCCGGTCGTGGACGAGGGAGCGAGCGCGGTCGACGTGTACTTCCCGAGCGGCTGCTGGGAGGCCGGCGACACCGCAGAGCGCTACTCCGGCCCCGCCGGCATTCGGGTGCAGGCGCCGCTCGCGAGGCTGCCGTACTTCTTCAGGTGCGGTACCCAGCCGTTCGGCGCGGCCGGGTGCCCGCGGGAGCCGAAGCGGTCGTTCTGGATCCACCAGCCGCGCCACGGGCGGATCGTGCGCGTCGCCGCGTTCGTCAACGGCCGGCGCGTCAAGGTCGTGCGCGGCCACCGCGTCACGCGACTCGTGCTCGCCCGCCTGCCGAAGGGGCGCGTCACGGTCCGGATCGTCGCCACCAGCGCGCGCGGTCAGCGAACGATCAGCGTGCGCAGGTATCGGGATTGCCGCAAGGGGCGGCCCCGCACGCGCGTGCACCGGCGCGGGCGCCGCTGACCGAGCGCGTATACCTCAACCCCTGGGTAACCGCGCTCGCGGTCAGGGGCAGTAGCCGTTATTCACCGTGACCTTGAACGCCCTGATGCGGTTGTTCCAGTTCTGGAACGAGGTGATCTGGTGCCAGGGGTCGAGCCTCGCCTCGGGGATGTACCCGCTGCCGTCCCCGGTTGTGGAGAAGCAGACCTTCTTGAGGTCGAAGAGGTTCTGGGCGGACTCGATGTTGTCGCGGAAGTCGCCGTCGAGGGTGATCCAACCCTGCCCGCCCTGCGACGCCGGAACCGTCTTCTTCAGCCCGGTGAAGTTCGTGCCGGTCCAGAAGCAGGCGTAGTAAGTGGGGCAATAGCTGTCGGCCGACGCGGCTGAACTGCCCATCAGCCCGAGAGCTCCCAGCGCCGCCGTGGCCGCCACGATCGAAACGATTCGCTTCACCCGTTGCTCCTTCTGCTTGGTTCGCCTGACCGGGCAACCCTCCTCGATTGCGGCCGCGCGGTCAAGCGCAAGCAGCTCGGTGACGGTCATCGCACCCGCGCCGCTGCCCGTTCCCGTCGACGCCCGCGCTAGCGCGCCGCGGCCTTGGCCCCTTCGCGCCCGAGGTCGCGACGGGTCTTCCTGGACAGCTTCGTGATCGTCCTCGCCACCTCAGCGCTTCTTGTTGTCGACCGCGGCCTGGAGCTGCCTCTTGTTCATCCTCGAGCGACCCTCGATGCCGAGGGCCTTGGCCTCGTTGTAGAGCTGGTCGCGCGTGCGCCCGCGGGGGCCGGGACTGCCCGAGCGCTTGCCGCCGCGGCGGCCGGACGAGATGTCCCGCGTCGACGTGCGCGAACGGGTGCGCGACTCGCCGCTGCGCGCGCGCTCCTTGTTGACGGTGCGCGCCGCGATCTCCTCGGCGCGGTCCTCGGAGCGGCCCTGGTCGAGCTGGCTCTCCTTGATGTGCTCGTACTGACGGGCGCGCTTGGTGCCCTTCCTGACTCCGCGTGGAGGCATCGCCCACTCCTTCGCGTCGGATGACTGCGTGTACTCAGCGGCTACCCGGTCGCCGGTCGATCACACCTGGCCCCCCACTGCTCAACGTGCGGTGAGGGCGATGCGAACGCGCTTCGCGCCCTTGCCCTTGCGAAGCTCCGTCCACACGAGCGCCGCCCGGTTCGCGCCCAGACGGCGCAGCTCGAAGCCGTCGAGCTCTCCCTCCCTATCGGCGACCGCGATCGTCTGCGCCGGCCCGATCCTGCCCTTGGCGTCGATCACGGCCGCCCGCAGCCTGTCCGGTTTGACGAAGTCCCGATCCTCGGTGGCCCAGGCGAGCAGCGTGCGGCCGTCGGCGAGCGGCAACAAGGTGCGGAAGTCCACGGGCTCAGGCGCGGTCCAGCTCGCCACCTCGCGGAACCGGCGGCCACGCCCGCTCGCGCGCGCGAGGTGGAGGACGCGGTTCCGGTCCATCCACCGCACGGCGACCCGGCCGCCGGGAATCGCTTCGATCGCCACCGACGACGGGTCCGCGTGGGCAGTCAGCTCGACGGGCGGGCCGAAGGGGCGTCCGCGGCGACCGAAGCGAACCAGGAGGCTCGTGTCGCTCGACTCGTCCCTGATCCCGTACACGAGAAGCGCGTCGCCGCCGGCTGAGCTGACCACGTCGCTGTAGGACACGGTCCGGCCCGGGGCAGCGGTGAAGACGCTCTGCGCACTGCCCCATCGGCGGCCGCTCGAGTGGGCGACCGCGAGGCTGCCGTCCTCGGTCCTCCGGAGGTCGTACAGCGACCCGTCGGCGGTCAATCGCGGGAGGCCGGTGGAGTAGCGGCGGAGCGCCCTCGGGGCGCGAACGAAGCGCCCGGCGGAGCGCGCGATCGCGAACCCGTCGCCGAACCCGCCGATCGCGTCGCCGCGCGCGTTGGTGCGGATGATGCCGCTCGCCTTGGGACCCAGCCGCTGCGCGGCCACCCGCCGGCCGCCGGGCGCGAGCCGGACCCCATACGCGCCCGTCGGACGCACCTCCGTCGTGAGCATCCGCCAACGCGGCCCGACGGTGAGATAGGGGTATGGCGGACCGCCGTCGTAGGTGCGAGCGGGCGTGCGGCCCTTCACGCGCGTCGTGGTGAGAGCGTGCGTGCGCCCGTTGCCCTCGACACGAGCGATGTACAGGCGTTGCATGCGGGTGAGGCCGACCTGCTTCTCACCCGCCACGAAGAACGCCACGCCACCGCGCGGCCCCTCCGTCGAGAACATGAAGTCGTACACGTACCCGGGAGGGGTCGTGCCGAGCGTGCGCGACTTGCCGAACGGCGCGGCGCCGGCCGGCGCGGCGAGAGCGAGTACGAGGGCCGCGATGCCCAGGGCGCGCATCGCACACAAGCTACGCGAGCGGCTGAGGGTTGACCGGTTCCGGGCCCTGCGGGCTTGCGGAAGTGGCCGTCCCGTTATAGGAAGGAAGCAGTTTGGACTCGAGGGGAGGCAAGGGGCGTCCCCGCCGCATTCCGTGGCGGGGGCAGGGGGAGGATCGCCGTCGGCGCCCTTCTCGCGGGCGTCCGGTCGTCGCGCTGGCCCTTGGACCGGCACTCCCCGGCTGCCGGCCGGCGCCGAAGTCGAGGAGTACTTCGGCGACTACGCGATGCGCGTCGCCGGGCCGCGGTCCCGTCAGGTCGTGATCTCTCCGCTACCCCTGCGCGTCCGCAACCGCGAGGGCCGCCAGGCCCCGGTCACGAACTGGGGCGGGTGGCGGCGGTCTCCCGCCGGCGCCCGCCCCAGCGCGCTACCACCCGACTAGCTGTCGAACTGGAAGGTCACGACCGGCGGGATCGGGCCCGCGAGGATCGTGAACCGCGTGTTGTTCACGCAGACCGACGCCGGGAGCTGGCCGGCCGGCGAGGTCCGGATCGCCAGCGCCGGGCTCGACAACACGACCACGTCATTCGTGCACGGCGAGATGTCTCCCGACTGCTGGATGTCCACGATCTGGTTCACGGCGGCCTTGACCGAGAGCCGGACCCCGCCGGACGCCCCCGGGCCGGAGAGGCGCGCGCAGACGTGGGCTTCGTCGTTGGCCGGCGTAGCCGTGTACAGGAACAGGTCGCGCCCGCTCAGGTGGGCATTGATCAGCTCGCTGGCCGGGCCGAACGCGCCCTCCGCGCAGGCACTCGACGCCTTGCCGGGCGGCGGCGGCGTGGTGTCCGTCGGCGCCGGCGGCGCGGTATCGCTGTTGACGATCACGTCCGGATCGTTGAGGGCGCCCGTCAGCTCCACGGCCACCCGCTGCTTCACCGCCCCGGCCTCGACGCAGAGTGCCGTGGTCCCGAGGTTGGAGCCGGCGTCGATGTAGAACGGCGTCTCCAGAACCTCGCCCTGCTCGATCGGGTGCGTCGTGATCAAGTTGCCCAGCATCGTCGCGCAGCTGCGCGACGCGGTGTCGTTCGTGACCCGTGCGCCAGGGGCCTCGGTCGTTGCTTTCACGTCCACGCGCCCCGCCTGCTCGGGTTGGCCCGTAACCTTCACGCGGTAGCAGAGCCATTGCGTCTGCGGATCGGTCGGGTCCGTCTGCGTCGCCAGCCTGAAGAAGATGCTGCGGTTCGCGAAGAACCCGTCGTTCAGCGTCGTGGGCTGGGTGCAGGTGCCCGACACGCCGGCGATGTTGTCCGTGCTCACGCACCCCGCGACCCCGAGCGTGGCGATGGCCGCCATGGCCACCACCCCCAGCCGAATCCGCGCTCCCTTGCTCGACCGGTCTCGTCCGCCTCGTCGCAACATCGTGCCCCCTCTGTACGGGATTTGTGGCCCGGCTGGCCAGCCGGGGTCGAGGTATAGCCACGGGGAGTGAACCCAAACCCTTGACTGATGGAGATCCGCCGTTTGGAGGAGACAAATGGCGAGGCGGGTAACTGGTGTCGAGTCCCGGGGCAACGACGATCGATGAAGAGGCGCTGAAGACGCTGATTCGCGCCGCCGTGGCGCTGAACACGTCCTGAGTCGAGATCTACAGGGGCAGGGCCAGCCGCTGAGGGCGGCTGCGGTCGGAGGGCAGGACCAGCGCCGACCGGGTCGTCACCGGCACTATCAACGCCTCCATGGCCTCCGCTTCGAGCGGGCGCGCGAAGTGGTAGCCCTGGCCGTGCTCGCAGCCGAGGGCGCGCAGCGCGTCGGCCTGTGCGGCCTCCTCGATCCCCTCGGCGACCAGCATCATGTCGAGGCTCCGGCCGAGGTCCACGATCGTCCGCACGATCGCCGCGCCCGTCTCGGACCCGCACAGCTGGTCGACGAACGGCTTCGCGATCTTCAACATGTTCACCGGCAGGCGCTGTACGTAGAGGAGCGACGAGTAGCCGGTTCCGAAGTCGTCGATGGCCACGTTCACGCCCAGCTCGCGTAGGCGCGCGAGCGTGGCGATGTTCTCCTCGGTGTCGCGCATGAAGACGCTCTCGGTGATCTCGATCGTGAGGTCGCTCGGCCGCAGGCCGTGGCGCACGACGGCGCGAGCGATGTCGTCCACGACCTCGCCCCGCCGCAGCTCGACGCCCGACAGGTTGACGGTCACGGCGGGCGCGGCGGAGCCGTAGCTGCGACGCCAGGCGGCCGCCTGGCGGCAGGCCTCGTCGAGGACCCAGCGACCGATCGGCACGATCAAGCCGGTCTCCTCCGCGAGCGGCACGAACGTCCCCGGCAAGACCAGCCCGCCCTCCCGCTTCCGCCAGCGCACGAGGGACTCGACGTGATGCGGCACACCGTCCGCGAGCGACACGATCGGCTGGTACTGGAGGTGGAACTCCTTCCGATCGACCGCCTGGCGCAGCGACGCCTCGAGTTCGAGCCTGCCGAGCACGGCCGCGTGCATGCTCGGCTGGTAGAACATCCAGCTTGCGTCGTCGGTCTTCTTGGCCCGATACATCGCCAGGTCGGCGTTGCAAAGCAGGTCCTCCGCCGAGCGACCGTCCCGCGCGATGCCGATGCTCGCGCCGACGCGCACCTCGTGCGCGCGGATGAAGAGCGGCTCGCTGACGGCCTCGACGATCCGCGCCGCCGCCTCGATCGCGTGGCCGTCGTCGGGCGCATCGCTCAGGATGACGGCGAACTCGTCGCCGCCGAGCCGCGCCGCCGTTTCGCCCTGCGCGAGGCATGCGCGCAGCCGCTCCCCGACGGCGACCAGCAGCTGGTCGCCGTAGGCGTGGCCGAAGCTGTCGTTGACGAGCTTGAAGCGGTCGAGGTCTACGAACAGCACGACCGGATTCGGCCCGGGCGCCGCCAGCAGCTGCTCGACGCGCTCGATGAAGAGCGCCCGGTTCGGCAGGCCCGTGAGCATGTCGTGCATTGCCTCCTGCATCCGCTGCTGCGTCTTCGCGTCGGTTAGGGCGAGGCTCGCATGGTCGGCGAAGGCGAGCAGGACGGCGCGGTCGTCGTCGCTGTACCGGTGGCCGTGTATCCGCGACCCGACGAGAAGGCTGCCGATGACCTCGCCATTCTCGTGCACGGGCGCGGCCATGACCGCGTCGATGCCGTCGGTCGCGTAGGCGTCGATGACTTCCTCGGCGTCCCCGTAGTCCTCGATCACCGCGAGCTCGCCGGTCGTGATCGCGCGACCGGCGGCGCCGAGGCTCAGCGGCGCGCGACGCGTCGAGCGGAGCGTCTCGTCGTCGAGGCCGTGCGACGCGGCGATCACCGACTGGTCCGGATCGCCGGGATCGATCAGCCGCAGCACCACCACCTCCGCCGCCAGCAGCTCCGCGGTACCGGAGGTGATCTCGTTCAGCACCTCGCCGAGCTCCGCGCGGGCCGAGATCGCTCGATGGACGCGCGAGGCCGCTTCTAGCAGCCGCTGGCGCCACCCGAGCGACTCGGCCAGGCGCTGCTTTTCGGCCGCGTCGCGCTCGCTCTGCTCGCGGAGCGAGCGCTCGAGGGCGATACCGCGGAGCAGCCGCAGCGTGAGCGCGAGCACACGGGCCATTGCCCGCAGCAGGCTGGCCTCCTCGGGCGGGAAGTCCTCGTCGCCGACCCTCACCAGCACGATCCGCGCGCCCTTCTCGCCCGCGACGTCCACGGCCAGGCAGGCGCAGTCGCCGAGCTGCGGCAGAGTCAAACGGCTGGGACGCGCGCCGGCGGCTTCGCGCAGCACCGCATCGAGGCCGTCGCCGTCGAGCAGCCCAACCGCCGCGACGACCTCCTCTCCGCGAACGATCGCGCCGAGCTCCGCGTCGAGCGCCTCCGCTGCGCGCTCGACCGCTACGAGCGAAGCGGCCGCCTCGTCGCTGCACGACGAGACGGCGGCCAGGAACTCCGCGAGCTGCTGCGTCGGGAGGTAGCCACCGAGGCTCATGGCACGTGCGCTCAGGCGAACGTCAGCACGACGAGCGTCTGGTTGTGGAAGCCCTTCACGCCGCGCGTGCGGGCGATCTCGCCGTACGTGTAGAACCCGGCGACCGGTGCGCCGGCGGCATGGTGCGTCACGCGCTCGACCTCCCGCTTGATCCCGTCGCCGAGGATCCCTCGGCGTGCGATGCAGTCGAAGGCGAACACGCCGACGGGGTCCCGGCCGAGTGCCGCGACCGCGTCGCCGCAAGCGGCGTCGGTGGCGTCGAGTACCGACTGGCCGTCGCCCTCGGACAGCCATACCAGGCCACCCTGCGGTACGTCGGCGACGAAGACGATCGAGCGCTCCTCGAAGTCCGCGGCGCTTATGAAGCGCATCTCCTGCTCGTCGCGGCGGCTGCCGAGCGCGAGCGGGTGGGTCAACGCGAAGCTCGTGAAAGCGGCCGCGTCCTCCCACGCCTCGCGCGGCGCGTCGAGATGCCTCAGGTAGACGTCGAGCGCCGGCTCGTCGTCGAGCGTGCGAACGCGGGCGTTGGAGCTGGACGTGACGACGAACGGGTCGCCGAGCGTGCGCCAGCCGTGCCGGACGCCGATCCCCATCGGCGCCTCGGAGGCGATCGCCGCGGCCACGACCGCGTTCTCGAGCACCTCGTCGCCGTGGAGCTGGAACGTGCGAGACATCTTCAGGTCGTCGCCCGCGCAGCCGCCCACGAGCGGCACCGTCGGACCCACGACGCTGTACGCGCCGCGGATGATCTCCTGCTGATCGCCGGCCAGGCCATCCGTCAGCATGAGCAGGGTGCGGTGCTCGCGAGGAGCCACGGCGTTCATGCACGCGGCCGCCTCGGCGCCCGCCGTACGCAGCTGGTCGGAGCAACCGGTCGACGCCGCGGTCGCGATCGAGAAGCCCGAACCGCCGAGGGCGCTCACAACCACGCCCCCGTCGCCGGGCCCGCTGGTCGCGATCTCGCCCGCGGTCGAGCAGCCGATCAGCGGCACGTCGGGCGCCGTCCCGCGGATCGACGCCAGCAGTTCATGGAGGTCGTAGCGCTCCGACGCGAAGACGACCAGCAGCTTCGGATCGGCACCCGCCAGCGCGGCGGCGGCGGCCTGCCGACCGGCCACCCGCGCGTTGTCGTCGGTGGAATGGCCGACGCCGCACCAGCGTGAGGCGTGGCCGTTTCGATCAGCAGACATGAGGCACTCCAGAAGTCGAGGGTGGGGCGCGCGTTCGCGCCGGTTGCGCTACCGAGTTGATCGGTGGTTCAAGCCACGCGGAAGATGCCCGTATGAGGTATCCGAGGCGGGACGGGCTACGCCCTCGCCGCGCCGGCGGCGGCGAGCAGCTCGTCGCGCGACGCGAGCTTCACGCGCGGGCGCTCCTCTTGACGCCCGCGCTGGAGCTCATGGGCATCGATCGCGCGCCAACCCTCGACCGTCACCAGGTCCGGCTTTCGCTCGCCGAGAAGTGCGACGATCCGGTGGGGATCGGGCTTGGGAGGCGGCGGGAGCGCCCCCGAGGCGAGGTCGTCCGCGAGGCACGCGACTGTCTCCTCCGCGTCGCGCTTGTTCGTGCCGAGGATCCCGGTGGCACCTCGCTTTATCCAGCCGACGGCGTAGACGCCGGGCAGCGGCCGGCGGTCGGGTCCCAGCACCCTGCCGCGCTCGTTCGGGACGATGAAGCTGTGCTCGTCGAAGGGAACGCCGGGCAGCGGTACGGCGCGGTAGCCGACCGAGCGCAGGACCAGGCCGCAGTCGATCGTCTCGATCTCCTCCCCATGGGGCCGGGGCCTCAGGTTGCCCGCCTCGTCTCGCACGAGCTGGTTGCCGCGCACCTCGACGGCCTCCACCCTGCCGGTGCCGCGGATCCCCACCGGCGACCGCAGGAAGCGCAGGACGATCCGCCGCCGCGCGTCCGGCAGCGGTGGTCTTCCCGCGAACTCACGCAACACCTCCAGGTTCTTGCGCGCGGTGAAGGTGCCTTGCTCGGCCAGCCACTGCTCCGACAGCGGATCGAGCTCGACCTCCTCGGCATCGATCCGCATCTCGACGCCGTCGAGGTGGCCGAGCTCGCGCAGCTCCGCGCTCGTGAACGCGGCCTGGGCGGGCCCGCGGCGGCCGAGCACCACGACCTCCTCTATCTGGCTCTCCCGCAGCGCCTCGAGGGCATGGTCGGCCACATCGGTGCGCTCGAGCTCGGCAGGGCTCAGCGTGAGCATGCGCGTGACGTCCGCCGCCACGTTCCCGTTGCCGATCACGACCGCCCGCCTGCCGGAGAGATCGAACTCGAGGCCGCGGTAGTCGGGATGGCCGTTGTACCAGGCCACGAACTCGGTGGCCGGCCAGCTTCCGGGCAGGTCCTCGCCGGGGATGCCGAGCGACTTGTCGGTCTGCGCGCCGGTTGCGTAGATCACGGCCGTGTAGTGCTCCATCAGCTCCGCGTGGGAGATGTCCGGTCCCACCTCGACGTTGCCGAAGAAGCGGCAGCCCCGGCCGAGCGTCTCACGGTCGAACGTGTCGTCCAAGCGCTTGATCTCCTGGTGGTCGGGGGCAACGCCGCCGCGCAGCAGGCCCCACGGCGTCGGGAGCCGCTCGATCAGGTCGACGTCCATGGCGCCGTGGTTCTGACGCAGGCGCTCCGCGGCGAAGGCGCCAGCCGGCCCCGCGCCGACGATCGCGATACGCGGCCGAGCGTCAGACATCACGCCGCCTTCCGCTCGGCGGTGCTCCTCTCGCGGAAGAACTCCGCGTTCAGCTCGAACGCGTACGCGAACTTCGCGGGCACATCGAGCTCCGTGAAGATCGCGTCCACCGGGCACACGTGTACGCAGGCGTCGCAGTCGATGCACACCTCCGGGTCGATGTAGAGCTGCTCCGCCGTCTCGAAATCTGGGTCCCCGGGCTTCGGGTGGATGCAGTCGACTGGACAGACCTCGATGCAGGAGTCGTCCTTGATGCAGCTGCCGGCGATCACGTACGTCATGGGCAAAAGGTACGACCTACCGCAAAGAGGTAGCCGAGCGGGTAGCGCGGGGTCGATATGTGGAATCAGCAGCCGCGCCCCAAGTCGGGGCTATGGCTGACCCCGACTTTCCCCCGCAGGAGGGCACATGTTCCGCAAGTTCAACCCCAAGAAGGTGGCCGTCGTCCTAGCCATCTCCCTGGTCGCAGCCGTTGCAGCGTACGCCTATTGGACCAACGGCGGTTCCGGAACCGGCACGTCCGGCACCGGCACCAACGTGGCAATCACCGCCACCCAGACCACCACCCCGTCAGGCCTCTACCCGGGCGGCCCGACCGCGGCTCTCGCCGGCCAGTTCAACAACACGAACGCCGGTCCGGTGCATGTCAATCAGGTCTCCGCGACCATCTCATCGGTCACCGGACCCAATATCGACGGCACGCACCCGTGTGCCGCGTCCAACTACCAGCTCAACGGGTTCCCCGTCACCGTCAACGCCGACGTTCCGAGCGGGACGGCCCAGGGCAGCTGGAGCGGCGCCTCGATCCAGCTACTCGATTCAGGGACAAACCAGGACGGCTGCAAGAACGCAACCGTCACGCTGACCTACTCGAGCAACTAACCGGAAGACGGTGCTCTGATGACGGCTCCGCACCTGCGGAGGAGGAGCGCCGTCGCGCTCGCGCTCACGACCGCCGCTTGCATGGCGGCGGCGTGGGCGTTCTGGAGCGCCCCGGGCGCCGGCAACGGCTCGGCCGTCTCGGGGTCGCTCGCGGCGGCGACGATCAACGCCACCGCCGCTTCGCCCACCACGATCACCGTTTCGTGGACCCAGCAGGCGTCGCTGGAGCCCACCTCGCCGGCCAACAGCGCGATCGTCTACTCGGTCGAGCGAAAGCTCGGCGCCGGCTCGTGGGCAGCGCTGACCGTCGGCGGGTGCTCTGGGGCCAAGCCGCACGGCGTGACGAGCTGCATCGACGCTCCGTCGCAGAGCGGTGCGTACAGCTACCGCGTCGTCGCGAGCTACCACACGTGGACGGTCACGTCGGCCCAGGCCGGTCCGGTCACGGTGGATTTGACGCCCCCCACCATCAGCGCCCAGCTGACGCCGGCACCGAACGCAGCCGGATGGAACAACACGTCGCCCGTCGCGGTTGCCCTCAGTGCCGATGACGGCGGCGGATCCGGCGTGGAGAGCATCAGGTACACGACCGACGGCAGCGACCCGAAGACCTCCGGGTCGGCGCAGGTCTACACCGCGCCGCTCTCGATCGCGGCGACCGCCACGGTCCGCTACTTCGCCACCGACTTCGCCGGCAACGCCTCCGCGGTCAGCGCCCAGCTCGTGAAGATCGACACGGTGGCGCCCAGCGGCGGGACGGTCGACGCGACCGGCCTGGGCGGAACCGACGGCCGTTACGCGACCTCGACGACGCTGAGCATCGCCTTCAGCCCGGGGACCGACTCCGGCTCGGGCCTGGCGACGGGCGCCACGCTGTTGCGTGCGACCGCCTCGCTTGGCGACGGAAGCTGCGGGACCTACGGCACCTACGCGCAGGTGGGTGTCAGCGACCCGGTCTCCCCCGCGAGCAACACCGTGCCCATCGACCACGCGTGCTACCGCTATCGGTACACGGTCCTCGACCAGGCCGGAAACCAGGCGACCTACACGAGCCCCGACGTCAAGGTCGACACGGCAGCGCCCCACCCCGACTTCCTCCAGCCGATCACGAGCCCGGAAACGGTGAGGCCCGGACCTGCGCATCTCGCCACCGGCGACATCGACAACGACGGCGATCCGGACATCGTCACGACGGCCGTCTTCGACGTGGCGACGTCGGTGCTGGTCAACAACGGCGTCGGCAGCTTCAGGGAGACGACGGTCGGATCCAACGGCGCGACGCTAGACGTGGGGCTCGGCAAGTTCGACAACGACACCTACCTCGACCTCGTCCTCCTCTACCAGCAGACGCCGCCCGCTACCGGTCTCCTGATCATCTTCAAGGGTGGCGGTGACGGCAGCTTCACCTACCTGGGCGCGGCAAACACGATCGTGAACACGGGCGTCCGCCCCACCGCGCTCGCGGTCGGTGACTTCAACGGCGACACGATCGACGACGTGGCGGTCGTCAACTCGCAGAACGACATCGCCACCGAGATCGGCACGGTGATGACCTACCTGGGCAACCCGGCCGGGACCGACTCGTTCGCTGCCGCAACCCCGGCTCAGACCCTGAGCGCACAGGTCGGCGTGGTCGACATCGCGTACGCCGACTTCAACGGCGGGGCCAAGGATCTCGTCGTCACGAACGCCGAGAGCAGCAGCATCAGCTTCCTCGCCGGAAACGGCGCTGGGTTCAACGCGCCCTCGCACATACCGGCCGGGGCTCCTGTCACCTTCATGGACACGGCGCAGCTGAACCCGGGCACCAACCGCGACGTCGTCGCGTCGGTCCGCGACTCGAGCCCGAGCGCGGTGCGGACACTGCTCGGCGACGGGGCGGGCGGGTTCCCGGCCCAGGCGACGAAGGTCGCGGGAACCACCGCCACGGGCGTCAACCCGCAGGGCGTCGTCGCAAACGACCTCGACGGCGATGGCGATGCCGACATCGCGATCGCGAACGGCTCGCCGTCCACCGTCTCGGTGCTCGCAAACGACGGCACCGGCGCGTTCACGGACGCGCCCGCCAGCCCGGAAACCGGCGTGGGTGCAGGGGGGACGCTGCCCTACGGAATCGTGAGCGCCGACTTCGACGGCAGCGGCTACAACGACCTCGCGGTGAGCCCCGTCTTCACGAGCCCTGGCCAGATGCGGATCCTGCTCAACCAGAGCGGCAACCGTGCCAACCTCTCGGTCGCCAAGACCGACGCGCCGGACCCGGTGCCCGGCGGGCAAAACCTCACCTACACGCTGACCGTGACGAACGCCGGCCCCAGCACGCCATCGAGCGTGAAGACGACCGATCGGCTGCCCGCGGGAGTGACATTCAACGCCGCTGCCTCCAGTCCGAGCTGCAGTGCGGCGGGGACCACGACGGTCACCGTCACCTGCTCCTACGGTGCGGTCGCAGCGGGGTCACCCGAATCGCTCCAGATCGTCGTCACCACCAGCGCGGCGACGCCCCCCTCCCTCACGAACACGGCGACGGTCGCCGGCAATCTTGCCGACCCCACGCCGGCCGACAACACCAGCACGACGACCACCACGGTCACCGACGCCACGGCGCCGACGATCAGCCGGGCGGTGGTGGCGAAGACGGACGGCTCCAGCCCGGGCACGATCCGTCAGGGCGGCGACTACTACGCCTACGCAGAGGTGACCGACAACAGGGGCGTGTCGACGGTCACCGCAAACACCAGCTCCTTCGACACCGGCGTGACCTCGGCGAGCCTGTCGTCCACCGGTGGGCCGTGGACCGTCGGTGGCGTGAGCTACAGCTATCGCAGCGCCACCCTCACCGCCAACACCGGGCTGACCACCGGCGCCGGCTACTCATACGCCATCAGCGCCGCCGACGCGGCCGGCAACAGCGCGGGCCCAACTTCGTATTCGGCGACGATCGAGACCTACGACAACGTGATCACCGGCACGGCGGGGCTCGTCTCCTACTGGAGGTTCAACGACGGCGTGACCGCGGGGGACGAGTTCACCGAAACCACTGGTGCCGTGCTCTCCACCCGCGCGGGCGCGGTCGGCGCGTCCTGGACCTCCGTTGCAAGCCAGGCCCGCACCGCCGTGATCACCGCCGCCGGTCGCCTGCGCAAGGAAACCGGCAACGGCGCGGCCCAGTACTACGCGTCCGGGGTGCCGCCGAGCGCGGACTATCTCGTCGAGGGCGAGGTCCGCGGAGCCTCCGGGCTTGCGACCGATGCGCTCGGCGTGGTCGGGCGCCAGGACGTGAGTGGAACCGGTCAGACCTACTACGCGGCCCGCTACATGGTGGACACCGGACGCTGGGAGCTCGCCAAGTTCGTGAGCGGGACAAGCACGCTGATCGGTACGGGCACCGGCACGGGCTACTACACGCAGAACATCTCGGTCGGAGTCAGCTACCGGGTGGGCCTGCGGATGAACGGCACGTCGATCTCGCTGCTCGTGGACGGCGTCACCCGCATCACCGCGACCGACAGCTCGATCAGCGCCGCGGGCCGCGGGGGCGTACGCCTGGGGACAAGCACGAGCACCGCCCAGGTGACCGACAGCGCGGGCATGCATCTCGACAACTTCCGGATCACCGGCCTCGGAACGACGGCAGCTGACAGTCGCGGCGCCAACAACGGCGTCTTCACAAACGGTCCCGTGCTCAACGAGCCCGGCCCCCTGGCCGGCTCCGGCGACCGCGCGGCGCGGCTCGACGGGGTGAACGACTACGTGACCGTCCCGGACGCGACCTCGCTCGATCTGGGCGACGGGCCGCTGTCGCTCGAGGCCTGGGTCAAGCGCACCACCGCGAGCAGTGCGGGGATCAGCATCTTCCAGAAGGGGGCGTCCGCCATGCAGTTCGGCCTCTACCTCGACAACACGTTCCTGGCCAAGGACAACATCGCGACGGTCGTCTCCTCGACCACGACGGTGACCGGTACTGGCTGGCATCACATCGTGGCGACGAAGAGCGGCGCGTCGGCGAAGCTTTACATCGACGGCGTCGATCGGACGGGCACGGTGACCAACCAGACGCTCGTCGACACGACTGCCGCGCTGATCCTCGGCGCGAAGAACGGGACCAGCGAGTTCCTGGCGGCCACGATCGACGAGTTCGCCGTCTACAACTCCGTGCTGGGCCTCCCGACGGTCCTCGACCACTACAGGGCCGGCACGGGCACAGGGTAGACGCACTCGCCGTCGTCCTTCGCGAAGGACGTCTTCATGTCGTGGCTCCCTTCTCGAGCTCATTCAAGATCACCGGGGAGACGTTCTCGTCGGCCGTCTGGCCCATGAAGACGTCGAGGTGGCCGTAGCCGGGGACGATGTGCAGCGAGTGGCGACCGGGGCTGTGGCCCTCGAACCATTCGTAGGTCCGGCGCTGGCTCTCGGGCGTGAAGCACTGGTTCATCTCGCCGGACAGGAAGGAGAACCGGGCGTCGGTCTGCGGTGGGCCGGCCACGAAGCTCTCCGGCAGCTCCGGCAATCCGTCCACCGCGACGAGGTGGCCGGCGCGGACGCACTTGAGGATCTGCTTGAAGAAGGTGAGCGGCACGTGGGCGAACTCATCCCTGAGCCACTCGTGCGTTGAGTCGTTCAGGTTCTCGTGCCGCCACAGCGTCGGGAACCCGACGCCGTAGGTGAAGCTCGCCATGCGGCAGACGTTGTTGTCGCACTCGTGATGGGTCGCCATCACGAACCCCTTGAGCACCTTCGGCACCACGCCGGGCGCGCCGTCGTCGCCCCACTGCGGGTTGAGGTAGCCGATCACGCGCGCCGCCGGCGGAATCGCGTAGCGCAGCTTCAGCTTCGCGAAGCGTGGCACGACCGGGTGGAGCGTGACCGCGTTGGCGACGACCGTCTTCACCTCGGGCACGAGGCCGGCGACGGCCGACATCATGAAGCTGGTCGACCCCTGGCAGTGGATCACCGCCTGGACCCCGTCGGCGCCGGTCTGCTCCACGACCCTGCGCACCGCGTACGGGTGGTCGTGCACGGCCGCCTGGTCGAGCGTCCAGTGGTTCGGCTCGACGTCGATGCTCGCGCGCCAGTTCTCGAGCCAGACGTCGTAGCCCTCCTCGACCAGCGCGTCGACGAGCGTCCTCTTGGTGGGGGCACGGAAGATGTTGGCCCGCACGCCGGCGCCGTGGATGAGCAGCACGGGCCCCTTCGCCGGGGCGTGCGGGCCGGTCACGTGGATGAGGTTGAGCTCCATGCCGTCCCCCGCGGTGAACGGCACGACCTCCTCGGTGTGCCCCGGGCTCACGTGCCTCCGCCACGGTGGGGTGGTCCGTAGACCTCCCACAGCTCCCCGGCGAACAGCTTGCCGAAGCGCGCGACCTCGCCTGGGTGGTGCGGCGGGTCCGTCTCAAACGTGGTCAGCTGCCGCGCGAAGTCGAACGGGAGGATGTGCAGGATGCCCGAGGCGACGACCTCGCCCGAGTCCTCCTGGCCAGGCTCAACCGAGCCCTCGAGCACGCGGGTGAACAGCGTCGAGGTGTCGTGCCAGACGCTGTCGATCCCGGGGTCGTCCTCGATCACCTTGAAGCCGGCGAGCGTGAGCGGGTGGTCGGTCCCGTCCTTGAAGTACAGGTGGTACCACATGCGCTTGCGGCGCTTGTCGTCGTCCTGGTCCACGAACAGGTTGAAGATCCCGCGCTCGACCGGGAGCCTCCCGCCGAGCTCATCGCACTCGACCCAGCCCTCGACGGTGCCGGTGTGCGCCGGGTCGGCGATGAACCTGTCGAGGTCGCCCGTCGCGATCCTCAGGTGGAACATCAAGCGGGTCCTGTCCTTCTTCCCCTGGCGGAAGCCGCGGTCGAAGTCCTGCTCCCCGAACGTCGCGAAGCCCTTCATCTCCTCGGTGAACGCGACCGACACGCCCTGGCCGTCGGCCTCCGGCGCGGGCGCCGCCGGCGGCGGGGACGCGGGCGCCCTCGCGCCGCGCTTCGGCAGCGGCTCAGTGCGTCCCTCGAGGATCGCCTCCGCGCCGCGGTCGGCCACGGCGGCGATCGTGAGGCTCGGGTTGGGCCCCACCGGCCCCGGCATGACCGAGCCGTCCGCCACGTGGAGGCCCGGATAGCCGAACAGCTCGCCGTTGGAGTTCACGACGCCCTCCCGGGCGTCGCGGCCCATCGGGCAGCCGCCCAGCGCGTGGACCGTGATCACCCGGTTGAAGTACCAGAGCGGGTTGTCTAGAAATGTCGAGCCGAGCTGGTCGGCGATCTTCTGGGACACCTCGCGCACCCGCTCGAAGTACTCGGCCGAACGGCCGTGCTTGCGCCAGTCGACCTGCAGCTCGTCGCCGTCCTCGAGCCGCATCGTCCCGTCGGGAATGTCGCGCCCCATGCCGAGCAGCGGCAGCACGCCCGAGGAGAGCCCGCAATCGCCGAACAGCTCCGCGATCTCGCCGCTCATGCCAGTCTCGACCTCGCGCCTCAGCAGGCGGCGCACGGCGCGGGCGATCAGGCCGGGCGCGACACGCCGGAGGGCGCCGGGCTCGTCGAGCGCCTGGAGCAGCCAGTTGCCGCACTCGGGGAAGCCCGCGTCCTCGACGTAGAAGCCGCGGCCGGTGGCGCCGCCGTCATCGAGGGCGTCGGGTATACGCACCGCGCTGGTGATCACCGGCCCATGGGCGGGGTCGATCACGCGGGGCTTGCGCTTGCCGTCCGCGGCCTTCTCGGTGCAGCGCACCGCGAACGTGAGCAGGTCGCCGTTGCCGGAGAAGTGGGTGCCGAGCGCCCGGCTGAGCTTCGGGAAGGCCGCCCGGTTGCGGAGCATCAGGTAGGTGGAGCCGAGCGTGCCGGCCGACAGGATCAGCCGGTCGGCGGTCACGGTCCGTCGCGGCAGGGACTTCGTGTCGGTCTTGCGGCCCTCGCTCTCGGCATCGTGCTCGGCGTAGTGCACCGAGTAGCCGCCGCCGTCGCTCTGCTCGAACGAGCGCACCTCGCAGCGCGTGCGGATGTCGGCGCCGGCGTGCCAGGCGGCCGTCAGGTAGGTGTAGTCGAGGCTGTTCTTCGACCCGTAGTTGCAGCCCACGTCGCACTCCCCGACCAGCCGGCAAGTCTCGCGCGTCCGTCCGTGGATGTTCGGGCGCGACTCGCGGATCGGCTCGCCGGGTATCGGGTCGGCGCGCGGCTCCGGCCGCCAGGCGACGGCCAGCTTCGGCAGGAACCAGTCGAGGCCGAGGTCCTCCGCCGCGGCCTTGTAGGCGATCGTCTTCGAGGTCGCGTCGTAGGGCGCGTGCTCGAACGGGTACGGCTCGGCGCCGAGCATCTTCTCGGCGTTTTCGTAGTGGCGCTCGAGCTCGTCGTAGGTGACCGGCCAGTACTCGTATCCGGGCCCGGGCTCCTCGCGGACGAACCACTTCGGGTCCTTGCGGATCATCACGTTGGCGTAGATCAGCGAGCCGCCCCCGAGGCCGCTCGAGACGAGCGCGTCCAGGCCCTCGAACGACCACACGTCGAACATGCCCTGGAGGCCCTCGCTTGGGTCCCAGAAGTTGTTCTTGAGCCCGAGCGGGCTGCGGGGGAAGGACCCGGGCGGGTAGGCCTTGCCCCGCTCGAGCACCAGCACGCTCTGACCGGCCTCCGCCAGGCGGTAGGCGGTGACCGAACCCCCGAAGCCGGAGCCGACCACGATCGCGTTGAAGTGCTCTGGTGCGCTCAACTCAGCCCCACGGCGGCGATTCCTAGCGTTCGGCGGAGGTGGGCGAGCGGCGGCCCGCCGCCTCCGCGGTGAGCTGAGCGCGGTTGCGCAATCCGAGCTTCGCATAGATGTGGGAGAGGTGGGTCTTCACGGTCCCGCTGGAGACGAACATCGCCTGCCCGATCTCGGGGTTCGTCAACCCGGTCGCGACATGACGGGCCACTTCGAGCTCGGTCGGGGTGAGACTCTCCCAGCCGCCTGGCGGGCGCTTGCGCGATCCCCGTGCACGACGGATCCATGCCACCGCCTCCTCGATGGTGAGCCGTGTCCCTTCGGTCCATGCGGCGTCGAACGCCTCGTCGCCCATCTCGAGGCGCAAATCTCGGGCGATCGCCTCGAACCGCGGCCGGTCAGGCGCCCAGCGGACGAGCCCGAGGTCGGATCGCGCTCGCTCGGCCGCGCCGAGCAGCCGCGTCGCCTCCTCGTGAGAGGCCAGCCCGGCGGCGACCACCGCGAGCGCGTCGAGAGTCTGCGGCAGCCATAGCCGCAGCTGCCTTTCCGCGCGCTGCGCGAGCGCTTCGTGGAGGAGCGCCTCGGCGTGGCTCCAATCGCCATGATCAGCCGCGAGCCTGCCCAGTATCTCCTTGCACCAGCTGATGCCGTGCGGCGTGCCAACCCGCTCATTCACCTCGAGCGCTTTGCGCGCCCAGTCTTCGGCGCCTGCCGCGTCGCCGCCCACACGTAGGACGTCCGCGAGCTGCGCCGTGGCCCATCCGAGTTGGAGGCCGCCGTCCGCGATCGTCGCCGCGACCGCCTCGAGCCGCGCCCGCGCGCCGTCGAGATCTCCGAGCGCGGCCTCAGCGGTCGCGAGCATGAGCTCCGTCGAGGCGAGGACGAGGCCTGCGCCAGCCGCTATCGCCCGCTCGCGGCTCGCCTCGAGGCGCGTGAGCGCCTCCGCTGTCCGGCCCTGAGCGAGCTCCACAACCGCTATGTACGTGTCAGTGAAGCTCTCGGTGCTGGGGTCGCCGATCTCGCGGGTGACCTCGATCGCCCGCCCGGTGAACTCGAAGAACCGCTCGCTGTCCCCCGTCGCCTGGGGCCGAAGCGCCATGCCGAGCCAGTGCCACCACAGGCGCTCCGGGTAGCCCATACGCTCGACGATCGGGAAGACCTCCTCGAGCAGGGCCTCGCCCTCGTCGTAGTCGGCGCAGACCAGGTGCCCCCAGGCCATGGTTTGCGTCGTAGTGACGAGCAAGAGATCCTCCCCGCTCGCCCGCAGCAGCTCACGCGCGCGCTTCTGGAGCGGACGCACCGCGGCCGGATCCGACGAAATGGTCGCGTTCTTCCCGATGGCCTCGATCGCCCGCCCGATCTCAGCAGGATCGCCAACCTCCTCGGCGACCTCGAGGGCTTCGTGGGCAACCGCCTTCGCCGCCTCGTATCGTCCGTCGTACGTGAGCAGCAGCGCACGCCCGGAGAGGACCTGCGCGCGCAGCGGGCTCGGCTCGCCGCCGGCCTTGTCGAGTGCCCGCTCACAGGACGTGACGCGCGCGGCGAAGTGCCCGCGCTGCATCCACCACCAGATGAGCGCAGCGCAGAGTCTCAGCGCCCGCTCGCTGTCGGTCTCGGTCGCCCATCGAATCGCCGCGGTGAGGTTCGCGCCGTCCTCGTCGAGTGCATCCAGCTGTTGCTGCGCGCTTGGACCCAGGAGGGCAGGGGCGACCCGCTCCGCGAGCGTGAGGAAGAAGTCGCGGTGGCGGTCGCGCATCGCGTCGAGCTCTTGCGTCTCGCTCAGACGCTCGAGCTCGTACTCACGCACCATCTCGAGCAGCCGGTAGCGCAGCGCCCTGCCGCGCTCCGCGACGACGACGAGCGACTTGTCGACGAGCGAGGCGAGCACGTCGATGATGGCGGCCCGCTCTCGGTCGTCCAGTGCGCACACGCCCTCCGCGGCCTCGAGCGTGAAGCCGCCCACGAAGACACCCAGCCGGCGAAGCAGCACGCGCTCCTCCTCCGAGAGGAGCGCGTGGCTCCATTCCACGGAGGCGCGCAGCGTACGGTGGCGGGGCAACGCGGTCCTTGTTCCGCCGGTGAGCAGCCGGAAGCGGTCGGATAGGCCGACGGCGATCTGCTCGACCGACAGCCAGTGGACGCGGGCGGCTGCCAGCTCGATCGCGAGGGGGATCCCGTCCAGCTCAGAGCAGACCTTGGCGAGCATCGGTGCATGCGCCTCCGCCGCGGTGAAGTCCGGCAGCACCGCAGTCGCGCGCTCGACGAACAACCGCACCGCGTCCGAGTCGGCAAGCGAATGCAACCGCTCGTCGGTGTCGTCCTCGGGAAGCGACAGCGACGGGACGCGCCACATCGTCTCGGCGGGAAGGTCGAGCGGAGCACGGCTCGTGGCCAAGATGGTCACATCCGGACAGCCTCTCATCATGGCCTCCGCCGCCTCTGCCGCATCCTCGAGGAGGTGCTCGCAGTTGTCCAGCAGGACCAGCGCCCGTCGCTCCTTCAGCTGTGCCACCGCCGCCTCGAGTCCGCTCTGGCCGGGAAGCGGCCGTACGCCGACCGCCTCTGAGACCGCCTGGCCCACCATCTCGGTGCCGGAGACCGGGGCGAGCTCCACCCGCCAGACCCCCCCGGGGAACCAATCGAGCGCGTCGGCCGCCGCTTGCAGCGCAAGGCGGGTCTTGCCGCAGCCACCGGCCCCGGTCAGCGTGAGTAACCGGGCTTTTCGGAGGACCCCGCCGACCTCGGCCAGCTCGCGCTCGCGACCGACGAAGCTGGTGAGCTCGTACGGAAGGTTGTTGGGCAACGTGTCGAGCGAGCGCAGCGCGGCACGCGCTTCCGGCTGGTCCCCGTCGGCCAAGCCGTAGACATGCTCAGGCCGGCCCAGGTCGGGCAGCCTGTGGAAGCCGAGGTCCACCAGCTCCACGCCGTCCGGGACCTGGGCGACGACCAGCTCGCGGGTGGCGCGCGACATCAGGGTCTGGCCGCCGCGAGCGGTGGCAGCGAGGCGCGAGCAGCGGCTGAGCACTAGGGCGGCGTGGTTCCGCTCGAGACCGGGCTTCAGCTCGGCCGTGTGCAACGCGATCCGCACGTGCAGGCCGAGCTCATCCGGCCACTCCCGCCCACGCACGGCGCGCTGCACGTCCAGTGCCGCGCGCAGAGCGTCGGCGGGAGAGCGAAAGGTGGCGACGGCTCCACTACCCGCGCCCGCTGTCGCGAGCTCTACGCCGCCCCGCGCCGCCGCCTCCGAGACGATCTCGCGGTGGACGCCTAGGGCCTGTGCCATTGCGTCGGGCGCGGCGTCCCGAAGACGCACGGCATCCTCGAAGTCGCTGAACAGGAACGTCAGAGTTCCCGCGCGAAGCGCAGGATCTGCACTATCTACCGTGAACCCTGACACCGCGATTCCCGTCGACCCGCCTCCCAACCGAACCGCCGGGCGGACAGATCCTCTCACGAATCCCGGATTTCGCGGTAACGCGCGGGATACCCGACCTGAACGGGTCGTGGTCCCGGGACCTCCGCAGCTCGGTCTCCGCTGCAGCGGCGAACGTCGTGGACTGATCCCCGTGCATGGGCCCCCCAACCGTACGCCGCAGCCGTCATCAGAACATCCGCCGATTGGGGGAGATGTCGGGCTCCTGAGGGGGCCGACGCGCGGAGGGTTGGTCGTTGACTCTTCGATTTCACCCTTTTGGCCGATGTTTCGGCGCCGGGCTGTACCTACCGTCACGCAGGCTGGCAATCGATGGTCCAGATGGCAGTGGCGGACGCAGCCTTGACAATGTGGACGACAGCCTTTCGATCGACTCAACGCGGTCCACACCCGGGCGCGGAATCCGCTAGACCTGCACTGTGACCGGACGCCGACCTCCGATTCCGCCGGCCGACGGTAGGTGGTCGCGCAGCTCGAAGGACCTCGCCGGCTGGTGCGATCACCCCACGCGCGAGGGGAGCTATCGCGAGCTTCTCAGAAAGCGGATTCGCGTTCGCTGGAGGCGCTTCTCCTGGTTGACGATGCGTGCGCTCGTCGAGTCGCTCAATGATCGCATCGCCCACAACGTCCACGACTTGATCTCCCCTCTTCGCAACCGCTGGGTTGCTCGCCAGCGCGCCTCCGCCGGGGTGTCACGGGACTTCGTGATCACGCGACACTCACACGAAAGCGAGTTCAGCTTCCTCCTGGTTGGCGATACAGGCGAGCAGGATGCCTCACAGTACGCCGTCGTCGCGCCGCTCCTGAAGCAGGGCGAGAGCACCGCGTTCATGGTCATCTGCAGCGACGTGATCTACCCCGCGGGCGACGTCAACGAATACGTCAACGGGTTTTACCTCCCATACGAGGGCTACGGGAAACCGATCTACGCTGTGCCGGGCAATCACGACTGGTACGACGGGCTGAACGGATTCATGTACCACTTTTGTGGGGCCGAGCCGCTGCCTGAGGAGGTCTTCCGATGGAGCGACTTCAAGCTTCGCGAGATCATCGCCCGCGCGATATGGCGCAGGCCAAGCCTGCCGAAGCGCGACTGCCTCGAGGGGTGGCGCAGCTCGCGGCCGCCGTGGTCGAACGACCCTCCTGAGGCTCCGCAGACCGGGCCCTACTTCGTGATCGAGACGAAGTCGCTGACGATCGTCGGCATCGACACCGGCATCACGGGCAACCTCGACCATGAGCAAGGTGAGTGGTTGTTGAGGGTGTCGAAGCGCCCTGGTGCGAAGATCTTGCTCACAGGCAAGCCGCTGCTAGTCGACGGGGATCACCGGCCGTGCGCTATCGCGTGGAGCGAGGATCGGCCACCGGCTGGCCGCCCGACGGTCGACGATATCGTGCGCGATCCGGAGCACGAGTACGTCGCCGCAATCGGCGGCAATATCCACAACTATCAGCGCTACTCGGTCCCGTTCCCACCCTCACGAAGGTTCCCGAACGGGCGGGACTTCGAGTACATCGTCTCCGGCGGGGGCGGGGCGTACCTGAGTGCTACGCACCGGATTCCCTACGTGGACGTCACGCTCCCCGGATCGGCTTCCGGCACCACAGGCGCGCACTGCCCACGGGTGACGGAGAGCGACTTCTATTGCTACCCGCTCCGCGGCGACTCGCTTGCCCATTTCAGCAAGCGGTTCGTGCCGAAGATCCGCGGGGTGCTGAGCTGGGCGGTTCCGACGACAGCGGTCGTACTCGCTGGACTCGTCGGGCGCGTGATCCTGCCCGATGACACCTGGCGCTGGGGGATGCTCGGACTGGCAGTGCTGAGCGGTACGTGCATGCTGGGCTACATGTATTTCGTCAAGCGAAGACGGCACGGAAAGCTGTTGCAGCGCGGGCTTTGGGTGGGCCTGCTGCTTACCGGTCTCATGAGCGTCGCGCTCTGGGCCGTCGACAACGACGACATCTGGCAGTGGACGCTGATCGCGCTATCGGTTCTCCTGCTGCTCATCGGTGCGGCGTGGACCGTCATCAAGGATGCGTCGATGGTCGGGTGGCTCGCCATGATGAGCATCGGGGCAGCGGGGCTCACGGCGTTTGCGGTACTGAACGATGTCTCGGACCTGCGCCGCGCGGCCATCGCGGCGGCCGGATTCGTCGTGTTCGGCCTGCTCCTGCGCCTCGGTTTCTTCATCCGGTTTCAGGCACGCAGCAAGAGCGTGGCTGCGGTCGCGGCAGGCCTCTGGGGTGTCCCTGTGCTGGTGATCGGCGCGATGGCGCAACTGTGGGACGGGGAGGTCTGGAGACATGGCATCGCGGCGCTGTGGCAGGGTGATGCTTGGAGGATCGCCATCGCCGAGCTTGCGCTCCTCGTTCTGGTGGTGGCCGCCTTTCTCAGCGTTTATCTACTCGTGTTGGTCAGGGTGTGGCCCGTCCTTGTGCCACCGCGGGGCCGGAAGTCCGAGCTCGACGCCGACGAGGCGGCGAAGATCATGCACGAGCGCATGGTGAGCCAAGCGCGGGAACGCGGCTGCGCTCCGCCCTCCCCGGTCAGGCCGTCGGCGGCGGACGCGCAGATCGACAACTGGACGGAGGCCGTCGCCCGAGTCCTGCTGCCGCGCCCCGGAGGGCGGTGGCTGGTTGGCAAGCTACGCCACTCCCAGTCGCTGGTCTCGGACATCTCCTCGAGCGACGAACCACCGATGTTCAAGAACTTCCTACGCTTGGACGTCACGCCGGACGATCTCACTGTCAAGACCTACGGCGTGACCGGCTGGAGCGACCACGAGCAGAATCCGCCACGCGAGGACTGCGTGCGGATCAAGCTCCGGGAGCAGTAAGCCCGACCTAACGGGACTTCGAGCAATCTCCTCCAGTGACCGATGTTTCTCCCCCGTTCGGCAGATGTTTTCGCCGTGGGCGGGATGTACCGTGGCGAAAGCGGGGGGCGATTGAGCGACTCGGTGCACGAGGAGGGATCCGTACGGGAACTCCAGAGCGAAGCGCGCGACCCCTGACTGCGGTTATGGACGAGGGTCGCCGTGCCCCCGCGCGACCTCGCGTAACCATGACGAGCGTGGCATGGTCCGCGCCGAACGACCTCGATTTGACCGAGTGGCTCAGGCAGGGACACCGCATAGGGATGATGGGACGCAGCGCCGGGTGGTGGATCGGCGACTGGCTCCGGTTCGGGAACGCGAGGTACGGCGAGAAGTACACGCGAGCGAGGCAGATCACCGGCTACGACGTCCAGACGCTGATGAACATGGTCTGGGTCGCGTCGCAAATCGATGTCTCTCGACGTCGAGAGGATCTCTCGTGGAGCCACCACATGGAGGTGGTGGCGGAGGACCTCCCGACGCAGGAGCGGCTGCTCAACAAGGCGGCGGCTGAACGCTTGTCCGTGCGCGCCCTCCGCAAGCTCATACGACTCGAGCGCAATGCCGACCCCGACGGGGACGGGGTGAGTCAGCCGCCGCCCGGTGGGCGCGTCGTGTGCCCGCGGTTCGCGGACGCGCGGCGGGAGGGCGCGCAGCTCACCGTGGACGAGGCCGTCACCTGGACTCGACGCGGACGCGGATCGCGCAAGCGTCCTTCCGATGGCTGGGAGAGCCTGACTCCCGCTGAGCTCGAGGTGGCTCGCCAAGCGGCGGGCGGCTTGACAAACCTGCAGATCGCAACGGCCACGTTCACCTCGCCCTCCACCGTGAAGACCCACATGTCGCACATATACGCCAAGCTCGGCGTGCACAACCGCGCCCAGCTCACGGCTGAGGCGATCCGCCACCTCCCGCCCGGTCAACCGTAACCGCGCAGCTGCTGTCGATACACCCCGCCGGCGGACGACGAAGGCTGACTGCCTCCTAGCCCTTCACGTTCACCGAGCAGTCAGCGGTCAGAGCAAGCCCGTCGTGGCCGATCGTGACGAGGTGAAGCCCTGGGCGGGTCCCCTTCGGAATCGGCACTCTGACACTGCCCGCGCCGCTGGCGTCCGTCTTCCCACGCGCCACCTCCTCGGGTCCCAGTAGGGCGTGTACCCCGGCGTTCGGTCGCAGCCCGTCGAAGGCCACGTCCACCGCCTGACCTGCGGCCGCGTCGCCGGCGGGGAAGCAGTGCGGGAATGGCGGCGACTCGAGCTCGAAGGTGGCGCCGCGGTCGCTCCTGCGGATCGCGTCGACGGCCTTCCCTCTGGCGATCAACGGCGTCTGGACCCTGAACGGGACCCTCGGCCTGACCGCCGTCGGCAAGCCGCGGTTCCTGACCGTGAAGGCGATCGTGTTGTAGACCTCGGCCACGAAGTCCCGCGGCGGCTTTACTCCCTCCACCGGGATGAAGTGAGGATGCATCCGGAGGGTTTGGATCTCGACGTCGAAGCGCTTGGATGAGATCGCCTTCAGCACGCCGCGGGTGGCTATCCACGCGCTCCCGATCACCCGGCAGGTCCTCGATCGGAGGCGGCGGACTCCTCCGATCACCGTCGCTCGGCCCACGAAGTCCGCGCCTCGGAAGGCGGAGGGAAGCCCACGCTCGAGGAGCGCGTCCTTCCGTGCACCGGTCGTGGTGTTGTTGTCGAGATCGGCGAGGAACCCGTACCGCGTAACGCTGCGCCGGCTGCACGGCAGGAGCCCACCCAACTGCTGGGCGATGTGCAGCTCGTTCCGCCTTCGATCGAGAGCGACCGTGACCGACGCGATGTCGCGGTAGGGCCGGAGCCTCTTGTTCCGGTTGCCGTCGACGAGGCGCATCGAGAGCACCCGTCCGGGAACGAAGTCGCCCGGTGGGTCGGTCTCCAGGCCCGGGACGTTCGCGGCGTTCGACCGTAGGGCCGTTACCTCCGTGGCGTTCAAGCCGATGTTGTCGATCCGCCCGTCACCGTTGCTGTCGAATGACGACGACCTCATCAGCGCCGCGTCGTTGGCGCGGTGCTCGAGGCTCAGCGCGTGACCGATCTCGTGCCCCGAGACCTGGTCGAACGGGTCCGTGACGGCGAACCGCCGGTTCCCCATGGGATCCGCGGGCGAGGGTGGCCACGTGCGGTCGACCACCGTGGGATAGAGATAGTGGTTGTCGACGACCATGATTCGCCCGTCGTACGGCGTTGCGCAGTTGCCCGTCGAGTTCTCCGCGCATCCACCCCAGCCGCCGATCGCCACGTAGTCGAATTGCGTGTTGCCGTCGGGGGCGGCCGGGTTCGCATTGTCGTGGAAG
The DNA here is from genome assembly GCA_036389105.1 of Thermoleophilaceae bacterium. GTDB lineage: Bacteria > Actinomycetota > Thermoleophilia > Solirubrobacterales > Thermoleophilaceae > AC-37. Next base: position 30,444 of record DASVQK010000052.1, read on the forward strand.
AGGTTCACGTTCACGGCCGTGACGCCAACGCCGGCGCGGCCGAGCGCCGTGTACGCCTCGTCACAGTCGGTGATGAGGTCTCGGAACTCGGTTGAGTCTACGTTCACGTTCCAACCGTTCACGTCGCCCGCCTGGCCGTTGGTCGTGTCGGTGTCGTCGAGGTGCGGGAAGTTGAACGCCCCCATCGCGTTGTTGATCGCCGATCGCAGCGAGATCGTCGCCTGCGGGAGGAAGATGTTGTCGGTGGGCCGCTCGTGCCGCCTCCAGATCACGGCATCGGTGTTGGTGTCGGTTACGCCGCTTCCCTCGCTCGTGATGTTTGGTGCCGCCTGGGCCGGGCTTCCGTTTACGACGCACCAGGCCATCGGCACGTGGAGGACGTCCGTTCCACCCGGCACGACGGCCGAGGCTTGATGCGTCAGCGCTACCCCAATGGCGATCGTTGCCAGGGCGGCCACGATCACCCTCGCGCGCGTAACCACTGGTTTCATCGCCCCTCCCACTCTCGGGCGCCGATGGTGGGGTCGAGAGGAGTTCCCGACCCACCTGTTGCACTTTATGCCGCGACGGGAAGATGGCGCGCAAACAGGCGGAAGTCAACCCCCCAAAGCGGGGGCCCACTGCACCGCAGCTGAACTATCGACGCAGCACGATCCGCTTGTCGAGACCCATGGCCCGCAGTCGCGGCCTCCAAGCCGCAGGCTGCGACCGTTCGCGGAAACGCCCACCGCAAATATCCCCCATGTGGTCGATTGTTCGGTTGGCCCAAACTGAATACGGTCGTCCTCCAGCCTTGCGCCGGCGAGTCCGGGGCAGGCCTCTTACCGGAGGGACCCTTGACTCAGGATTCACAGGAGCCGGCGCCCCGCGCGATCCCTCCGCTGGTGGCGCGCACAGATCGAAGCCGCCATCCCATGAGCGCTACCGCGAGCTAAAGCGCAGCTCGTCTTGACTGATCCGACCCAGGCAACCGTGCTGCACGAGGCACGACGTCGGCTGCCCCCACCATCCCAACCTGGTCGCTCGACAAGGAGGAGCCAGTGACATGTCGCTTCTGATCGTCAATGCCGCGTCGGAGGACACAATCGCGGGCCCCGGCAACCGCAGCCCCAACTACGTCGTCGTTTCGGTCACCGACTCCGTTGGCACACCCGTGACCGGGCTCGTGCAGAGGGACTTCCAGGTCCAGCCCATACTCAGGGCGCCGGGCGGAACGCTGGTTAACATCGAGAAGTTCGCGGAGTCGGGGGCCGGGCTTCCGGGCTACTACATCCTCTATCTGGTACCGGTCATGACCGATGTTCAGACCGGTACGTGGAAGGCTGGGACCTACGTGTTCGGCGTCTCCGTCACGCGCGGCACGGACAGGGGCCAGAACCTCGCGTCCGTCCTGATGGACTGATTTGCAGCGGCTCCAGAGAATGGCGAGTGCCGGAATCGAGCGCTGACTGAAAAATCGTGCGGCTGAGCGGCTAGGGCAGCCGGTACGTCCGCCGGCGGCCGTTCTTCAGCCACGAGAGAACCGAGCCGTTCAGCCGCAGCGACGCGGGGTCGATGCCGCGGCCGCGGTCGACCACCTTCTTCGCGCGTGTGTATGCGTCGGCGACCCAGACGCGGTCCCGCGAGCCGGGATGCACGCAGGTCGGCTCCCGCTCGTTCGAGAACGATCCGTCCTCCGGGCAGGTGATGAAGCCGAGCGCGCCATCGCGCCGCAGGCGAAGGCTTCCAACCTTCACCGTGTCCGACGTCGACTCCTGGACGATCAGCCCGCCGTTGCGGGCCGAGGACTGGTCGCGGAGATCGGTGACATCGACGATCGTCGCGCACGTCTCGATGTCGCAGCTTTCGAAGGCGGACCCGACCAACGGGCCCGCGATCGACACGGCCGGTCCGTCGTACACGCCGTCGCCGACGCCGAGCTCGATCGGGACCCCGCGCGCGTAGAGGCAGCCGTAGGCGTAGCCGCGGTTCCATCCGCGCACCACCTCATACACGCGCACCCGCTTGGTCTTGACGAGCCTGCGCGTCTTCTTCGGCGAGCACGCGCTCGGCGGTGCCTCCCTGATCCAGGCCCTCCGCCGTGCAAGCGTGATCGCCGGGCCCGCGCCCTCCGCGCCGAACGAGCGCAGCCGCTCGAGCGCGCGCTCGCCGTTCGACTCCTCCCAGCCCGTCGTAGCGCGGCCGGTCCCGTCGAGGATCAGCCCGGTGGAGCGGACGACGTCGACGAAGGGCGCAGCTTCGAACAGATCGAACGGGCCGCCGACACGACCGTCCGCGCTCCGGTAGGCGCCCCGGATCGCACGGCCCTCGCTCCAGACGAAGGCAGCGTCGCCGTTCGGGCCGAGCGCGGCGGTCGCGTCGCCCGGGGAGCCGCTGGCGCCCCCGTTCTGGATCGTGGTGCGCTCGAACTCGCCGCCGAACCGTCGGATCGCGGCGCGCAGCCGGTACGGCTTGCCCGACACCCAGGTGATCATCGCGGCCCCGTCGTCCTTCAGGCTCACCGTGCGGACATAGGCAGTGCCCTCGCCAGGCTGCGTCGCCGCCAACGGCGCTCCGAAGGCACTGCCCGGTGGGCGCTCGCTGACCAGGAGGCCGGTGGGGGAGGTCCAGGTGACCAGCGCGCCACCCGGGCCGTTGACGGCGAGGTCGAAGCTCTGCGTGTCCTCCTCCGGCGCCGAGAGCGTCTGGGCGGGGCCGAACGTCTCGTCGGGGGCCCGTGTGGCCGCCATGACCTTCGACTTGCCGTCGAAGGCGCGCCAGACGACGGTCGCGGTCCCGTCGTCGGCGAGCCCGACGTCGTAGCCGCCGTAAATGACCCGGTTGCCCGCCGGCTCGAACGCGAACGACGGGGTGAACTCGCCGCCCGCAGGGCGGAACGCCATCCGGATCCCGCCGCGCAGGCCGGCCAGCTCGGGTCCCCAGATCGCGACGGCGTCGCCGCGTACGTTGACGGCGACGCGCGGGCGCCCGACCCGCACCTTGTGCGAGAGGGTGACGCGCGGCCCGAAGTCGCCGCCGGCGGGGCGGAAGGAGGCCAGGAGCGCGTCGGATCCCGAGTGCCCGACGGCGACGGCGTCGCCTCCACTCCCCATGGCCGCCTGGCTGAACGTGGCGCCGAGCGCGGGCAGCAGAGCCGGCGGGCCGAACTGGCCGGAACCGGTGCGCGCTGAGACCTCAGTCGGGCGCGGGTAGTGCTCGCGAGCCTTGAAGAACAGGAGCGCGTCGCCGCGGTCGTTTCCCACCAGCGCCATGGCCGACGCCGCACTCGGGCAGGCCAGCACGGCGAGCGCGATCAAGACTGCGATTGAGCTGGCGCGGCGCATCCCTCGCTGTCCCGCTAACCCCGAACCTGACCGTCCGTTGCGGATAAGCGGGGCTCGCCCACCGTCCGATAGGCGCCCGCCCGCCTCCTAGGGCAGGTACGGCCAGCCGCTCGCGCTCCAACCCATGTAGTTTATCCCCAGGAAGGACGTGTAGTTAAAGCGCCGGTCGTAGTAGTGGTAGACGAGCAGGTCGGAGTCGTCCGCCGGGTCGTACACGGGGTTCGGGCCGCCCGGTCCCGCGTAGTCGCCGTGCGGCGCGAGGACGGTCTTCCCGCCGCCCGAGAGCATGCCGGTCCCCGCGTCGTCCACGTACGGGCCCGTCGGCGAGGTGGAGCGCCCGACCCGGATGCGCTGGGTCGGCGGGCTGGCTCCGAGGAGCGGCGGGCAGCAACTCCCGTACGCCGCGAAGAGGTAGTAGTAGCCGTCGTGGTAGTAGAGGGCGGGCGCGGTGATCGCGCCGTCGGTGGCGGTGGCCACCTTCACGGGCGACACGCCGCTCTTCACCTTCCCGGTGGACGGGTCGAGCTCGACCACGTGCACGCCGCGCGAGACGTTGCCGAAGGTGAGCCACCAGCGGCCGCTCGGGTCCACGAGCAGGTCCGGGTCGATCGCGTTGTACGCCGACCCGGAGTTCGAGTCGATCACCATCCCCCGGTCGACCCAGCTTCGCGGCTCGGCCGTCGCGCTCGTCGCCAGGCCGATGGCCATGGTCGACCCGGTGGTCGTGGCGGCGGTGTAGTACATCCAGTAGCGGCCGTCGCGGAACGTGACCTCCGGCGCCCACATGTCGCCGTTGCCGTAGGGGCGGGTCCACTCGGGGACCGGCTGAAGCGGGCCCTCGAGGCTGATCCACGCCGTGCGGTCGGTCGAGATGCGCGCCTGGTTGTGGGTCGAGAAGAGCATGTACCGCGGTGTGACCCCGCGAGCGACGAGCGACGGGTCGTGAACCGGGGCGTCGCCCACGGCGAGGCGCGGGTTCGGGTACTGCGCGGCCGCCGGCGCCGCGGCGGCGAGCGCGGCCAAGACGGCGAGCGCCGACATCGCCCCGCGCCGGCTCATTCGACCACTGGCCAGCCGCCGTCCCAGCGCAGGTTGTTGATGCCCAGGAACGAGGTGTAGTTCAGCCGCGAGTCGTACCAGTGGTAGACGAGCAGGTCGCGGTCCGTGTTCGGGTCGTGCACGACGGTCTGGCCGCCCGGCCCGACCACGTGGGCGTGCTGACTCAGGACCGGCGAGCTGCCGCCGCCGGTCATCGCCGTGCCGTTCCTGTCCACGTACGGCCCGGTCATCGAAGTCGAGCGGCCCACGCGGATCTCATAGGTCGGCCTCGAAGGGTTGATCAGCGCTGGGCAGCACGAGCCGTAGGACGCGAACAGGTAGTAGAAGCCGTCGCGCTTGAAGACGTACGCGCCCTCGATCGCGCTGCCCGAGGCGGGCTTGGCGAGGTGGATCGGGCTCGCGCCGCTCTTCACCTTTCCCGTCGACGGATCGAGCTCGATCGTGTAGATCCCGTTCCAGTACGAGCCGAAGGTGAGCCACCAGCGCCCGTCGTCGTCGACAAGCAGCGCAGGGTCGATCGCGTTGTACGGGTCGCCCTCGCGGCTCGCCAGCACGAGGCCCTTGTCCGTCCACGACTGCGGCTCGGCGGTGAGGCTCGTGGCCAGGCCGATCGCCGAGTGCTGGCTTCCGACGCTCGACGGCGCGTAGTACATCCAGTAGCGCCCGTCGTGGTAGGAGACGTCGGGGGCCCAGTAGTTGCCGTTGCCGTACTGGCGCGTCCACTCCGGCACCGGGTCGAGCGGCCCTGGCCCGCGTACCCAGACGGTGCGGTCGGCCGAATAGCGCACCTGGTTGTGAGTGGAGAACAGCGCGTAGCGCGGCGTCCCGTTGCGGACCACGAGTGAGGGGTCGTGAGTCTGGGCGTCGCCGACGGCGGCCTGCGGCATCGGGAATTGGGCGCCGGCGGGGGCGGCGGCCGCGAGCGCGACGAGCGCCGCGAGCGCGAACGACAGCCTCAGGCCCCCCAGCCGCATGACGGCGGGTATACCATGGCTCGCTCGCTGGAGCGATCACACGGCAAGAGGCTTCTCCGTGAGGAGCTCGGGCACGAACGGGAGCGCCAGCGCTACTTCACGGAGGTCGTGACCAACCGCACCACTTAGTGGGTGCCGTGGAGGGGCGCGGCGGTGCCAACCGCGCGATGCCCCCCCACAAACCGGCCGTCCCACTGGATCGCGACGCCGCCGGTCCCGTCCGACTTGCCGAAGTCGGTCACCAGCTTGGTCGGAGTCGTCGTGAGCGGTTTGGGACCAGAAACTTCAGTTTGGTCCCAAACGGGCGCCTACACCCAGCGCCGATCGCCCGCAAAACACCACCATATGCAGGAGTTCTGTAAATGGCGAGGGCCGGAATCGAACCGGCGACAGCACGATTTTCAGGGACACGCGGTTTCGCGACGACACGTCGCGAAACCCCAAATGCGCGCCGTCACTCTTAGGTCGGCGCGGGCTGGATAGCCGCGGATTTACCGGGGATCTCCGCGGGTTTGGGACCTGAAGCTGCATGCCAGGTCCCGATGCCCCACGGGCGCCCGAAGCAGCGACGGCGAAGGGAGAAACCGCGCCATCGAGACCTCCGAGGCATGTCCTCTCGACGGGACCCCGCGGGTGTCAGCTCGACGCGCGACCCGCACTTCTGGCTCAAGAGCCCAGCAAAGCGTGCGTGGTCGAGTCGCCGAAGCTCGGGGCGGCTCGTGACGCCACCCCAGGGCGCGTCGGAGGTCGCGGCTCGCGGAACGTCAATACGGGGACGAGCGAAAGGCCTCGGCGCCACCGCCGGCCGCGACTTGGCATCCGGTACGGCGGGCTCCCACGACGACCCGGTGCATCGCATGGCGACGGCGCTCCCCTTACGCCCGATCACCCACGGGCTGCCATGGGCGAGCCGCCGACCGGTTCACCCGGCGGGCCCGTCGAACGCGAAGAAGTTGTTCCCGGACCAGCCGAGTTGCCAGTACCAGCTGATCCACGTGTTCGGCTCCGTGCGCGTGTCGAAGTACGTGTCCTGGCGGCAGTCGATCGCGACCGGGTTCGAGCTCGGACACGTCCCCTCGTGGTAGTACTGCCCCGGGTACATGCCACCGTCGTCGTAGCACATGACGTCGATGCCGTCGGCGCAGTGGCTGTTCTTCGTTCCCTGCGGGGCGGTGACGTTGACCGCGCCGAGCGTGTGGAACAGCTCATGCATCGGCACGTACGTGTGCCAGGTGCCCGGCTCTGCGTCGGTGCGCCCGCGCCACACCACGGAGTACATGGACGTCGTGTTGTTCCAGTTGTTCGCGCTCCGGTTCCACGCCCCCATCGCGTCCTGGCAGTAGCACTCGCCGATGCCGGCGGCTTGGCCCGAGCCGAACTGGGGGTACACGCCGTGGTCGTAGAAGATGAGGTACTTGCGCGGACCGCTGCCGTAGCACTGAGGCTGGCCCGTGCAGAAGCCGGCGTCTATCGCCGCCTGCCTGACCGCGGCGAAGGTGTTCGCCCCATAGTTGACGAACGCGGGCAGGCGGACGCTGACCTCGTCGTTGTAGCAGGGCGTCCTGATCTGCGCCGCCGGCCCGCCGCTGTTGAGCGCCGCCGCCCTGAGTGCGGCGTTCATTCGCCATAGCGCGTTGTTGATCGTGGGATAGAACTCGTCGCGCCGGTACGGGCTCGACGCGTGCCGGCCGTACAGGACCACGATGCTGTTCACGTCTGGACCGTAGGAAATGCAGTACGGGGTATCGCCGAGGCCCCCAGGCAGCTGGTAGTTGGCGCCCGGCATGGCGACCGGGTCGGGCCCGTGCGTCATCGACAGCTCGCCGTCGCGCGCGCGCAGCAGGTACGACCCGCTCGGCAGCCGCCGGGCGGTGCCGAGGCCGTCCACCCGCCCGAACCCGCGCGTGCTCGGCGCCGCGCCGAGCGGCCGCGCCGGCGACCGGTTACGCGCGCCGACCGCCTTGAGCGCGGCCTCCAGCTCTCCGGTCGACTGTGGGGCCGCGGGCGGCGGTGTGGCCTGGCCCGGCCCGGCTGCGGCGCTGGCGAGAACGGCGAAGGCGGCAGCGACCCCCGCTGTGACTGAGGCGATGCGACTGGTGCGCATGGTCCTTCCCTTCTGGACTTGCGCTACGGCAACCGCAGCGTCAGCCAGCTAATCCCCTCGCCTCATCGGCCTTGAGGACACGAGAAGGGTTGAGCCCTACAGCGAGTCCGTCCGAGTACGAACGTAGATCCGCCGCGACTGGCTGTCAAGCCCCGGAATCGGAGACCGGTCTCGGCGTCGACGTGCGTGGATACCTGCGGATACCCGCAGTTGCCCTTGGGTTTGGGACCTGAAGCGGCCCCTCTGGTCCCAATGACCTACGGGTGCACGGACAGCGGCAGCGCCCGGTTCAGCGCCGCGAGCAGCATGCGATCAGCCGGGCTGGGCTGCGGCCGCCCGAGCTGACGGCGCGCGATCGTGAGCTCGTGCCGGAGCACCAAGATCTCGAGCTCCTTGTGGTCGCTCGAGCGCATCCGCAGCGCGAGCAGCTGAAACGTCCCGCATAGCCCCCGGTAAAGCAACGCCCAGAGCACACAGCACCTCCCAGGTAGCCCAGCATGAAGCGCGGCAAGCTACCGACGCCGCCGTCACGTCGCGCGCTCAGGCCGAGCGCGGAATCGACTTTTCGAACCCTACGGGGGGTACATGTCAGCGGGTGCTGCGCTTGGACGTCACGCCGGACTACCTGACGATCAACGCCTAGCGCGTGACCGGCTGGCGTTACGACGAGAAGAATCCGCCGCGCGAGGGCTGCGTGCGGATCAAGCTCCGGGAACAGTAAGTAGCCCTTGGCGGACTCAAAAATAGTCCGTCCGGGAGATGTTCTGCGAGATCGCATGGCCTAGCGTCGCTGATGCCCACCACGCCGATCGGCGTATGTCAATAAGGAGGAAGCATGATTAGGAAGTTCGCGCTCGCGGCGCTGCTGACGGCTGCGCTCATAGCCATTGTCGCGGTTCCCGCGCTGGCTCACGAGGTGAAGATCTGGCACGGGGATGACACTTCCCGTGTTTGGGACACCCACACCCAAATCAACGCGTGCGATCACGAAGCAGACGGCCACGGTGTCAGAGCGCATTGGAGGGACTCCGCCGGCAACATCAGCGTGGGTGATTGGGACCCGGATGGCTCGGGCGGGCCAGCGTGCGGCACGGATAACCTTCCCAGCAGCGCGGTTCAGTTCCGCCTGTGTGAGAATGAGGTCGGCTGCACGGAGTGGTCGAACAAGTAGTGATGAAGAGTTGAGCGGCGGGGGCGGCGCGCTCAAAGGTGCCGCCCGCGGCCCTATGGCCAGTCGTGTCGCTTCTGCGTAATAACGGGCTGATGGCACTCGCCGCCGCGTGCTCTTCCGCTTTACGATCGCCTACGCGTCGACCTCACGCGCTTGGCAGCCACGACGCTCGACTATGCCAAACAAGACGCAGTCCTGTCGGACACAGTACATGGCTAGATGTGCTTGACGTAATCGCGTCTTATCGAGCGCTGCGCCTCTAAGCGGCCAGGGACGTGGTCGCCACGTCACTGGAGCGTGCCCCCAGACGAGCCGCTCTACGAAACGCCGGCCTTGCGCTGGTGCTTCGCGGCGAGCTGCGGGTTTGAGCCTTCCTGATGCGGATCGTAGTACTGGTACTCGAACGCGACGGCGTCTCCGGCGTTCAAGATGGTGGTGTCAATTCCCGTCTCGCTCGACGTGCCATTGACAAAGAACTCCCAGTAGACGCCCGGCTGGTCGCCGATCTGCTCGATCTCCTCGAGGAAGTACCCCCATGACTCGCCGTAGTAGGCGACAGAGAAACCATAATTCTGGTCCGTACGAAGGTTGTAGGCACCCTCGAGCGCCTGCTGCGCGTTCATGCCGTTCGTCCAGGGCACGCCCTGGACGTCGACGATCGTGTTTCCGAGAATCGTCGCGCTCACGGACACCGTGTTGCCGTTACTCACTGCCTCCCCCATTCCTCGCTCCAGACACTCTAGCCACTTTTAGCGCGCCGAACCGGTTGCTGTCCCTCGGTCGGTTGGGTGGGCTGATCGAGCAGGTCCGCGTCGATCACCCCGCCCGTGGACGCCAGCATGGCAAGCGCGCTAGCAGCTGTTCTGCGCAATCGCGAGGAAGACCACGGAGAAAGGCGTGTGGCGGTGCGCTCAGCGCTTGCTTATGAAGAACGAGAGGATCCTAAGCGAGCGGAATCCGCCGGCGCTGCTCAATCAGGACCGTTCGAAGCCAGAGCGCGTCGTGTAGAACCGAATGGCGGGCCGAACGGCGGGAGTAGCTGAGGCGATCCCGTAGCCACTCGGCCTCTGAGGCTCATATCGAGCCCGCACCGCGGGTCCGGTCGCAGGGCTCACACCTAGCTAAGGCCGTGGCCGCGTTATGCCTCGTCCGCCATTCGGGTGGATCCACCTCAGCCGCCACGCTTGATGCGGAACTTCCCCGGCTCGGTGCGCTCGACGAAACGGCCCCGCTTCGCGTTCACCGCGAGCTGGGCGGCGAGGGTCTGCTCCGGCGTCTTGCCCTTGAGGCCCGGGGCGAGCTTGCGCTCGCGGATCTCCGCGTAGATCTCGCCCGCCGTCATCGGGTTGCGCTTGCCGCGCAACACCTCCATCGCCGCCATATCGTCGAGCCCTCGCGTGGCCCGCGCTGCGCGGCCTTCGGCTTGGCGCCGTCTTCGGCTTCGGCTTCTGTTACGTACTTGTGTTGCTCACTGCTCCTCCTTCGGGTCCTTTTGTTCTGGCGGCAGGTCGAGCTGGTCGATCAGCACCGAGTGATCGACCCGCCATCCCTCCGGCGTGCGGTGCTTGTCCTGCTCGATCCGCCCCGTCACGCCGATGCGGTCGCCGCGCCGGAGCTGCTCGGCGCAATCGCGCGCCTCGAGCCCGAACGTGGTGACCGCGACGTAGACGACGCCCGGCTCTCGCCGGTCGCCGCTGGCGTGCCGCGGCACGGCGAGCCGCATCCGGCAGCGGACCGGCTCGGCGCCGTCCTCGTGTAGCTCGGGGGGCACAGGACGCCGAAACGCGCGACTGCCTAGATGCCGCTCAAGCGCGCCGGCCTCGCTGTCGTAGGCGCGATGAGCACCCGCGTAAGATCACTTGAGTGGCCCGGGCAGGTGAAGCGTGAACCGTATCGCCGCTGCCGCTGCCAGCTTCGGCCTCATGGCACTCGCCGGGGTATGGGGAGGGCTTGCCTTCCTTGTTCTGGGCTATCGAATTGACGACTACTGCGAGGACGCGGACATCTGCACCGACGCCGCGCCAATCCGAGCGTGCGCGCAGCTCCTGATCGCGATCGTCGGTGTCGTCTCGACGTTTCAGCTTGCAGGCGCGGGTGTCCGCTACGCGTCGACGGGTGAAACGCCGGGCGAGAAGGTCCGCCGCCGGGTCGTCCCGGCGGGGGCCTCTCTCGTCCTGTGGCTCCTCATCGTGGGGACGCTCAGATTTCCGTGACCCGCGCCGGGCGTGTGCGGGTGCCGTCCGGCTGAACGACGCGGACGGCCCGCAGCACGTCGTACCCCTGGCGGCGAACCTCGGTTGGTCCGACCCCCGACGACACCAGGATCGCCCAAGGACTGCGTGTTGTCCCCCGCGGCGAAGCGGTAGTAGTAGATCCGCTTGATCCCGAGCCGGTCGTAGCGGGGGTCATCGAGGAGACTGGTGACGAATCGCACCCCCTCGCACTGCTCCCAGTCGTCCGCCTTGAGCACCTGCCTGAAGCGCGGGAGGTGCTTCCTCGGGATGGCCCTCTTCGTCACGGTGAACTCCACTGACGCACCGGTCTCCGTGAGCCAGAGACTCCTCCGTTCGAACTCTTCGTGGAAGAAGCGGAGCTCGCGTACGCCGTCGCCTCTCCCGTTGCCCCCACGCCCGCACAGGTCGGGCTCAACGGGTCCTCCTGACCCACAGCGGCCGAGCTGCTCCGTCGAGCTATTCGCGCTTCCCGGAAACCGCGCAGGCTCAGGTCTGCTTCCCGCGCGTCCCCCTCACCCGCGCGAGCGTCGCCCCAGGTACAGCAAGATCAGCCCGGCTGGCAGCAGGATCACGAGCGCGTAGGTAACGGGAATCCAGTCTTCGTCCGGTTGCTCGAGGACGTCGAGGCCAACCAGCGCGTCATACACCAGCGACATGAGGACCCATGACAGCGGCAGCAGATAACGGCCCCGACCAAGCGGCGCCGCCCCGGCAACGATCAGTCCGGCCGCGGTCACCATCCATAGAACCGGTATGAGCGCGTTGTCGATCAGTCGTCCTCCGACGAGGACCAGCGGATAGACCGCGACGACGTACGTCCCCGCCGCCAAGACGTGGGGTCTGAGCGAAGACACAGCCTGGTCGATGCTAGGGCCAGGTCCTGCGGACGCGGTGATATCGGTTCTCGATCGGATACGTGTTGACGGGAGTCGTGTGATCGGCGAAGAGGCAGGCCTTGTCGGCGTTGTTGTGAGAGTGGCAGTAAAACCATTGCTCCGGGTGGCTGCGCTTGGGACGAATGGTCCGCTGTCCGTCCTTTATCACCGTTCCCGAGTTGGTGCTGCCGTCGTCGGTGTCATACCAGCCGAAGTACTTTCTCCGGAAACTTCAGCCCGCGCCCGTTAGCGCTCCCGATCGCGAAGACCGGATCGTCTCCGTCGCTCGTCAGGTCGTCGCGATATGGGTCCGGAAGGTTCGATTTCCAGTTGCGGGACCAGTCGTCTGACCAGTTCGCCGCGCCAGGCCGCGGGTAGGCCTGCGCCACTGCGGTCCTTGTCGTGCCGCGGCTCGTTGATGACGATCTGGTCAGGGCGACCGAGTTCATCGCGAGCTGATGTCTCCGACGCTACGGTTCTCTGGCAGGGGAGGCCCGACCTCCTGTGCCGGGCCGGGGACGTTCCAGAGCCGCCCGGCCGCTTAGCGATTGCGCGCCGACCGTAGCCCTAACCGGCTTGACGATCCAGCCGAACCAGGCGATCGGGACGTGATTGGGACGTGGCGCGCAGAGGTTGGCGCCTAAGTCCATCTTTTCGCCGCCCGAAATCGCGCCGAAAAGTTCGCCAAGTGAAGGCACTTCACAAAATGGCGAGGGCCGGAATCGAACCGGCGACACCACGATTTTCAGTCGTGTGCTCTACCAACTGAGCTACCTCGCCCGCGCGGGCGATGGTAGCGGCGGACGGGGCCGCATCGGAGCCAGCTGAGGCAACCGCCATCCGCAACCCGGAAGGCGCCCACGACGGAGCGATAAGGCGCCACAACTCGACGGCACCCGGCGACCCGTCCGCCCCGCCACGCTAAGTTGAGCACGCGGCAATGAGCGAGCTCATCCACACGTGCTACCGGATCGGCGACGTCGATCGCTCCGTCGCGTTCTACGAGGCCCTCGGCTTCGAGGAGGTCGGCCGGCTCCCGATCCGCGACGAGGCCGTCAACGTCTTCATGGGCCTCCCCGGCGACGGCCCACGGCTCGAGCTGACCCACAACTTCGGCGTCGACTCGTACGACCTCGGCACCGGGTACAACCACATCGCCATCACGGCGGAGGACCTGGACGGAACCCTGGCGAAGCTGAAGGAGCAGGGCATCGAGCCCGAGAAGCCCCCCTACACCGTCAGCGACGGCGGCTCGCGCCTCTGCTTCGTCCGCGACCCGGACGGTTACCGGATCGAGCTCATCGAGAGGAATCCCGCCTGATGCGCCGTGTCCTCCCCCTCGTCCTCGCCGTCTGCGCCCTGGCCGCCGTCGCCGCCCTCGCCTTCACGGGCTGCGGCAGCAGCAAGTCCGCCAAGAGCCCGCTCGACGACGCCCTCGGCTACCTGCCCAAGGACCCCTTCCTGGTCGTCGCCATCAAGACCAACGTGGACGACGAGCAGTACAAGCGGATCAACTCGATGATCGACAGGTTCCCCTTCTCGGGTCAGCTCAAGCAGGGCTTCAAGAACGGCCTCAACAGGGGTGACGGCCAGCGCTACGACTTCGACAAGGACATCAAGCCGGCGCTCGGCAACGACATCGTCTTCGCCATCCCCAACGAGGCCGTGGCCAACGCGGGCGACCGCAACTTCGTCCTCGTCTGGAAGATCAACGGCGGCGACGCCAAGAAGCTCCTCGGCCCGAGCGACCGCAAGATCGGCGAGTCCGACGGCGCGGACATCTACTCGGACTCCAACACCGATACCTTCGACGCGGTCGACGGCAGCGTCCTCGTCTCCGCTCCCACGCGGGCCACGCTCGAGGCCGCGCTCGACCAGCGCGACTCCGGCGACCGCCTCACCGTCAGCGACTTCGAGCGTAACCTCGACGGCCTGAACGCCGACGCCCTCGTCCGCGCCGAGGGCGACATCGAGAAGATCCTGGCCTCCGACGAGGACAGCGCCAAGGCGCGCAAGGTCCCGTGGGTCAACGCCCTCCGCACCTTCGCCGCCACCACCGCCGCCGACCCCGACGGCGTCTCGATCGACTTCAAGGTGAACACCGAGGGCTCGCTCGGCCCGGAGCAGCTGCCGCTCGCCGCGGGCACCACGGCGCCGCCGGTGGTCAAGCGGCCGGGCGAGTTCGCCATCGCGCTGCGCGACCCCGCCCAGCTCGTCAAGTTCGTGGAGGACGCCAGCCTGGCGACCGACGACGAGAGCAAGGCCGACAAGGGCAAGGTGGAGAAGGCGCTGGGCGTGGACATCGACCGCGACCTGATCGGACAGCTCGGCGGCAACTCGGCCTCGTCGATCGCCTTCGACGGGGGCTACGCGGTCCGCGCCGACCTGAAGGACACCCCCGCCTTCAGGAAGACCCTGGCCACGGTCATGCGCAACCTGCCCGCTGCCCAGCGCGCGACCGGGGACGACGACCAGCCCACCACGGTGCGGCCGGCCCCCGACGGCTTCTACGCGCTCGACGACGGCACCGGCTCGACCCAGTACGTCGGCATCGTGGGCGACAGGGTCGTGCTGGCCGACGACGTCAATCGGGCGAAGGAGTTCGGCGCCCAACCCGCCTCGGCGCTCGCCGAAGCGCAGGGTGCGCTGGCGCTCTCGGCCGATCCCAAGTCGATCGTCGACTCGATCATCCGGAAGAAGGCGACCGGCGCCACCGCCATCCTCGGCACGACCGTGACGGGGCCGCTGAAGGACCTGACCGGCTGGGTGTACTCGGAGCAGAGCGGCCTGCGCGGCCACTTCAAGCTGACCGTTCGCTGACCGCGAGCCGGCCTAGCTGCCGGCCGTGTCCCAGCTCTGGAGCAGCGGCAGCGGGTCGATCGGATGCCCACCCGTCTGCCACGGGCCCACCCACTCCTCGAAGTGAAGGTGCGGTCCCTCCGCGGCGCCGGTGTGGCCGACGCTCGCGATGCGGTCGCCCGGCGACACGCTGTCGCCGGCGTGCACCTGCAGCGAGCCGGTCTGGATGTGCATGAGCGCGTACTCGTGCACCCCGTCGGCGTCGTGGATCACGACGTAGACGCCGGCGCCACTCGGCTGGTCGCCGATCAGCCTGATCGTGCCCTTCACGGGCGAGACGAGCGGCGTCCCCTCGGCCGCCATCACGTCCTGCCCCTGGTGGATGTGGCCGGTCCGGCCCGCGCCGAAGCGCGCCCCCGCGTCGCCATATGTGTGCGGCCCGGCGATGGGGAAGAAGGATCCGCTCGACGGCGCGACCGGGGTGGGCGGGGTCGCCGCAGCGGCGCGACGGCGGCGGCGCTTGGCCTTGGCGCGCGCCTTTGCGCGGGCACGGGCGCGGGCCCTTGCCTTGGCGCGCCGCTTGGCGAGCTTCCGTGCGCGTGCCTGCGCGCGCTCGGCCTCCGCGCGGTCCCGGGCGGCGGCGGCGAGCGCGTCGGCCGGGCTGGCGCCTCCGGAGACCTCGCCGGCGGTGTCGCCCGAGAGCGATGCGGCTGACGGCGCCGTGGCGCCTCCGGACGTGACCGCGAAAGCGGGCACTGCCGAAGCGGCCAGCGCGGCGGCGGCAAGAACGGCGACGAGGAACGATCGGCGGAGGGCCATCCCCCAGGCGGTCGTCCCCCCGCGGCGGAACCTTGCCCCGGTGAATGGGATCTTGCAGCGCCGCGGCCGCGAGCCTGTCGCCCCTACGCCTCCTGAATCCGCCTCATCAACTCCACCGCGCCGTCCTTGTGCAGCGGCTCGTTGAGGTTGCCGCACTTCGGCGACTGCACGCACGACGGGCACCCCTTCCGACACGGGCACTCCTGGATCAGCCGCAGCGCGTCGTCCACCAGGCGCTCGAACTGCTCGAAGCCCGCGCGCGTGATGCCCACGCCGCCCGGGTGGCCGTCGTAGATGAACACGGTGGCGCGGCCGGTCTGGTGGTGGAACGCGGTCGACAGCCCGCCGATGTCCCAGCGGTCGCACATCGCGATCAGCGGCAGCACGGCGATCTGCGAGTGCTCGGCCGCGTGCAGCGAGCCCTGGAGCACCTCCAGCGGGAACTCGTCGCGCAGCAGCTTCTCTGGGAGCACGTACCACAGCGCCTGCGTCACGAACCGCTGCTCGGGCAGCTCCACGGGCAGCAGGTCGAGCACCTCGTGGTCGGACACGCGCTTCTTCTGGAAGGCGACAACCTCCTCGCTGACCGACACCATCCCGAAGTTGAGCTCGACGGTGCCCAGCATCCGCTGCCGGCGTACCTCCTCGATGTAGGTCTCTGTCTCCTTCTTGGGCTGCGTGTACCAGTCGCCGCCGAACTCGCGCACCAGCGCCTGGCGGCCGCGCAGGTCCAGCTCCTGCACCTCGTAGCTCTGCCCCAGGTGCATGTAGACCGCGCCCGGGTGGACGGTCGAGAAGGCACGCTCGGCCTCCACCGTGCCGATCGCCTCGCCGCGCTTCTCCTCGATGACCGCGAACGCGTCGATCGACGCCGAGCGCAGGGAGATCCGCCCGGCGGGGAAGCCGTCGCCGCGCGGCAGGTAGCGGCCACCGCGCTCGCCCAGCTCGCCGATCCGCACCAGCCGCTCGGCGTACGCCTCCCAGCGCGGACCCAGGATGTCGCGGTCCTCGGCGGTCAGCGGCAGCTCGTAGGCGGCCGCCGCGATGTGCGGCAGGTGGATCGACTCGGACTCGTGGTCGAGGATGGCCGACTCGACCGGCCGGTCGAGGAACTCCTCGGGGTGGCGGCAGAAGAACTGGTCGAGCGCGTCCTCGCCGGCAACGTACAGCGCGAGCCCCGTCTGGCGTCGGCCGGCGCGCCCCCACATCTGGCGCAGGCTGGCGACCGTGCCGGGGAAGGTGACGCAGATCGCCGCCTCGAGGTCGCCCACGTCGATGCCCAGCTCGAGCGCGTTGGTGGCCACGACGGCCAGCAGGTCGCCCTCGGACAGCCGGCGCTCGATGTCGCGACGCTGCGACGGCGTGTAGCCCGCGCGGTAGGGCGCGATCCGCTCGGCCAGGTCGGCGCGACCGTTGTCCTCCAGCCGCAGGCGGGTGAACTTCTGCACCAGCTCCACGCCGCGGCGCGAGCGCATGAAGCAGATCGTGCGCACGCCGTCCTCCACCAGCCGCGCGAGAATCGCCGCCGCCTCGCCCAGCACCGACGCGCGCGCGCCGGTCTGCTCGTCCACCAGCGGCGGGTTCCACATCACCACCTTGCGCTCGGCGCGCGGGGCGCCGTCGCGGTCCACCAGCCGGCAGTCCGCGCCGGTGAGCCGCTCGGCCAGCTCCTCTGGATTGGCGATCGTCGCGCTGGCCAGCACGAACCGCGGCTCCGTGCCGTACGCGCGCGCCAGCCGCCGCAGCCGACGCAGCACGTTGCCCACGTGCGAGCCGAACACGCCGCGATACACGTGCGCCTCGTCCACCACCACCCACGCCAGGTTGGCCAGCACGTCGCCCCACTGGCGGTGGTGCGGCAGCACCCCCACGTTGAGCATGTCGGGGTTGGAGAGGATCAGGTTGGAGCGCCCGCGCACCGCCCGGCGCTCCTCGCGCGGCGTGTCGCCGTCGTAGATCGCGTGGCGCAGGAACGGCGCGCGCAGTCCCGACAGCTTGCGAGCCTGGTCCTGCGCCAGCGCCTTGGTGGGATACAGGTAGAGCGCGCGTGCGCGCGGGTCGCGCGCGAGCGTGTCCAGCACCGGCAGGTTGAACGCCAGCGACTTGCCGCTGGCGGTGCCGGTGGTGACGATCGTGTGCCCCTCGCGCGCGGCGGCCAGCGCCTCGGCCTGGTGCGAGTACAGCTCGCGCACGCCCGTGCGGTCGAGCGCCTCGAGCAGCGCGGGGTGCAGGTCCGCCGGAAGCGGCACGGTCTCCGCCTTCCGTGCGCCCAAGCGGCTCTCGGCCACCACCTGCTCGCCGCGGCCGGCCTCGATCAGCCCGTCCCAGGGCGCTTGCTCGCGAGTCACGGCCACGGCTTGGCATAGTAGGCGCCCGCCGATGTCCCTCCGCTGCGTCTACACGGACCTCGACGGGACGCTGCTCGGGCGCGGCGCCTCGCTGTTCCGCGACGCCGACGGCGGCTTCACCCTGCTGCCGGCCCGCGCGCTCGAGGCCTGCCACCGCGCCGGCGCCGAGGTGGTGCTCAAGTCCGGCCGTCGCAAGGCGCAGGTGATGGAGGACGCGCGCCTCTTGGGTCAGACCTCCTACATCTACGAGGTCGGCTGCGGACTGGTGATCGACGGCGAGGAGACCCTGCTGACCGGCCACTTCCAGCCGCGCGACGGCCGGAACGTGCACGACCTGATCGAGGCGTCGGGCGCCCCGCGCCTGCTGCTGGACACCTACGCCGGGAGGCTCGAGTACCACTCGCCGTGGCACCGGAACCGGGAGATCTCACACCTGATGCGCGGCCTGGTGGACGCCCACGAGGCCGACGCGCTCTTGGAGGAGCACGGTCACGGCGGCCTGCGGCTGGTGGACAACGGCGTGATCGCGCCGAAGGACAGCCTGCCGGACCTGCCGGGCCCGCCGCACGCCTACCACCTGATCCCGCGCGGATCGTCGAAGGCGACGGCGGTGGCCCGCCACATGCAGGCGCGCGGCTACGCGCCGAGCGAGGCGATCGCCGTGGGCGACTCGCGCGAGGACCTCGACGTGGCGCGGCACGTGGGCCGCTTCTTCCTGGTGGCCAACGCGGTGGAGCGCGACCCGTCGATCCGCGAGGCCATATCCGGCGCGGGCAACGTGGAGGTCACGGAGGCCCGGAACGGCGAGGGCTTCTACGAGGCGGTGGTCAGGTCGCTGGCCGAGGGCCGCTGAGCCTCAGCGATACCCGCGCTTGCGCAGGAACCGCCGCAGCGCCTTGATGTACCGCTTGCCGTGGGCGCCGAAGTCGCCCGGTTGGGCCTTCAGCTCCCCGCGCCGGTACGCGTTGCGCACCACGCGCCAGCCGCGCTTGCCCTGCCCCAGCAGGTACTGGTCGGCCACGTAGGCCGCCAGCACGCCCCTCACGTCCAGCTTCTCGCGCCGCGCCGTGCGGTAGCGCGACGCCTGCGACTTGAGGTCGGCACGGATCGTGTTGGGGAAGTTGCGTGTGACGTCCACCAGCCGCCCGGCGCCGTAGTGCCAGACCTGCACGGGCAGGCCGGAGAACAGGTACGCGGTGAACGCGTAGGCGAAGGCGTCGTCCGCGGAGCGCAGCTCCGGCCGGCCGTCGTGGTCGATGTCCACCAGTTGGTACGACGGGTCGCCCCAGCCGTGGACCAGCCGGCCGTAGCTGTCGCCGGCCGCCCGGTATCCGTAGATCACCGAGTAGGTGCAGCAGTGCGCGCCGCCCGTGTACAGGTCGACGACCGCCTCCGGCTCGCCGTCCTTCTCCAGGTCCACGAGCGACATCGAGTTGACGCCGGCAGCCGCCCCCGCGGGGATGACCGGGCACTCCCTGCACGGCGCGGGCACCGGAGCGTCCAGGACGATACGGCCGGCACGCCTGATCTCCATGTGCACGTCCCTGTACTGGAAGTCGCTCTCGCGCTGGTAGCTGAACTTGGCCTGCACCTGGCCGCTGACCGCGGTCTCGGTCCTCGGAGTGGCCGCGAGGGTCGGAGCGGCCGCGGCGAGGAAGGCGGCGAGCACGAATGCAGGCGGAAGCGAACGAAGGCGCGTCACACCGTGCATTCCACCACCGCGGCCCGCCGGAAGCTCCACTCGACGCCCGCGTAGGCTGAACGCATGAGCGCCACGGCCCCCACCCGCACGCCGCGCTTCACCGCCGTCCTGCGCGGGGACGAGGGGCGCGTCACGCCGCTCGAGCTGTTCTTCGACCTCGTCTTCGTGCTCGCGCTGACCCAGTGCACCGCCCTGATGGCCCACGAGGCGACCTGGGAGGGTCTGGCCAAGGGCATGCTCGTGCTGGGCGTGCTCTGGTGGTCGTGGGTGGGCTACGCGTGGCTGACCAGCGTGGTCGACCCCGAGGAGGGGAGCGTGCGACTGGCGATCTTCGCCGCGATGGCCGCGTTCCTCGTGACGGCGCTCTGCGTGCCGGAGGCGTTCGACCGCCTGGGCGGCCTGTTCGCCGGCTCCTACGCCGCGGTGCGCGTGGCCCAGGTCGCGCTCCTGCTCGTGGCCGGCCGCGACGACCCCGCCCTGCGCCACTCCGCGTCCGGGCTGGCGGCCAGCACCGCGGTGGGCGTGGGCATCCTGATCGCCGCCTCGTTCGCCGACGGCGCCCTGCAGGGGGGCCTGTGGGCGCTCGCCCTCGCGCTCGACATGGCCGGGCCGCTGGTGATCGACTCGAGCGGTTGGCGGCTCGTGCCCGGCCACTTCGCCGAGCGTCACGGGCTTATCGTGATCATCGCGTTGGGTGAGTCGATCGTCGCCATCGGGACGGGCGTGGCCGGCGTCGACGCCGGCGTGGTGGTGGCCGCGGTGCTGGGCATCGCGGTGGCGGGAGCGCTGTGGTGGATGTACTTCGACGTCGTCGCGCTCGTGGCCGCGCGGCGGCTGTCGAACGCCAAGGAGGGACAGGAGCGCAACGAGGTCGCGCGCGACTCCTACTCCTACCTCCACTTCCCGATGGTGGCGGGGATCGTGCTGATCGCGCTCGGCATGAAGAAGACCCTGGGCCACGTGGACGACCCGCTGAAGCCGGTGCCGGCCGTCGCGCTCTTGGGCGGCACCGCCCTCTACCTGCTGGCGCACGTGGCCTTCCGCCTGCGCAACATCCGCACGCTCAACAGGCAGCGCCTGCTCCTCGCCGTCGTGCTCGTCGCCCTGATCCCCGCGGGGGTCGAGCTGCCGGCGCTGGCCACTCTCGGGATCCTGGCCGCTCTGCTCACCCTCCTGATCGTCTACGAGACGATCCGCTTCGCCGAGCGCCGCGAGAAGATCCGCCGCGAGCTCGCGCACGAGGGGTAGAATCCGCTAGTAACGATCGCCACTTGCCCGTGTACCTCCGGGCAGAGCGAATCGATCGGACCCAAAAGGAGGGTTTGATGAACTTCTCGGACTCGCACCACTTCCGCAAGACAGTCGCGGGAGCGTGCATGCTGGTGGCGCCGCTGCTGTTCGTCATCGCGTTCGTCGTCTCACCCAGGCTGGAGACGAGCGCCGGCAAGCAGCTAGGCGTGGCGGCCGACAACCTCGACAGGTACTACATCGCCAACCTGATCGCGATGATCGGGCTGTTCCTCGTCGTCCCGGCCGTTCTGGGGCTGATGCACATGCTGCGCGAGCGGCGTCCCGGCTACGGCGCGATCGGCGGCGGGCTGACGGCGCTCGGCGTACTCGCCTCGCTCGTCGGCATCGGCGTCGGCTTCGTCGTCTGGCAGATGGCCAAGGACGGCGTGCAGGCCGCGGACGTCAACGCGATCCACGGCGTGTCGCACGTCGCGGGCGCCGTGATCCCGGTCTACATCCTCGGGATGGTCGGCGCCGTGGGCGCCGTGATCCTGGGCGCGGGGCTGTACCTGTCCCGGGTCGTGGACTGGTGGATGGCGCTGTTCTTCGCGGCCGGCGTCGTGTGCATCAACGTCGCGTTCCCCGCGGGCGTCCTGGGCCTCGCCATCGTGGGCGCCGCCCTGATGCTCGTCGGGCTCGGCTCGGTGGGCCTCATGGTCCTCCGCGAGAGCGACGCCGACTGGGAGCACACCCCCGAGTACCGGGGCATGCGCCCGGCCGCCGGGATGAGCTGAATCTCCGAGCGGCCGGCTCGCCGGCCGCAGGCGGAGCGAGGCAGGCGAGCGCCCCCACCGTGGGGCGCTCGTCAGTTCTCGGGCCGGAAGCAGGCGCGCGGGCGAGCGGCCGGATCGTTCATGCTGCCCGTCCATGGCCGACCTGATCCGAGAGCTGCGGCGCACCTGCGGCGCCGAGGGCGTGGTCACGCACCCGCACGCGCTGCGCACCTACGAGTCGGACGGGCTGCTCCAGTACCGGGCGGTCCCGCGGGCCGCGGTGCTGCCCGACACGGCCGAGCAGGTGCGCGAGGTGGTGGCCGCGTGCCACCGCGCCGGCGTGCCGTGGGTGGCGCGGGGCGCGGGCTCGGGCCTGTCCGGGGGCGCGCTGCCGGTGGAGGAGGGCGTGCTGATCGTCCTGACCCGGCTGCGGCGCATCCTCGAGGTGGACATGGCCAACCAGCGCGTGGTGGTGGAGCCCGGCGTGACCAACATCGCCGTGTCGCACGCGGTGGCCCCCACGCACTTCTTCCCACCCGACCCGTCGTCGCAGATCGTCTGCTCGATCGGCGGCAACGTGGCCGAGAACTCCGGCGGCGCCCACTGCTTCAAGTACGGCTTCACCACCAACTACGTGACCGGCCTGGAGGTGGTGCTGCCCGACGGTGACGTGGTGACGTTGGGAGGCAAGGAGGTGGACGGCCCGGGCTACGACCTGGTGGGCGCGTTCGTCGGCTCGGAGGGCACCCTGGGGGTGGCCACGCGGATCGTGCTGCGGGTGGTGCCGCGGCCCCAGGCCGTGCGCACGCTGGTGGCGTTCTTCGAGCACACCGGCGACGCCGGCCAGGCCGTGTCGGACATCGTGGGCGCGGGCATGGTGCCGGGCGCCCTGGAGATGATGGACCGGCTGTCGATCGAGGCCGCCGAGGGGGCGGTGCACGCCGGCTACCCAAGCGACGCCGGCGCCGCGCTGCTGGTGGAGCTGGACGGGTCGCAGGCCGAGTGCGAGGCGGGGTTCGAGCAGGTGGTGGAGACCTGTAGGCGCAACTCCGCCACCGGCGTGCGCATAGCCGCCGACGAGGCCGAGCGCGAGCTGATCTGGAAGGCGCGCAAGGCGGCGTTCGCGGCGATGGGCCGGATCTCGCCCAACTACTACGTGCAGGACGGCGTGATCCCGCGCACCAGGCTGCCGGAGGTGCTGCGGCGGATCGACGAGCTGTCCAGCGAGCACGGGCTGCGCGTGGCCAACGTGTTCCACGCCGGCGACGGCAACCTGCACCCGCTGGTCTGCTACGACGCCGCGGTGCCCGGCGAGCCCGAGCGGGCGGAGGAGCTGGCGGGGCTGATCGTGTCCGCGTGCGTGGACGCCGGCGGCTCGATCACGGGCGAGCACGGCGTGGGCGTGGACAAGAAGCGCTACATGGGCCGCATGTTCGGCGAGGGCGACCTGGAGGCGTTCCAGCGCCTGCGCTGCGCCTTCGACCCGGCCGGCCTGGCCAACCCCGGCAAGGTGATGCCCACGCCGCGGCTGTGCGGCGAGGTGCCGGGGCCCTACCGCCAGCACCCGCTGGAGGCCGCCGGCCTGGCGGACCGCTTCTGATGGCCGCGCGGACCGAGGCGCCGAAGTCGTACGAGGCGTTCGCGGCGACGATCGCGGCCGCTGCCGCCGACGGCGCGCCCGTGCGCGTGACCGGCGCCGGCAGCAAGGCCGGCTGGGCGGTCTCCCCGGCGGAGCCGGCGGTGGAGCTGTCCACGTCGAAGCTCGACTCGATCGTGGAGCACAACGAGGGCGACCTGACCGCGATCGTCCAGGCGGGCGTCCCGCTGGCACGGCTCCAGGAGCAGCTCGCGGCGGCCGGGCAGATGCTGGCGCTGGACCCCCCGCTCGGGTCCGCCGGGGAGGCCACGATCGGCGGCGTCTTCGCCACCGCCGACTCGGGACCGCTCCGCCACCGCTACGGCGGCCCGCGCGACCTGGTGCTGGGCATGACGGTCGCGCTGTCGGACGGCACGCTGGCGCGCTCGGGCGGCAAGGTGATCAAGAACGTGGCCGGCTACGACCTGGCCAAGCTCTTCACCGGCTCGCACGGCACCCTGGGCGCGATCCTGGAGGTGGCGGTGCGGCTGCACCCCCTGCCCGCCGCGGCGGTGACGGCCGCCGGCGAGTCGGACGACCCCGCCCCGCTGGCGCGCGCGGCGGGCGAGCTGGCGCACGCCGCGCTCGAGGCCCAGTGCCTGGACGTGTCCTGGTCGGCCGGCCGCGGACGGGTGCTCGCGCGCTTCACCGGCGCGCAGGCGGCGGCCCAGGCCGGCGACGCCCTGCGGCTGCTGGACGGCGCCGGACTGGCCACCGAGGCGGTGGAGGACGACGCGGAGCTGTGGGACGGGCAGCGGCGGCGCCAGCGCTCGGGCGGCGGGCTGGTGCTGCGCGTGTCCGGAGTCCAGACGCAGCTCGAGGCCCAGCTGCGCGCGGCCGCCCGCGTCGGCTCCGCACTGGTGGGGCGGGCCGCCTTCGGGCTGTCGTGGATGGCGCTGGACGGCGTGTCCGACGACGACGCCGTGGCGGCGGTCGAGCGGCTCCGGCGCGAGCTGGCGCCGTCACCGTGCGTGGTGCTCGACGCCCCGGCCGGCGTGCGCGAGCGCGTGGACGTCTGGGGCGTGGACGGCGGCGGGCCCGCGGTGGAGCTCATGCGCCGCGTTAAGGCGCGCTTCGACCCGACAAACGCGTGCGGCCCCGGCGCCTTCGTGGGCGGCATCTAGCCGATGCCCGCCGCATTCGACGAGGTCCGGCCGCCGTCGGCCGACACGATCGCGGACTGCGTTCACTGCGGCTTCTGCCTGCCCACCTGCCCGACCTACTCGCTGTGGGGCGAGGAGATGGACTCGCCGCGCGGGCGGATCGTGCTGATGCGCACCGGGCTCGAGGAGGGCAGCGAGCTGTCGGCCACGCTCGTGACGCACATCGACCGCTGCCTGGGCTGCATGGCGTGCGTGACCGCCTGCCCGTCGGGCGTCCGCTACGACCAGCTGATCGAGGACACGCGCGCGCAGGTGGAGCGCAACTTCGCCCGCACGCCGTGGGAGCGGTGCGTGCGGCGCGCGGTGTTCGAGACCTTCCCCCACCCCGCGCGGCTGCGCCCGATGGCGCCCGCCATCGCGCTGGGGCACGCGCTGGGGCTGCCGTCGCTCGCGCGACGGCGGCGCGGCGGGCTGCGCGGCCGCCTGCCGCGGCTGCGCACCCTGCTCCAGCTGTCGCCCCGGCGCTCGGGCGACCGCCCGTCCGCGGCGAGCGCGCCGGCGCCGGGCACGAGCCGCGGCCGCGTGGGCCTGCTCCAGGGCTGCGTTCAGCGCGTGTTCTTCGGCGGCGTGAACGCCGCGACCGCGCGCGTGCTGGCGGCGGAGGGGTACGAGGTGGTCGCGCCCGCCGGGCCGCGCTGCTGCGGCGCGCTCCAGCTGCACGCGGGCGACGACGGACCGGCGCGCGAGCTGGCCAGGCGCACGATCGCCGAGTTCGAGGGCTGCGACTTCGTGGCGGTGAACGCGGCGGGCTGCGGGTCGGCGATGAAGGACTACGCGCACCTGCTGCGCGACGACCCCGACTGGGCCGGGCGGGCGGCTGCGTTCTCCGGCCGCGTGCGCGACGTGTCGGAGCTCCTGACCGCGGGCGAGCCGGTGGCCGAGCGGCACCCTGTCCGGATGAAGGTGGCCTACCACGACGCATGCCACCTGGCGCACGCGCAGGCCGTGCGCTCGCAGCCGCGCGACGTGCTGCGCGGCATCCCCGGGCTGGAGCTGGTCGAGCCGCCCGAGTGGGAGATCTGCTGCGGGTCGGCCGGGATCTGGAACCTCGTGAATCCCGAGCCCGCGGCCGAGCTGGGCGAGCGCAAGGCGCGCAACCTGCTGAGCACCGGCGCCGAGGCGGTTGCCGCGGGCAACCCCGGCTGCGCGCTTCAGATCGCCGCGCACTCGGAGCGCGTGAGCGGGCGCGAGCTGCCGGTGCTGCATCCTGTGGAGCTGCTCGACATGTCGATACGGGGAGGACGCTCGTGAGCGTGGAGGTCCGCGCGCCGGTGGAGGGACGCTTCGCGGAGGTGCTGACCGACGACGCGCTGGCGTTCGTCGGCGAGCTCCACGACGCCTTCGACGGGCGCCGGCGCCAGCTGCTGCGCGCGCGCTCGCTGCACCACCGCCGCTGGAACGCCGGCGAGCTGCCGGGCTTCCTGGAGAAGACGCGCGAGGTGCGCGAGGGCGACTGGCAGGTCGCGCCGCCGCCGGAGCCGCTCCAGGACCGCCGCGTGGAGATCACCGGCCCGACGGACCGCAAGATGGTGATCAACGCGCTCAACTCGGGCGCGCGCGGCTTCATGGCCGACTTCGAGGACGCGCTGTCGCCCACGTGGTCCAACGTGATCGGCGGACAGGTCAACCTGACCGACGCGATCGAGGGCTCGATCGAGTTCGAGGGCGACGATGGGCGCACCTACAGCCTCGAGGACCGGACGGCCACGCTGCTGGTGCGGCCGCGCGGCTGGCACCTGGGAGACCGTCACGTGATGGTGGGAGGCTCCCCGATCGGGGCCGCGTTCCTGGACTTCGGGCTGTACCTGTTCCGGAACGCGCGGCGGCTGCTGGACCGCGGCGCCGGGCCGTACTTCTACCTGCCGAAGATGGAGAGCCATCTGGAGGCGCGGCTGTGGAACGACGTGTTCCTTCACGCCCAGGAGAGGCTGGGCCTGGAGCCGGGCACCATCCGCGCCACCGTGCTGATCGAGACCGTGCCGGCGGCGTTCGAGATGGAGGAGATCCTCTACGAGCTGCGCGACCACTCGGCCGGGCTCAACGCCGGTCGCTGGGACTACATCTTCAGCATGATCAAGTGCTTCCGCGACCGCCCGGAGTTCCTGCTGCCCGACCGCGCGGACGTGACGATGACCGTGCCGTTCATGCGCGCCTACACCGAGCTGCTCGTGAAGACCTGCCACCGCCGCGGCGCGCACGCGATGGGCGGGATGGCCGCCTTCGTGCCCAGCCGCAAGCGGCCCGAGATCAACGAGAAGGCCACCGCCGGCGTGCGCGCGGACAAGGAACGGGAGGCGGGCGCTGGCTTCGACGGGACCTGGGTGGCGCACCCGGACCTCGTGGAGGTGGCGACGGCCGAGTTCGACGAGGTCCTGGGCGAGCGCGCGAACCAGGTCGAGCGCCGGCGCGACGACGTGAGCGTGGAGGCCGGCGACCTCCTGAACGTGAGCGCCTCGGGCGGCGAGATCACCGAGGCCGGCCTGCGCAACGACGTGAACGTCGGCATCCAGTACATCTCGTCGTGGCTGCGCGGCAACGGCGCCGCCGCGATCAACAACCTGATGGAGGACGCCGCGACGGCCGAGATATCGCGCTCGCAGGTCTGGCAGTGGGTGCGCCACGGCGCCGAGCTGGAGAACGGCCAGCTGGTGACCCCGGAGCTGGTTCGGCGCCTGGAGGACGAGGAGCTTGAGAAGATCCGCGAAGAGGTGGGCGACGAGTTCTTCCATTCGCAGGGGCGCCCGACGGAGTCGCGCGAGCTGTTCGAGGACGTGGCGCTGGCGGAGCGCTTCGTCGAGTTCCTGACGCTGCCGGCGTACGAGCGGCTGGAGGACTGACCGTGCCGGGCCACCATGCGGCGCTGGTGCTGTGCGGAGCGGTGCTCGCGGCGGGCGTGGCCGCATCGGGGGCGGGCGCGGGGCCGGAGGGCCACGCGAAGATCACCGGGACGAGCCTGACGATCTACTCGAGCCTTCCGGAGCACGGCCCAGCCCGTTGGCAGACCAGGGCGATCGAGAACGGCATCCGCATGGCGCTGGCGGAGAGGGACCGGAAGGTGGGCGGCTACACGGTCAGGTACAAGCCGCTCGACGACTCGCGCCACTCGATCGCCGACGTGGGCGCGGGCGCGCGCAACGCGCGCAGGGCCGCGTCGAACAAGAGGACGATCGGCTACATCGGCGAGTACAACTCGGGGATCTCGATGGTCACGATCCCGATCCTCAACAAGAAGGGGATCGCGCAGATCAGCCCGACGAACACCTACGTCGGCCTCACGACCGCGGCGCCGGGCCACGCCCCGGGCGAGCCCGACAAGTACTACCCCACCGGCAGGCGCACATACGCGCGGCTCATGCCGAACGACACCGTCCAGTCGCGAGCGCTGGCGCTGGCGACCCAGCAGGACGGCTGCGCGAGTGTCCACGTGCTCCGCTCCGGGACGCTGTACAGCAACGGCCTGTCGCGGAGCATCGCGGATTCCGCCGCCCAGATCGGCCTGCCGATCGCGGCCACCACGAGGTACAACCCGCGCGCGAGGAGGTACGGGAAGGTCGCCTCGAAGGTGGCCGCCCCATGCGTGATCCAGACCGGAGAGATCGAGGCGAGCGGTGCGCGGGTGCTCAAGGCCGTCGCCGCCGCGCACGGGGAGGCCAGGCTCTACGGCGCCGACGGCGTCTGCCTGAACGTGTCGGCGAACGCGTCGTACGGCATCCCACCGTCGGTGGCGCCGCGCTACCGCTGCACGATCGCGTCACTCGACCCGGAGGCCTACGGACCGGAGGGCAGGGAGTTCTTCGCGAACTACTCGGCCAGGTACCACCAGAGGAATCCGGACCCGTACGCCGTCTACGGCTACGAGGCCATGTCCCTCATGCTGGACTCGGTCCAGCGGGCGATCGACGCGGACGGCGACCTGACCCGCCGGAAGGTGGTGGACGCGCTGTTCGCCACGAGGGACCGCCGGGGCGCGGTCGGCACCTACAGCATCGACGCGAACGGCGACACCACGCTGACCGACTACGGGCTGTACAGGATCGACGGCAAGCGGCTCACGTTCGACCGGGTGATCAGGTAGGCGGAGGGCGCGAGGCGGGCCCCGCTCAGTGGCCGCAGCGCAGGCGGCCCACCGGGCCCAGGGTCCGCAGCTTGCGCAGCAGCGCCACGCGGCGCCTGACGGCGTAGCGCGAGATGCCGAGTGCGCGCCCGGCGGCGGCCGCGCTGCCCGTGCGCCGGAGCG
>DASVQK010000053.1:0-2772 GCA_036389105.1 Thermoleophilaceae bacterium
CCTCGTCCTGTATGCGTTCCCGCGCGGCGACGATGGCGACGACCCGCGCCTGGGCGTTTCCGTGGGGCGCAAGGTCGGCGGCGCGGTGGAGCGCAACCGCGTGAAGCGCCTGCTGCGTGAGGCGTTCTGGGCGCTCGCGCCCGAACTGCCCGCCGGCCACGACTTCGTCCTCGTCGCGCGGCCGGAGGCCGGCGCGCTCGCGGCCGAGGGCGGGGAGCCGCGCGTGGAGGCGGCGCTCCGCGAGCTGATCGAGACCTCGGGGCTCGTCGAGGAGCGTGCCGCGTGAGGCGGGTCCTTCGCGAGCTGGCGCTCCTGCCCCTCCACCTCTACCGGAGGGTCATCTCGCCCGCGTTCGGGCCCCACTGCCGCTACCACCCGACCTGCTCGGAGTATGCCGTGGAGGCGGTTCGCACCCACGGTGTCGCGCGCGGATCGGTCCTGGCGGCGTGGCGCGTGCTGCGCTGCAATCCGTGGAGCAGGGGCGGCGTGGACCCCGTCGCCAGCCAGACCCTCTTCCGACCGCGCCCTGCGGGGCCCCGCCCGGCCCGGCCGCGGACGGCGCGCTGAGCGATGCTGCTCCTGGGCAACATCCTCCAGCCGCTGATCGACGTCAACGACGCGATCGTCAAGTTCTGGCACGACACCGTGGGCCTCGGCTGGGGCCTCTCGATCATCGGGCTCACCGTGGTCGTGCGGCTGGTGATCCTGCCGCTCACGTTCAAGCAGATCCGCTCGATGCAGGGGCTCCAGAAGCTCCAGCCCGAGATGAAGAAGCTCCAGGAGCGCTACAAGGAGGACAAGAAGCGCCAGCAGCAGGAGATGATGAAGCTCTACCAGGAGCATCAGATCAACCCGCTCGGGTCCTGTCTGCCGCTCCTGCTCCAGCTCCCGTTCTTCTTCGGGCTCTACCAGACGTTGAAGAACGGTGGCGAGATCTCGAACCAGATCAAGGCGGCGCCCTCGTCGGACAACGGCTTCCTGTTCATCCCCGACCTGACCAAGTCGGTGACCGGACACACCTCGGTCCTGATCGCGCTGCTGGCGCTCTACCTGGTCACCCAGCTCGCCTCCAGCTGGGTCTCCGCGGTCAACGTCCAGGACCCGACGCAGCGGCGGCTGCTGTTCCTCTTCCCGATCTTCTTCTCGTTCATCATCATCCGCTTCCCGGCCGGGCTGATCGTCTACTGGATCACCACCAACGTGTGGACCGTCGGCCAGCAGCTGTTCGTTCGGAAGTTCCTGCCGCCGCCCGAGCCGGCGGCGGCCACCCCGCTCGGGCCCGGGCGCGGGGCGGGCAAGGGGGCGAAGGCCGCGCCCAAGCCGGACGGAAAGCCCGCGCGCGGACGCGGGGCGGATGGCGATGCCGGCGGCAAGCCCGCCAAGGCGCGGCGCGGCGGCGCGACGGCGGGTGCGTCCACGTCGGGCGATGGCTCGAAGTCGGGCGGCGCCGGGAACGGCGGCCAGCCGCGGAAGGCCCCGCCCAGCTCGCCGCGCAAGAAGAAGAAGCGCTCGGGCCGGCGCCGCTGACCGGCCCTACGAGGGCTCGGGCGACCGCCACCGGGCGGGTCCTGGCTGCGCCCGCGCCGCCGCGTTAGGCACAATCCCCGCCATGGAGGGTGCGTTTGACGCGTCCGCCCGCGCCGAGGGCGAGGGCGTGACGCTGGGCGAGGCGAAGTGGAGCGCCATCAAGGCGCTCGAGCGAGACCACCCCGGGGTCGGGGCGGAGGACGTGAGCTTCGACGTCCTCGACGAGGGCGACGAGGACGCCGGCCGCCCGGCGCGGGTGCGCGCCGAGCTGGATCCGGAGCGGGCCGAGGCGGCCGAGGCCGCCGCAGCCGACCTTCCCGAGGAGCCGACCGAGCGGGTGCGGGCCGTCCTCACGCGCGTCGCGCTGGCGCTCGACCTCCGCGCCAGCGTGGACGTCGAGGAGGACGACGAGGAGATCCGGGCGACCGTCAACGGCGACGACCTGGGCCTGCTGATCGGCAAGCACGGCTCGACGATCGACGCGCTCCAGCACCTCGTGGCCCGCGCCGCGTTCCGCGGACAGGCCGATCGCAAGCTCGTGGTGCTCGACGCGGCCGGCTACCGCGAGCGGCGCGAGAGCGCGCTCCAGCGCGCCGCCGACCGGGCCGTGTCGGACGCGGTCCAGTTCGGCCGTCCCGTCGAGCTGGAGCCGATGAGCGCCGCCGAACGGCGCCTCGTCCACACCTATCTGCGCGACCGCACCGACGTCCAGACGCACAGCGAGGGCGACGAGCCCGACCGGCGCCTGGTGGTCACTCCCGTCGGGAGCTAGGCCGGGTGGCCGCGCGCCGGCGTTTCACGTGAAACGGTCGTTGTGGGGTGACGGCGTCGCGCCGACGTTTCACGTGAAACGGTCGGGAGCGGCAGGCCCGCGGCCCCGGCACGCCCGGTAGCCGTGGCCGTCCGGCTCTACATCGCGGCGAGCCTGGACGGTTTCATCGCCGACGAGGACGGCGGGGTCGCGTGGGTGGAGCGGTTCCTGGTGGACGGGATGGACTACGGCTACAAGGACTTCCTCGCGGATGTGGGAGCCGTGGTGATGGGGGCGACGACGTACGAACAGGAGCTGGAGCGCGAGGGGCTGCCGTACGGCGACCGGCCGACATGGGTGTTCACGCACCGCGAGCTGGCTCGTCCCCCGGGGGCGACGGTGCACTTCACGAGCGCCCCGGTGCCTGACGTGGTCGCGGAGATCGCGCGGTCGGTGGATGGGGACGCGTTCCTGGTGGGCGGCGGGGACCTGGT
>DASVQK010000054.1:0-8266 GCA_036389105.1 Thermoleophilaceae bacterium
TGGAGCTGGTTCATGACGCGGTACAGGTAGTTCTTCTGCTTGATGTTCAGCTTGTCGCCGAGCTCGCTGACGGTGATGCCGGGGTTCTCGCGGACCACCCGCAGCGCCTGCTCCGCGCGCGTGCCGCCGCGGCGGCCGCGACGCCGGCGCCCGTTCGCGCTCTTGCGGCGGGCGCCGCTCCCCGGCGGCCTGCCCGGCCCGCGGCGGGCGCCGCTGCTGCCACGCGGACGGCCCGGCCCGCGACGCGCGCCCCCGACGCCCTCGAGCGCGTCCT
Source organism: Thermoleophilaceae bacterium (assembly GCA_036389105.1). GTDB lineage: Bacteria > Actinomycetota > Thermoleophilia > Solirubrobacterales > Thermoleophilaceae > AC-37. Next base: position 275 of record DASVQK010000054.1, read on the forward strand.
TGACCTTCTCGAGGCTCAGGTACTCCTCGTACAGAGGACGCAGTTCCTTCAGGCGGTTTTCGAGCGCGGTGCGTTGCTCGGTGAGAAAGTCAGCCATTCAAGTCCCTCCAGGGAAAGGGTGAAAAATGAGCAGGAAGAAGATAACTGTAGTCGGTGGTGGAAACGTAGGTGCAACCACTGCACAGAGACTTGCGGAGCGCGATTACGCCGATGTGGTGTTGGTTGACATCGTCGAGGGGATGCCGCAGGGCAAGGCGCTCGACCTGAACCAATCGGGACCGGTAGTCGGCTACGAGCCGAACGTCGTCGGCACGAATGGTTACGACGAGACCTCCGGCTCCGACATAGTGGTGATCACTTCAGGGTTTCCGCGCCAGCCGGGTATGAGCCGCGACGACCTCCTGGCCAAGAACAAGGAGATCGTCGGTGGTGTGGCAGGTGAGGTGAAGGACCGCTCGCCCGACGCGATCGTGATCGTGGTGACCAACCCGCTCGACGCGATGTGCCACGTGGCATACGACGCCACGCAGTTCCCGCGCGAGCGTGTGATCGGCATGGCCGGAATCCTCGACTCCGCGCGCTTTCGCACCTTCCTCGCCTGGGAGCTCGGCGTGTCGGTCCGTGACGTGACCGGGTTCGTGCTGGGCGGTCACGGCGACACGATGGTCCCGGTGGTCTCATACACGAACGTCGCGGGCGTGCCGGTCCGCCAGAAGATCGCCGACGACCGGCTGGAGGAGATCGTCCAGCGCACGCGCGACGGCGGCGCCGAGGTGGTCAAGCTGCTTCAGAAGGGCTCGGCGTTCTACGCGCCGTCGGCCGCCGTGGTGGAGATGGTGGACTCGATCGTGTTCGACCAGAAGCGCGTGCTGCCGTGCGCCGCGCTGTGCCAGGGCGAGTTCGGGATCGACGGGCTGTTCGTGGGCGTGCCGGTGAGGCTCGGCGCGGATGGGATCGAGGAGATCGTGGACATCGAGCTCGAGGACGACGAGCGGGCGGAGTTGGCGAAGTCGGCCTCTGCTGTGGAGGAGCTCGTCGAGGCGCTGAAGAACGTGTGACGTCGGGCTTGTGGCGCGGGTCCTGGCTCCGGTAAAGCCTTCCGCAGACTCCTTGCATAGTCGTCTGAGAAGGCTTTACCGTCGCCTCCCGCGAGCTGCGTCAGCTGCTCACGGTTCCACTCGGCGTGCCGGCCGCCTCGCTCACCCCGTTATCGCTGCTTTGGGCTGGGGCGGGGGTCTCTGCCACGAACTCGCGGATGACGCGGGCCAGCTCCACGGGCTGGTCCTCCGGGATCAGGGTGCGGCTGTCGTCGATCTCGACGAGGCGTCCCTGAGGTAGGAGCTCCGCCAGGCGCCGGCCGTGCTCGCGGGGCATCACGCGGTCCTCCTTGGCCCAGACCACGAGCGCGGGGCGGTCGAACTCGCGGAGCCGCTCGCTCGTCTGAGCCATCATCCGCTTGCGCGCCGGGCGCACGTACTTGACCAGGTCGCGGCGGATCGCCCGGTTGGTGAGGAGCGGCTCGAACCAGACGTCGGTCACCTCGTGCGGGATCGGGCGCTTGACCATCTGGCCGAACGCCATCGGCAGCCGCCTGAGCGGGCGAATCCGCATCTGCTGTATCAGGGCGTTGAGGCCGCCGGGTACCTGGCAGGCCAGCCACAGCGTGCGGCCCGGCAGACCGGGCGGGTAGTTGTCGAAGGCCTCCTGCGAGATCAGCACCAGGCGCGCGATCCGATCCGGCCACTCGACCGCCACGACCTGGCCGAACGCCAGGTCGCTGGCCACCAGCGTCACCTCGCGCGCGCCGAGGCTCGCGACGAAGTCGGCCAGGATCCGGCCCTGGCCGTGGAGCGTCAGGTCGGCGTCGGGGCGCATCGGCCGGCGATGGCCGCCGACCGGCAGCGTGGGCACCACACAGCGGTGCTCGGCGCTCAGCTCCGGCACCACCTTCCGCCACAGCGACCCGTCCATCGCCAGCCCGTGCTGGAACACCAGGACGGGCCCGTCGCCGCCCGTGTCCTCGTACTCGATCGTCCCCGCCGCCAGCTCAATCTCGGGCATGCCGTGCCTCCGCTCCAACCCCTCGAACAGGGTGAGACCCTGACCCGAGGATTTGATAGATCGCTCTAGCGGGGAGAGTAGCTAATCTGTGCCGACCGTGTCGCGTACCGAGCCAGCCGTGATCGCGCCCACCAAGGAGCGGATCGTGAACGCCAGCGCCGAGCTTTTCCGTCGCCACGGCTACACGGGCACGGGCCTCAAGCGGATCGTGACCGAGGCGGATGCCCCCTTCGGGTCGCTCTACCACTTCTTCCCGGGCGGGAAGGAGCAGCTGGGCGAGGAGGTGATCCGGCAGGCGGGCGGGTTCTACCTGCTCCTGTGGCAATCGTTCTTCGAGTCGAACAGCGACCCGGTGACGGCCGTCGGCGACTTCTTCGCCGGCGCCGCCGAGACCCTCCGCACCACCGGCTACGAGGACGCCTGCCCGATCGCCACGGTCGCCCTCGAGGTGGCCAGCACAAGCGAGCCGATGCGCAAGGCCACGGCCGACGTGTTCGAGAGCTGGCTCGGCGCCGCCGCCTCGGGCTTCACCGAGGCGGGCATCCCGAGGAAGCGCGCACGCGAGCTGGCGATCGAGATGCTGGCGATCCTGGAGGGCGCGTTCATCCTGGCCCGCGCGACTCGCAGCACGGAGCCCCTGGCCGTCGCCGGCGCCAACGCCACCGCGGCGATCCGCGCCGCGCTGCCGGCGCGCCGTGGCCGCGGCGGCGGCCGGAGCCGCTCAGCGAAAGCGCTTCAACAGCGCGCGTGAGGCGCGCCGGCTGCGCGTGAGGCCGCGCGCGGCCACCCCCACCTCGCGCACCCGTCCGCCGCGCACCCGGAACACCAGCGTGGCCCGGCGCGTGCGGCGCACGTACCAGGTGTCGCGACCCAGGCTGAGCCGCCAGGCCGAGCGCACGCGGCCCTTGCGCAGCGCGCTCCCGGCGCGCAGGCCGGCCGCGCGGATCCGCCTGCTGGAGGCGACCGCCACCAGCGCGCGCGACTGGACGCGGACGCGCTTGCCGGGCAGGCGGTACCCGACGCGGATCGCGCCCCCGCCCGCCACGCAGAAGCGGTCCATCCCCGCGCTCACGCGCACGTAGGTGGGGAACGCCCGGCGGTTGGCCGCGCGGCCGCGGCCGAGCCGCGCGGGCCCCACCCGCCGCGCTCCCACCGGCCCCTTCCTCACGCGCGCGCACGGGCCGGCGGGCGGCGTGGGCACGCAGAGCACTCCCGGGCCCGAGCACTCGCGCACGGGAAGCGTGAAGCGCAGCTTGCTCGCGGTGACCGTGAACTCCCCGTTCGACGGGCGCGCGTACGGAGCGTCGCGGCCCAGGAGCTCGAGCTTCGGCACGTGTCCGGCGGCGAAGCGCCAGCCGTTCGGGTGGAGCTGGAACGTCTGCACCCCGCTCGCGTCGGGCCTGTAGATGCCGTGCGTGACCAGCGTCTGGTCGCCGTCGGGCGCCACGTCCCACAGGCGCGAGTCGATCTGCGGGAACGCGCCGGTGGTGCCGATCGCCGCGGTCACCGTCGGCGAGCCCATCAGGGTGTAGCCGGCGCCCTCGGCCGCGGGCAGGCGGTAGGTCGCGGCGCCCGGGTCGTCGTCGGCCGACACCGTTCGGCACGACCCCTGGCTCGGGCTGACCGGATCCGTCGCGTTCGAGTTCTCGCTGCTGCCCCCGGCCGAGGTGAACGTCTTCGGGGCCGGGTGGTCGTAGCGGACCTGCCCGGGATGCTGCCCGTCCCAGCTCTGGGTCGTGAACGGCCCCTCAGGCTCGCGGCCGTTGCACCCCTGAGTGAGGGTGGTGACCCCCTCGAGCGGGTGCGCCTTCTCGTCGCCGAGCAGGTAGCGCGCGAACAGGACGTCGCGCGCGGCGGTCGCCTCCGGCGCGCTGGCCGTGAGCGACGCGCGCGGGTGTCCGAACTCGTCGGCGAAGACCATCCCGATCCGCGCGCCCGGGTACTCGGCCTTGATCCTGTTCGCGTAGCGGAGCGCCTCGTCGGCCCCGAAGATGTCGTCGGTCCAGGCGTTGTAGAGGATCATCGGCGGGGGCGTCTCGCGCTGCGAGGCGGGCAGCGGGTCCTGGAGGTAGTAGGGCGAGCGGAAGCGCGTGAACTGCCCGAGGATCCCCTGGATCTGCGGCGTGGTGTACGGCTCGCCCTGGCTGGTCGCCTCGCGCCACACCGTTATGTCGGAGTCCGGATCGGCCCCGGGCGGCGCGTAGTAGCCGGCCGCCGCGCCGGTCTCGTAGAGGGTGTCGATCCAGGACTGCTTGAGGACCCCGAACGGCTGCTCATACGGGTTCTGGGCGCGGTAGTCGAGCGTGCGGCCGTTCGGCACGAGCGCGTACGCCAGGTCGGACCACGCGATCCGCGGCGCCGCCGCGGCGATCCGGATGGGCTTGCCCTTGGGGCTGCGCCACGGCACGAGCGTGCCGTCCTGAAGCATCGTCCGGTCCCTGAGCGTGGCCAGGAGCAGCGTTTGACCGCCGCCGTACGACGCGCCGGTCACGCCCACCCGGTCGGGCACGATCAGCAGCTCGTCGGCCAGGAGGCCGGTCAGGTACTGGGTGTCGCGCACCTCGTAGCGGGTGTCGGCCAGGTGCAGCCAGCCCCTGTCGCAGCCGGCCCCGATTCGCGACGCGATCACCCCGCACGACTGGCCGAAGCCGCGCGCGGAGTAGGCCAGGACCGCGTAGCCCCGGCCGGCCCACGCGAGCGCCTGCTGCGGCCCGCCGCGGTCGAACGCCACCTCCTTGGACAGCGGCCACCCGTGCATCGAGACGATCAGCGGAAACGGGCCCTTGCGGTCCGGCGGCGGGAGCACCACCTGCACGTCGAGCGGCACGCCGTCCCAGCTCGGCACGCGCGTGGCCAGGGTGCTCTCGCAGATCTGGGTGTCGTTGGGGCCGGGCGCGCACGGTACGCCCATCGCGCTCTCCACCCGGTCCGCCCGGGCGGCCGGCGCGGCGACCAGGGCGACCGAGAGCACGGCGAGGGCGGCCAGCGTCCGCGTGAGGCTCAGGCGGCTCTCTCCTCCACCAGCTCCTTGAGCCGCTCGAGCGTCTTGTCCGCCTCGCGGCCGGACGCCGCGACGATCGCCCGGCCGGCGATCCGGCCCGCGACGCCGCCGGGCAGGCTGTACTGGTTCATGTACGAGAAGCGGGTGCCGCCGTCGCCGTCGCCGCTCAGCTCGTAGACGGCCTTTGCCTTGGAGCCCATCGGACCCCTACCCTCCCACACCACCCGAGTGGGCCGGTCCGACTCGACCACCGTCCAGCTCAGCCGGAAGCGCCGGCCCGCCACCTTCATCCGCTGCCGGAGCTGAGAGCCCCTCTCGAGGTCGCCCTGGGGCGCCTCCTCGAGCTCCTCCTGGATCGTGACCCACTCGCCCAGGCAGCGCGGGTCGGTGAGCACGTCCCAGACGCGGTCGGGCGAGGCGGCGATGTCGATCTCGCGCTCCAACTTGGTCATCGCGCGCGCAGCGGCTCGGCCGCCTCCCACTCGCGGAGCGCGTGCTCGACCGCGCGGGCGAACGACCGCGGCCGCGTGGAGAAGATCCGCTCAGCCTCCTGGTCGCGCGGCAGCAGGTCGCTCTCCAGGCTCTGCATGAGCGGTCGCACGAGCTCGAGGGGCTGGCCGGTCACACCGCTGACCACGGCGCTCGCCGCCGGAGTCTGGGTCAGCCCGAGGCCCACCGGAGCGCGGCCGACGCCCATCGACTCCGCGATCGTGGCGATCATCTGGCCGTAGCTCAGCACGTCGGGCCCGACGATGTCGAGCGACCGTCCGGCCGCCTCGGGCACGTCCGGCGCGCGCGCCAGGTACTCGATCGCGTCGCGCTCGTCCACCGGCTGGGTGCGGTTGCGCCGCCAGGCGGGGAACGGCAGCACACGCAGGCGCTCGACCAACCGGACGAGGATGCGGAACGACGACGAGCGGGCGCCGATCACGATCGAAGCTCGGAACGCCACCGACGCCGGCAGCTCGCGCAGCAGGATCTCCTCGACCTCGAGTCGCGACGCGAGGTGGGGGGAGAGCGGAGTGCCGGGCGGCGGCACGATGCCCCCCAGGTAGACGGTGCGCTCCACCCCCGCGCGCAGGGCCGCCTCCGCGAAGTTCGTGGCGGCGCGGCGGTCGCGGTCGCCGAAGCTGCCGTTCTCACGGCCGGCCTCCATCGAGTGGATCAGGTAGTAGGCGGTGGAGCAGCCGTCGAGCGCGGCGGCCAGGCCGGCCCCGCTCAGCACGTCGCCGCGCACCGCCTCCACGCCGTCGAGCGCCTCGAGCCGGGCGGTGTCGCGGGCCATGGCGCGCACGGCGCGGCCCTCCTCGACCAGTCGCTCGAGCAGGCGCCCGCCCACGTATCCGGTGGCTCCGGTGACCAGGTCCATCTCGCATGGAGCCTACGAGCGCGGGCCGCCCGCGGACGATTCCCGGAAAGAGCGGCGGAGCTCCGGGACGGCCCGCGCGGCAATCCCTGGCATTTGCGGCAACCGCCTCCGGAGACCCCTTTCCAAGGGGGGCGAGATGGTGCACGATGGCCTCGCTCGGTAGTCGGATCGACCTCAGGGGGAGGTACCGGACGGATGGCGAAGGCGAAGCGCGCGTCGTGCGAGGACTGCTACTTCGGCAAGAACATGTTGTGCGCGCTCAATCTCGGCAAGCCGTGCCCGACCTACCGTCCGGCCGAACGCGGACTCAAGCCCGAGCAGCAGCTGGCGTTCGTCTTCCGGGCCGAGCGGACACGCGCCGTCTACGCCTTTCCGCAGCCGCAGTAGCGGTTGCAACACGCGCGCCGAGCGTTGCCCAGGCGTAGACTCGCGCCGCAATGCGGCTAACCGTGCTCGGCAAGTCGCCGTCCTGGCAGGACGCCGGGGGAGCGTGCTCGGGGTACCTGATCGAGGAGGAGGGCACCGCGGTCCTCGTCGACTGCGGCAACGGCGTCTTCTCCAAGCTGCGCCTCTACCGCGACTACACGCGCGTGGACGGCGTGGTGCTCTCGCACCTGCACGCGGACCACTTCCTCGACCTCGTCCCGTTCTCGTACGCGCTCACGTACGCGCCGCGCCAGCAGCCGGTGCCGGTGGACCGCTGGCCGGGGACCGACTCCCCCGCGCGCCCGGTCATGCACGCGCCGCGGGGCGCCATCGAGACCTTCCGCCAGGTGGTTGGCGCGTGGGGCAACCAGGACCTGATCGAGAAGGCGTTCGAGATCGAGGAGTACGCCGCCGACGCCCGTCCGCGGATCGGCCCGCTCGAGTTCAGCTTCCAGTCGGTGCCGCACTTCACCGAGACGTTCGCCATCTGCGTCGAGTCCACGAACGGCGGCGGCAAGCTGGCGTTCGGCGCCGACAGCCGGCCGAGCGTGGAGCTGGTCGAGTTCGCCCAGGGCGCCGACGTGCTCCTCATCGAGGCCACGCTGCCGCGCCCGGAGCGCTCCGGGGAGCGCGGCCACCTGACGCCGCGCGAGGCCGGCGAGCACGGCAGGGCCGCGGCCGCCGGGCGCCTGGTCCTGACGCACATCTCCGACGAGCTCGACGTGCTGTGGGCCCGCGCCGAGGCGGAGGACGCGTTCGGCGGCCCGGTGGACGTGGCGCGCGAGGGCGCGGTCTACACGGTCTGAGCACGGCGCCGGGCGGCTAACCTGCCCGACGTGCCACCGGAGCGCGACCTCTTCGCCAACTTCGAGCGCATGCGGCGCGAGATCGACGAGCTGTTCGGCGACGTGTTCGAGCGCACGGGGCTCGCGGGGCGGCGTCAGTTCTCGCCCAACGTGGACGTCTACTACTGCGGTCAGCCGCCGCGCGCGATCGTGAAGGTGGCGATCGCCGGGATCGACCCCGACGACGTGTCGCTCGAGGTCCGCGGCCGCGAGATCGTGATCAGCGGCGAGCGCCGCGCGCAGGAGGCCGAGGGTCGCCTCTACCAGCAGATCGAGATCGCCCACGGGCC
>DASVQK010000055.1:0-15891 GCA_036389105.1 Thermoleophilaceae bacterium
GAAGTCGGCGAGCGAGATGTAGATCTCGCCGCGCACCTCGACCCGTCTCGGGGCGTCCTCGATCGACAGCGGGATCGAGCCGACGGTGCGCAGGTTGTGCGTGACGTCCTCGCCGACCTCGCCGTTGCCGCGGGTGGCGCCGCGCTCCAGCACGCCGTCGCGGTAGATCAGCGAGATCGCGAGGCCGTCGATCTTCGGCTCGGCCACGAACTCGAACTCCGGCTCCTCGATGCCCTCGACCGCCCCCACGCTGTACACCCAGATGTTGAGCGGCCGCGAGGCGGCCAGCTGCGGATCGAGCTGGCGGATCGAGCCCGCGGCCGAGTTGCGCGGGTTGGCGAAGGTGGGCTCGCCGGCCTCGGCGCGCTGCTCGTTCAGCCGCGCGAACGCCGACCGCGGCAGGTACACCTCGCCGCGCACCTCCACCAGCGGCGGCGCGTCCGCGATCCGCAGCGGGATCGCCTTGATGGTCCGCAGGTTGTGGGTCACCACCTCGCCCACCTCGCCGTTGCCGCGGGTCGCCCCGCGCTCCAGCAGGCCGTCCCGGTACACGAGCGAGATCGCCAGGCCGTCGATCTTCGGCTCGCTCACGTACTCGAGCCGCTCCACGTCGGCCAGCCCGCGCACGCGCAGGTCCCAGGCCCGCAGCTCCTCCTCGTTGCGCGCGTTGCCCAGCGACAGCATCGGCTTCAGGTGCGGCACCTGCTCGAACCTGTCGAGCGGCTGGCCGCCCACCCGCTGCGTGGGCGAGTCGGCCGTCCGCAGGTCGGGATGCTCGGCCTCGATGTCGCGCAGCTCGTCCAGCAGCGCGTCGTACTCGGCGTCCGAGACCTCGGGATCGTCCAGGACGTAGTAGCGGTGGTTGTGGTGCTCGATCAGGCGGCGCAGCTCCGCCGCCCGCTTCTCCGCGGCTGCCTTACTCAACCTCTTGTGCGGCGGGACGCATGAGCCCGTCGAGGTCGAAGCCGGCGAGCGACTCGACGCCGGCCGTGTCCGTCAGGTCGAAGTGCAGCGGCGTGACCGCTATGACGCAGTCGCCGATGGCCGCGAAGTCCGTGCCCTCCTCCTCGTGGTAGCCGGGCTCCTCGCCGTAGATCCGGTACAGCCTGCGGCCGTCCTCCTCCTCCTGGAGCCTCAGGCGGTCGCGGTAGATCCGCTTGCCCAGCCGGCACGCCCGGGCGCCCTTGGGCTCGCGCCAGGGCACGTTGACGTTGAGGAGCGTGCCCTCCGGCATCGGCACGTGCGCCAGCTCCTCCACGAGCCGTGCGGTGAAGGCCGCCGAGTTCGCGAAGTCGTAGCTGTAGCCCGAGCGGAAGTCCATCTCGCCTCCCACCGCCTGCTGCGAGACGGCGATGGCTGGGATGCCCAGCACCACGCCCTCCAGGGCGGCCGCGACCGTGCCCGAGTAGGTGATGTCGTCGCCCAGGTTGGTGCCGTGGTTGATGCCGGACACGATCAGCTCGGGCTCGAACTCCACCAGCCCGAGGGCGGCGAAGCGCACGCAGTCCACCGGCGTGCCGTCGGTGGCGAAGCCGCTGGTGCCGTCCTCGAAGCGCACCTCCTCGACCCACAGCGGCTGGCGCGTGGTGATGCTGCGCGCGGTGGCGCTGCGGTTGGAGTTGGGCGCGATCACCGCCAACTCGAGGTCCGGGACCTCGAGCAGGGCCCGCCGCAGGGCGTTGAGGCCCTGCGCCTGGATGCCGTCGTCGTTGGTGAGGAGGACCTTCATGGGCGCTCACCTGAGGATAGTTGCGGACCCCCGGCGTCTCGCCCCCGCGCTCAGTACCGCACCGCCTCCAGGTACAGCCCGTGCGGCGGCGCGGTGTCGCCCGCCTCCGCCCGCGGGCGGCCCTCCAGCAGGCGCGCGAAGTCGTCCTCGCCGCGGCGGCCGGCGCACACGTCCAGCATCGTGCCCACGAGGATGCGCACCATGTGCCGCATGAACGTGTCGGCCTCGATCCTGTACTCGAGCACGTCCGCGGCGCTCGAATCCACCCACTCGCTCACGTACACGTCGCGCTGGAAGCGCACGTGCTCGGTCTGCGTCGGCGTGAAGGCCGTGAAGTCGTGCGTGCCTGCCACCGCGGCCGCCAGGCGGTCCAGCACGGCGCGGTCGAGCGGGCGCGGCCAGTGCAGCGCGCGGCCCTCCTCGAACGGACTGGCCGCCGCGCGCGTCAGGATCCGGTAGCGGTACAGGCGGCTCCTTGCGTCGCGGCGGGCGTCGAAGCCGTCCGGCGCGGCCTGGCTGGCCACCACGCGCACGTCGCGCGGCAGCACCCCGTTCAGCGCCTCGGCGCGCGCGGGCTCCCCGGCGTGGCTGGCCACCTGGCCGCGCGCGTGCACGCCGGCGTCGGTGCGCCCGGCCACCGTGACCGGCACGCGCCGGCCGACGATCCGCTCGAGCGCCTCCTCCAGCACGCCCTGCACGGTGCGCCGGCCCGGCTGGCGGGCCCAGCCTGCGAACTCTCCCCCGTCGTACTCCAGGAGCAGCCGCGCGGCCAAGCCAGGCGGCCCGCGCTAGCCGCGCTTGCGCGCGACGACCCGCGTGTACTCGGCCACGATGTGGATCGAGCCGTCGTCCGCCTGGTTGTGGCGCTCGACCACGGCCTGGAGCTCCTGGGCGAGCTCGACGAACTTCTCCGGCGGCAGCGAGCTCGGGCCCGCCCCGGAGCGACGGAAGAAGTCCGCCATCGCCGGGAACGACTCGAACTCCCAGACGATCTCGTCCCGGTCGAAGGCGAGCGACCCCGCCAGGCCGTCGAAGCGCTCGCGCACGACCTCCTCGTCGCCCCACAGCAGCGCCGACGGGACCCCCTCCGGCACGGACGGGCGGTAGCGCGCCAGCGTGTCGAAGAACTCCTGCTGGAAGCCGAACGACCCCCAGCTGGCCATGCCCACCGTCCCGCCGGGACGGAGCACCCGGAAGAGCTCCGATGCCACGCGCTCGGACCGCGGGGGGAACTGCGCCCCGAACACGGACAGCACGCAGTCGAAGCTCGCGTCCTCGAATGGCAGCTCCTCGGCGTTGGCCACCACCCACTCGACGGCCAGGCCCTCGGCCTCCGTGCGAAAGCGTCCCCGCTCCACCTGCTCGGGCGCGAAGTCGGACGCCACCACGCGCGCGCCCTCGGCGGCCGCCGCGGCGGCGGCGTTTCCGTTGCCGGCGGCCACGTCCAGCACCTCCTGGCCCGCCGACACCGCGCAGGCGTCCACCAGCGCGCGCGCCGCGGGCATCAGCCGCTCGGCCAGGTTGGCGTAGCCCTCGGCGCCGTCCCAGGCCGTGCGCGACTGCTCGATGACCGTGGCCAGCTCCTGGTCCGTGGCCACGGGTCAAACCCTCCTAGACGAGCTCGAGGTAGACCATCTCGGCCGCGTCCGACGGGCGCGGGCCGAGCTTGAGGATGCGCGTGTAGCCGCCCGGGCGGTCCGCGTAGCGCGGCGCGATCTCCTCGAAGAGCTTGTAGACGACGAACTTGTCCTGGCCGAGCCAGGACAGCGCCTGGCGCCTCGCATGAAGGTCCCCGCGCTTGGCCAGCGTGATCAGGCGCTCGATCTCCGGCCGTGCCGCCTTGGCCTTGGCCTCGGTGGTCTTGATCCGCTCGTGGTCGATCACCTCGCGCGCGAGGTTCATGAAGAGCGCCTTGCGGTGCGAGGCGCTCCGCGAGAGCTTGTTGCGGTCCTTGCGGTGGCGCATGGCGAAAAGAGCCTAGCCTCTGCCGGCAGCCCCGGCCCGGAGCCGCCTACGCGGCGCGCAGGTCCAGCCCGCGCGCCTTCAGCGTCTCGATGACCTCCTCGATCGACTTGCGACCGAAGTTGGGGATCGCGTTGAGCTCGGACTCGGACTTCTGGAGCAGGTCGCCCACCGTCTGGATGCCCGCGCGCTTGAGGCAGTTGTACGAGCGCACGCCCAACTCGAGCTCCTCGATCAGGATGTCGTCCATCCCGTCGGGCGAGCGGCTGGCCCGCGGTCCGGCCGCCGCCGGCTCGCCGATGCCCAGGCCCTCGCCGATCCCGTCCGAGCGCAGCTCCTCGAGCCGGTCGGCGTCGGTGAAGATGGCCAGCGACTTGATGAGGATCTCGGCCGCCTCGCGCAGCGCCGCCTGGGGCGCGACGGAGCCGTCGGTCTCGATGTCCAGCGTCAGCTTGTCGTAGTCGGTGCGCTGGCCGACGCGGGCGGACTCCACCTGGTACGCCACCCGCTTGACCGGCGAGAAGATCGAGTCGATCGGGATCACGCCGATCGGCTGGTCGGGCGTCTTGTTCTCCTCGGCCGGCGAGTAGCCGCGGCCGCGGCCGATCGTGAGGTACATCTCCAGCTTGGTCTTCTTCTCGCAGGTCGCGAGGTGCGCGTCCGGGTTGAGCAGCTCGACGCCCGACGGCAGGTCGATGTCGCCGGCGGTCACCTCGCCGGGGCCGGTGGCCACCAGCGGGACCTCGATCTCCGAGGCCTCCGAGTGCATCCGGCAGACGCTCTCCTTCAGGTTGAGGACGATGTCGGTCACGTCCTCCTTGACGCCTGCGATGGTCGAGAACTCGTGGGCCACGCCCTCGATCCGCACGCTCGTGACGGCCGCGCCGGCCAGCGACGACAGCAGGACCCGCCGCAGCGAGTTGCCGAACGTGTAGCCGAAGCCGCGGTCGAGCGGCTCGATGGTGAAGGTGCCGCGGTTGTCCTCGACCTTCTCGGCCGAAATCTGGGGGATCTGGAACTCGAGCATCAGATTGATTCCTTCGTGTCGGGGGGCTCGCGGACGGCGACGCCTGAGGCGTTCGCCGCGAGCGCGAGCCGTTACTTCGAGTAGAGCTCGACGATGAGCTGTTCCTGCACCGGCGTGTCGATCTCGACACGCTCGGGATGGCGCAGCACCTTGGCGGTCAGACCGTCGTGGTCCGCCTGAAGCCAGGCCGGCACCGCCGACGTGAGGTCGGTGGCGTCCCGGATCGTCTGCGCCGCGGTCGATCCTGCCTTGATCGCGATCACCTCGTCCGGTTTTACCTGGTACGAGGGCACGTTCACGCGCCTCCCGTTGATGGTCCAATGGCCGTGCAGGATCAGCTGCCGTGCCTGGCGCCGCGAGGTCGCGAAGCCCAGCCGCACCAGGACGTTGTCGAAGCGCGACTCGAGGATTCGCAGCAGGTTCTCGCCGGTCACCCCCTCCTGGCGACTTGCCTTGTCGTAGTAGCTGCGGAACTGCTTCTCCAGCACGCCGTAGTAGCGGCGGGCCTTCTGCTTCTCCCTCAGCTGAAGCCGGTATTCGGACTGCTTCTGGCGCCCGCGCCCGTGCTCTCCCGGCGGGTAGGAGCGCCGCTCCCCGCCGCACTTGTCGGTCAGGCAGCGCTCGCCCTTCAGGAAGAGCTTGACGCCCTCGCGGCGGCACTGCTTGCACTGGGCTCCGCGATCGCGGGCCATCAGACGCGCCTCCGCTTGCGCGGGCGGCAGCCGTTGTGGGCCTGGGGCGTGACGTCGCGGATGCCCGTGACCTCCAGGCCGGCCGCCTGGAGCGAGCGGATGGCCGTCTCGCGGCCGGAGCCCGGCCCCTTGACGAACACCTCGACCTTTTCCAGGCCCTGCTCCATGCCCTTGCGGGCGGCGGAGTCGGCCGTGACCTGCGCGGCGAACGGCGTGGACTTGCGCGAGCCCTTGAAGCCGGCGCCGCCGGCGGACTCCCACGCGATCACGTTGCCCTCGCGGTCGGTGAGCGCGACGATCGTGTTGTTGAAGCTGGTCTTGATGTGGGCCTGGCCGAACGGGATGTTCTTCCGGACCCTGCGCCGTCCGCGGCCCCTGCCGCCCTTCTGCTGTGCCACTAAGCGCCCACCCTACTTCTTGACCTTCTTCTTGCCCGCCACCTGCATGCGCTTCGGGCCCTTGCGGCTGCGCGCGTTGGTCTTGGTGCGCTGGCCGTTCACCGGCAGGCCGCGACGGTGCCGCAGCCCTCGGTAGGCGCCGATCTCCATCAGGCGCTTGACGTTCTGGGAGCGCTCGCGCCGCAGGTCGCCCTCGACCGTCAGGTCGTTGTCGATCGCGTCGCGGAGCTTGCGGATCTCGTCCTCGGTCAGGTCCTTGACGTAGGTGTTGGGGTCCACGCCGGCCTTCTGGAGCGCCAGCCGGGCCTGCGACTGCCCGATGCCGTAGATGTAGGTCAGGCCGATCTCGACGCGCTTGTTCAGGGGGATGTTGATCCCGGAGATTCGAGCCATCCGGCTACCCCTGCCTCTGCTTGTGGCGCGGGTTCTGGCAGATCACGAGGACCGCGCCGTGGCGGCGGATGATCTTGCACTTCTCGCACATGGGCTTGACCGACGCTCGGACCTTCACGGTTCCGCTGACCTGCCTCTTATATTGATGAGAACCGGCGCCGGGCCCAGGAGTCGGCCAGGCGCCGCGAACGACCAAAGAAGGTTAGCAGCGGGCCTCGCTTCAGGCCGCCCGGCGGGCCTCCTGGAGGTGCCACGGGGTGAGGATGCGCGGCCCCTCCGCGGTGATCGCCACGGTGTGCTCGAAGTGCGCCGCCAGCGAGCCGTCCTGGGAGAACACCGACCAGTGGTCGTCGGCCACGCGGATCGGGTGGTTGCCCACGTTCACCATCGGCTCGACGGCCAGGACCATGCCCTCGGCGAGCTCCGGACCGCTGTCCGCCGACCCGAAGTTCGGAATTTGCGGATCTTCGTGCATGTCGCGGCCGATGCCGTGGCCCACCAGGGAGCGAATGACCGCGAACCCGTCGGCCTCCACCCGCTGCTGGACCGCGTGCGACACGTCGCCCAGCCGGTTGCCGGGCCGGCACTGCTCCACGGCCTCGAACAACGCCTCGCGCGTGGTGGTCAGGAGCTTCTTGGCCACCGGGGTGACGTTGCCCACCGGCACCGTGATGGCGGCGTCGGCCACCCAGCCGTCCAGGATCACGCCCACGTCGATCGACAGGATGTCGCCGCGCTGGAGCTCGTAGGGGCCGGGGATGCCGTGCACGACCATCGAGTTGGGCGACGTGCAGATCGAGCCGGGAAAGCCGCGATAGCCCTTGAAGGCGGGCTCGCCGCCCTGGGAGCGGATGAACTTCTCGGCCGAGCGGTCGAGGTCGGCAGTGGTCACTCCGGGCCGGCACTTGCCCTTGAGCATGGTCAGGCAGCGCGCCAGCACCTCGCCGGCGGCGGCCATCCGGTCGATCTGCTCGGGCGTCTTGCGGATGATCACCTGGGCCAGCCTACAGGCGCGTCAAAGCTCGTCCTCGAGCCTGAGCGTGGCCACGGCCGCGCGGATGTGGCCGTTGACCTCCTCGGGCGGGCGGGTGCCGTCGAAGGTGCGCAGGATGCCCATCTCGTCGTAGTGCTCCACGAGCGGCTTGGTCTGCTCGTGGTAGACGCTCAGCCGCTTCTTGACCGTCTCCGGCTTGTCGTCGTCGCGCTGGATCAGCCGCGAGCCGTCCTGGTCGCAGACGCCCTCGCGCTTCGGCGGGTCGAACTCGACGTGGTAGGTGTGCTGGTTCTTCACGCAGATCCGGCGGCCCGACAGGCGCCTGACGACCTCCTCGTCCGGCGCCTCGATCTGGAGCGCGGCGGTCAGCCGCCGGCCGCGCCCCTGGAGGGCCTCCTCGAGGGTATCCGCCTGCCCGATCGTGCGCGGGAAGCCGTCCAGCAGGAAGCCGTCGGCGGCCGCGGGGGAGTCGACGCGCTCCATGATGACCTTGCAGATCACCTCGTCGGGCACCAGGTCGCCGGACTCCAGGTACTGCTTGGCCTCCTCGCCCAGCTCCGAGCCCTCCTTCACGGCCGCGCGCAGGATGTCGCCGGTCGCGTAGTAGGGCAGGTCGAAGTCCTCGACCAGCCGCTGCGCCTGCGTTCCCTTGCCGGCCCCCGGCGGGCCGAGCAGGATGAGGTTGAGCTGACCCACGGAGCGCGGAAGGCTACCCGCGCGGCGCGCGGCGCGCTATTTGAGGAAGCCCTCGTAGTTGCGCATCATCAGCTGGGCCTCGAGCTGCTTCATCGTGTCGAGGGCCACTCCGATCACGATCAGGATCGACGTGCCCCCGAAGAAGAAGTTGGCGCTGGTCTGGTTGATCAGGATCGTCGGCAGGGCCGCGACCGCGGCGAGGTAGAGCGCTCCGGGGAACGTCAGCCGGGCGAGGATGCGATCGAGGAACTCGGCCGTTGGCCGGCCGGGTCTCACCCCGGGTATGAACCCGCCGTACTTCTTGAGGTTGTCGGCCTGCTCCACGGGGTTGAACGTGACCGCCGTGTAGAAGTAGGTGAACACCACGATCAGGATCGACTCGCCGATCAGGTAGGCGGCCCCGTTCGGGTTGAGGAAGTTGGAGAAGTCCCTGGCCCAGCCGGACTGCACGAGCTGGCCGATCGTGGGCGGGAACGCCATCAGCGACGCCGCGAAGATGACGGGGATCACGCCGGCCATGTTCACGCGCAGCGGCAGGTACGTCTGCCCGCCGCCGGCCATCTTGCGGCCCACGACGCGCTTGGCGTACTGCACCGGGATCCGGCGCTGGCCCTCCTGGATGAACACGATGGCCGCGATCACCGTCAGCGCGATGATCGGCATCATCACCTTGAAGATCGGGTCCGGGTTGGTCCACCACGACTGCACGCCGTGCGGGATGCCGGAGATGATGCTGGCGAAGATCATCAGCGAGATGCCGTTGCCGATGCCGCGCTGGGTGATCAGCTCGCCGAGCCACATCAGCAGCACCGTGCCGGCGGTGAGCGCCAGCACGATCACGAACACGTGCATGAAGGTGAACCCGTGGATGATGTCCGTGCCGGCGTCGCGCGCGAAGGTCTTGAACAGGAAGACGTAGCCGATCGACTGGAAGAAGGCCAGCGCGACCGTCAGGTAGCGCGTGTACTGCGTGATCTTCTGCTGGCCCACCTCGCCCTCCTTGCGGAGCTTCTCGAGCGAGGGCACTACCACTTGCAGGAGCTGCAGGATGATCGAGGCCGTGATGTAGGGCATGATCCCCAGGGCGAAGACCGCGAAGCGCTGAAGGCTGCCGCCTGAGAACAGGTTGAGGAAGCCGAGCACGTTGGAGCCGGCGAACTGGTTCGAGATCTGCTTGACCGCGTCGGTGTCGATGCCGGGCGCGGGGATGTACGCGCCGATGCGGTACAGGGCCAGCATCCCCGCCGTGAACAGCAGCTTCTTCCGGATCTCGGGGACCCGGACCGAGTTGACCATCACTCCCAGCGCGCTGGTTCCCACCGAGCTTCCCTACCCCTCGATGACGCTGCAGGTGCCGCCCGCTGCCTCGATCTTCTCACGCGCGGTCTTGGAGAACCCGTGCGCGGTGACCGTCAGCTTCTTGGAGATCTCGCCCTGCCCCAGCACCTTGACGGGCACGCCGCGACGCGTGGCCAGCCCGCGCGCGCCGAGCGTGGCGGGCGTGACCTCGTCGCCGGCCTCGAAGCGCGCCTCGAGGTCGCGCAGGTTGACCGGCTGGGTGTGGGTGCGGAACTGCTCGAAGGGCATCGACTTCTTCATGTGCGGACCGCGCAGCTTGCGCATCCGCATGTGGATCGGCATCTGGCCGCCCTCGGCGCCCGGCCGCGTCTTGCTGCCGCTGCGCGAGCCGGCGCCCTTCTGGCCGCGGCCCGACGTCTTGCCCACGCCCGAGCCCTCGCCGCGGCCCACGCGCTTCTTGCGGTGGCGCGAGCCGGGGGCGGGCTTGAGGTTGTGCAGGCCGATCTCGGGCGGCATCAGTCGTCAACCCTCACCAGGTGGCTGACGCGGGCCACCGCGCCGCGGACCGTGGGATCGTCGGGCCGCTCGACGGAGCGGCCGATCTTCCCCAGGCCCAGGCTGCGCAGCGCACCGCGCTGCCGCGGGTTGGCGCCGTTGGCGGACTTGAACTGCGTTATGCGGAGCTTGCCGGCCACGTCACGTGGCCTCCGTCGCCACCGGTCCGGCCTCGGCCGCGTCGGTCGTGACCGGGGCCGCCTCCTGGCCCTCGGCCGGCGCGGCGTCGCCCTTGCCGTTGCCGTCGTCGAGCCCCAGCACCTGCTGGACCGTCAGGCCGCGCAGCTCGGCCACCTCGCGCGGGCTGCGCAGCATCTGGAGCGCGGTGACCGTGGCCTTGACCAGGTTGATCGGGTTCTGGCTGCCGAGCGACTTGGAGAGGACGTCGTGGATCCCGGCCAGCTCCAGCACCGCGCGCACGCCGCCGCCGGCGATCACGCCCGTACCCTCGGACGCGGGGCGCAGCAGCACGCGGCCGGCGCCGAAGACGCCGGTCACCTGGTGCGGGATGGTGGTGCCGTGCTTGGGCACCTTGAAGAGGTTGCGGCGGGCGCGCTCGACGCCCTTCTGGATGGCGAGCGGGACCTCGTTGGCCTTGCCGTAGCCCACGCCGACCCACTGGCGCTCGTCGCCCACCACCACGAGGGCGGTGAACGAGAAGCGGCGCCCGCCCTTCACGACCTTGGCCACGCGGTTGATCTCGACCACGCGCTCCTGGAGCTCGCCGCCCTGGTTCGGTGCGCGTTCGCGTTCCCGTGCCATCGGTCGGTCGAGGTTAGCGAACCGCGCGGGTCCGCTTAGAACTTCAGGCCCGCCTCACGGGCCGCATCGGCGAGCGCCTTCACGCGCCCGTGGAAGAGGTAACCGCCGCGGTCGAACACGGCGCTCTCGGCCCCCGCCTCCTTGGCCCGCGCGGCCAGCAGCTGACCCGCCTTGCGAGCCTGCTCCATGGTGCCGAGCTGCTTGAGGTCCGACTCGATCCAGTTGACCGCGGCCACCGTGCGGCCGGAGTCGTCGTCGATCAGCTGCGCCTGGATGCCGCGGTTCGAGCGGAACACGGACAGTCGCGGCCGCTCGGCGCTGCCGCGCACCTTGGCGCGCACCCGCCGGCGGCGGCGCAGCCTGCGCGCCTCCTTGGTCTGGACGCTCATGCGCGCTTGCCCACCTTGCGCGCCACGTACTCGTCGCGGTAGCGGATGCCCTTGCCCTTGTACGGCTCCGGCGGGCGCACCTTGCGGATGCGCGCGGCCGTCTCGCCCACCACCTGCTTGGAGCTGCCGCGCACCACGATCTGGGTGGGCACCGGCACCTCGAACTCGATTC
Organism: Thermoleophilaceae bacterium; assembly: GCA_036389105.1. GTDB lineage: Bacteria > Actinomycetota > Thermoleophilia > Solirubrobacterales > Thermoleophilaceae > AC-37. The sequence goes on from DASVQK010000055.1 coordinate 11,069, forward strand.
CCTCGGGCGCCTTGATCGAGACCGGATGCGAGTAGCCCACGGCCAGCTCGATGTCCCTGCCGCGCAGCTGCGCCCGGTAGCCCACGCCCTGGATGTCCAGGCGCTTCTCGAAGCCCTCGGTCACGCCCTGGACCATGTTCGCGATCAGGCTGCGCGTGAGCCCGTGCAGGGCGCGGTGCTCGCCGCGGTCGGTGGGCCGCTTGACCACGAGCTCGTCGTCGGACTTCTCGATCGTCAGCTCGCGCGAGACGCGCTCCTCCAGCTCCCCGCGCGGCCCCTTGACGCGCACGAGCTCCGGCTCGACGAACACGTCGACCGTGGCGGGGACGGGGATGGGCTGCTTTCCGATTCGGCTCATGGCTGGGAAGGGGTCCTTACGGTCACCAAACGTAGGCCACGACCTCGCCGCCGACGCCCGCCTTGCGGGCCTCGTGGCCGGTCATGACGCCGCGCGAGGTGGACACGATCGCGGTGCCCATGCCGCCGAGGACCTTGGGGATCTCGCCCGCGTTGACGTACGTGCGGCGGCCCGGCCGCGACACGCGCTGGATGCCGGTGATCACGGGCTGGCGGTCCACGGTGTACTTCAGGCGCACGCGCAGGACGTCGCCGACGCCCACGTGCTCGGTCTCGTAGTCCTCGATGTAGCCCTGCTCGCTGAGGATCCGCGCGAGCTCGATCTTGAAGCGCGATGCCGGGATCTCCACGTCGTCGTGGTCCGCGTGCATGCCGTTGCGGATGCGCGTCAGGAAGTCGGCTATCGGGTCGGTCATCGACATGCGGCGCCTACCAGCTCGACTTGGTCAGGCCGGGCACGTAGCCGTTGTGCGCCATCTCGCGCAGGCAGATCCGGCACAGGCCGAACTTGCGGAAGTACGCGCGCGGGCGCCCGCAGCGCCGGCAGCGGTTGTAGTTGCGGGTCTTGAACTTGGCCGGGCGTTTCTGCCTCACGACCTGGGATGTCTTCGCCATTGGTCCTCCTAGCTCCCTTCGGCGGGCGCGCCGTCGCCTTCCGCGCCACCGCCATCTTCGGTCTCTTCGCCCTCCTCGGGCGCCGCCGGTTTCTCGTACGCCTCGGGGTTCTCGGCCTTGAGCTGCTCGAGCGCGGCCTGCTCGGCCTCGGCGCGCACGCGCGCCTCCTCGTGGCGCCGCGCCTCCTCGGCCTCGCGCTCCGCCGCGGCGCCGGCCTCGTCGCCCGGGCGGCCCTCGCGCTGGAACGGCATGCCGAAGGCCAGGAGCAGCGCGAACGCCTCCACGTCGGTCTGCGCCGTGGTGGCGATCGTCACGTCCATTCCGCGCACCTGGTCGATCGAGTCGTAGTCGATCTCGGGGAAGATGATCTGCTCGCGGATGCCCATCGAGTAGTTGCCGCGGCCATCGAACGACCGTGGGTTGAGACCGCGGAAGTCGCGGATCCGGGGGATCGCGATCGACAGCAGCCGGTCCAGGAACTCGTACATGCGCGCGTGGCGCAGCGTGACGGCCACCCCCACGGGCATCTCCTCGCGCAGCTTGAAGTTGGCGATCGACTTCCGCGCGCGGCGGACGTTGGGCTTCTGGCCGGCGATGGTGCCGAGCTGCTCCTGGGCGGCCTCCAGCATGTTGGTGTCCTGCTTGGCGTCGCCCACGCCCATGTTGAGCACGATCTTGTCCAGGCGCGGGGCCTGCATCGGGGTGGCGTAGCCGAACTGCTCCACCAGCTGCGGGAGGATCTCCTTCTCGTAGCGCTCCTTGAAGCGCGGCACGATCTTGGCGGGGGCCATCGCCATGGCTACTCGAACCGCTCCCCGGAGCGGCGCGCCACGCGCACCGAGCGGCCGGAGTCGTCGCGCTCGGCGCCGATCCGCGTGGGGTCGCCCGACTTCGGGTCGAGCGGCATCACGTTGGAGATGTGGATCGGCCCCTCCTTCTCGATCACGCCGCCGACCTCGGAGCCGCGCTGCGTGTCGCGGATCGAGCGCGGCCGCTGGTGGCGCTTCTGGATGTTCAGGCCCTCGATGAACACGCGGTCGCGCTTGGGCTCCACGCGCAGGACGCGGCCGGTCTTGCCCTTGTCCTTGCCGGAGATCACCTTGACCATGTCGTCCTTGCGAACGCGGGCGGGCACTAGAGGACCTCCGGCGCCAGCGAGACGATCTTCATGAAGTTGCGCTCGCGCAGCTCACGCGCCACCGGGCCGAAGATGCGCGTGCCGCGCGGGTTGTTCTGGGGGTCGATCAGCACGGCGGCGTTCTCGTCGAAGGCGATGTAGGTGCCGTCGTCGCGCCCGAACTGCTTGCGCGTGCGGACGACCACGGCGCTGACCACCTCGCCCTTGCGCACCGAGCCGTGGGGGATGGCCTGCTTGACCGTGCCGACGATGATGTCGCCCACGCCCGCGTAGCGGCGGTGCGAGCCGCCGCGCACCCGGATGCAGAGGATCTCGCGCGCGCCGGTGTTGTCTGCCACCCGCAGCCTGGTCTCGGCCTGGATCACTAGCGCGCCCTCTCCAGGATCTCCACCAGGCGCCAGCGCTTGGTCCGCGACAGCGGCCGGCTCTCCACGACGCGCACCGTGTCGCCCTGGTGGGCCTCGTTGCGCTCGTCGTGCACGTGGAGCGTGGTGGAGTCGCGAACGATCTTCTTGTAGGTGCGGTGGCGCCGGGCCGCGTCGATCCGGACGGTGATGGTCTTGTCCGGCTTGGCGGAGACCACCACGCCCTGACGCGTCTTGGGCTTGCCCGGCCCGTGCTCCCTGGGCTCGGCCTCGGGGGCGGCCGGACGCTCCGCGACACTGGCGCGCCGCTTCTCGCGCTGCTTGGCGCGCCAGCGGGTGCGCTGGCGCGAGTTGCGCTTGCGGCGCTCCCGCCGCTCCTCGGCGGCCTTGGCTATCTGCTGCTCGTCAGGCATTCTCGCGCTGCTTCTTCAGCTCGCGGTCCACGTCGATCCCGCGCTCGCGCGCCACGGTCAGCCCGCGGGCCAGCTCGCGCTTGGTCTGCCCCAGGCGCGCCGTGTTCTCCAGCTGCCCGGTGGCGTGCTGGAAGCGCAGGTTGAACAGCTCCTCGCGCGCGTTGCCCACGAGCTCCACGAGCTGGTCGTCGGCCATGTCGTGTACCTCGCTGCCCTTCACGACGCCTGCGCCTGCGCGCCTTCGCGCAGGACGAACTTGCTCTTGATCGGAAGCTTGTGCCCGGCCAGCCGCATTGCCTCGCGGGCGAGCGGCTCGGGCACGCCGGCCAGCTCGAACATCACGCGGCCGGGCTTGACCACCGCCACCCAGCCCTCGGGCGAGCCCTTGCCCGAGCCCATGCGGGTCTCCGCCGGCTTCTGCGTGACGGGCTTGTCGGGGAAGATGTTGATCCACACCTTGCCGCCGCGCTTGATCTTGCGGGTCATGGCGATTCGGGCGGCCTCGATCTGCCGGTTGGTCACCCAGCCGGTCTCGAGGGCCTTCAGGCCGTACTCGCCGAACTCCACGCGGGTGCCGCCCTTGGCCAGGCCGGCGCGCCGACCGCGGTGCTGCTTCCGGTGCTTGACGCGCTTTGGCTGGAGCATCGGCTACCTCGGTCCCCCGCCGCGCCCGCCGCGTCCGCCGCCGCCCGGACCGCCGCCGCGCCCACCGGGACCGCCGCCGCGGCCGCCCGGGCCGCCTCCGCGTCCGCCGGGACCGCCGCCGCGACCGCCAGGACCGCCGCGTCCGCCGCCGGCGGGCATCTGCTGCGGGGCCTCGATCTGGGTGAGGTCCTGCGCGAAGCCCTTGGGCATGATCTCGCCCTTGTTGATCCACACCTTCACGCCGATCCGGCCGAAGGTGGTGCGCGCCTCGAAGAAGCCGTAGTCGATGTCGGCCCTCAGCGTGTGCAGCGGCACGCGGCCGTCCGAGTAGCCCTCGGTGCGCGCCATCTCGGCGCCGCCCAGCCGGCCGGAGACCTGCACCTTCACGCCCTTCGCCCCGGAGCGGATGGCGGAGGTCAGCGAGCGCTTCATCGCGCGCCGGAACGCCACGCGGTTCTGGAGCTGCTCGGCGATCGACTGGGCCACGAGCTTGGCGTCCAGCTCCGGCCGCTTGATCTCGAGGATGTTGACCTTGACCGACTTCTTGGTCATCCGGTGCAGCTCGCGGCGGAGCGCGTCCACCTCGGTGCCGGACTTGCCGATCACGATGCCGGGTCGGGCGGTGTTGATGTTCACCTCGACCTCGTTCTTGTCCTTGCGGATCGTGATAGCGGACAACCCCGCGTGCGAGAGCTTGTTCTCGATGTGCTCGCGGATGTGGATGTCCTCGAGCAGGTAGTCCGAGAACTCCTTCTCGTTGAACCAGGTCGACTTCCAGTCGTGGATGTAGCCCACGCGCAGGATCTCGGGATGGACCTTCTGCCCCATCCGCTACCCGCCGTTTCCGTTGTCGTTTGTCGTGAGGGTGATCGTCATGTGGCTTGTCCGCTTGCGGATCCTGGTGGCCCGGCCCTGCGCGCGCGGACGGTAGCGCTTGAGCGTGGGGCCCTCATCGACGACTGCCTGGCCCACCACCAGCTCGTCCGCGACCAGCTCGTGGTTGTTCTCCGCGTTGGCGATGGCGGAGTCCAGGAGCTTCAGGACGTCCCGCGAGGCCGCGCGCGGCGTGTGGATGAGTATGGCACGCGCCTGATCGACCGGCTTGCCGCGGATGTGGTCGATCACGAGGCGTGCCTTGCGCGGCGCGGTGCGCACGTACTTCGCGCGCGCGCGAACTGTTATGTCGGGCGCGGGCTCGCCGCGCGGGCGACGCTTCGGCTTCTGCCTGCTGCCGGCTGCGACCTCGCTGCCGCGGCGGCGCGCGGCCTGCTTCGGCTTCGCCTTCTCGTC
>DASVQK010000056.1:0-14273 GCA_036389105.1 Thermoleophilaceae bacterium
GGACGGGCGCGCGGCGACCGCGGCCGCCGGGGCCGAGGCCAGCTGCGCCTGAAGGTTCTCGAGGGGCACATTGATCTTGTCGGCAACAATCGCCACCAGGTGATCCCGCAACACAGAATTTGCGGGAACTGACTGGATTACGGGCAGGATCTCGCCCAGAACCCGGTCCCGGGCCGCCGGCGCCCCCAGATCGGCCGACGACAGCGCGCGCCGCACCTCGAACTCCGGCACGGTCACCGCGGACGACAGGAGCCGCTCGAACGCCTCGGGCCCGTGCGACGACACGAGCTCGGCCGGATCGGTCCCGTCCGGCATCCCCACCACGCGAAGCTCGACCCGCCGCTCGCGCGCCCCGCGGGCGGCGCGCAGCATCGCGTCCTGCCCCGAGCTGTCCGCGTCCAGGGCCAGGTGGAGCGTGCCCGCGGCACGGCTGAGCTCGGCGAGCTGCTCCTGGGTCAACGCGGTGCCCATGATCGCAACGCTCTCCGTGATCCCACCCTGATGTAGAGCAAGCACGTCCGTGTACCCCTCAACGGCCACTATACGCCCCTTTTTGGCCGCCGCGGCCCGGGCTTGGTCGATCCCGAACAGCTGGCGGCCCTTATGGTAGACCTCGTTCTCGGATGTGTTGAGGTACTTCGGCGGCTGGTCGTCCGTCAGCGAGCGCGCGCCGAACCCGAGCACCCGCCCCCGCGCGTCGGCCAGCGGGAACATGATCCGCCCGCGGAAGCGGTCGTAGAAGCTCCCCTGCCGCCCCGGCTGCGCCAGCCCGGCCGCGACCAGCTCGTCCGGGCGGAAGCCGTCGCGCTGCGCCCCGCCGATCACCCGATCCCACGCGCTCGGCGCGTAGCCGATCCGGAACCGGCGCAGCACCTCCTCCCCGAGCCCCCGCCCGCGCAGGTACTCCCGCGCGCGCGAAGCCTCCGCCGACTCCCACAGGTAGCGCGTGTAGTACGCGGTGGCCCGCTCGAGCAATTGGAGCAGCCGCTCGCGCCGCCGCCGCCGCTGCTCGGCCCGCGGGTCCTCCTCCTCGCGCTGGAGCTCCACCCCGTACCGGTCCGCCAGGAGCTCCACCGCGCCGCGGAAGTCCAGCGCCTCCGTGGCCTCCACGAAGCCGATCGCGTCGCCCGACTCGCCGCAGCCGAAGCAGTGGTAGAGCTTGTGCTCCGCATTCACCGAGAACGACGGCGTGCGCTCGTCGTGGAACGGGCACAACCCGGTCCAGCGCGTGCCCACCCGGCGAAGGTCGCTGCGCGCCCCCACCAGCTCCACCATGTCCACGGCGTCCTTGACGCGTTCGATCGAGTCCTTCGTGTAGAGCGACATGCCCCATGGAGGCTAATGGCCGGGAACCCCGCCCCCGGGGTCGCGAGCGAGCCGCACGACCGTGAGCACCGCAAGCACCGTCATAAGCACGGCGCTGACCACGCACCACTGGCAGATCGCCTCGATCGTGAACACCTCGCGGTAGGTCAGGTAGGCGCTGAACCCGAAGCCCACGACGGCGATAAGGGCTCCCAGCACCCTTCCCGCGTCGCCCGGCAGGAACAGCGATCCGACGAGCGACGCGTAACCGCCCAGACCGAGCAGCGCCACCGGGATCCCCGCCAGCTCGGAGTAGGGCGACCCCTGCACCTTCTCGCACCCGCCGTGGCCCGCGACGCAAAACGGCTCGGCGCCCGCGTAGTGGACGTAGGTCAGGTAGCCGGCCACCGCCAGCCCGAGGAGCGCCAGCGCCGCGATCGCGCGGACCAGCCGGCGCTCGCCTGGGCTCATCCCGAGCCGAGCGCGGCGTCGATGCGCCGCGCGAACTCCGATACGTCGAACGACGAGACGTCCAGCTCCTCCGGCTTCCCCGTGCCCTTCTGGAGGTAGAAGGTCGGCGTCGAGCTCACGCCGAGCGCCTTGGCCTGGGCGTCGGCCTGCCGGAGCTGGGACGTGACCGCGGGCGTGTCGCGCGCCGCCAGGGCGCGCTCGAGGTCCAGCCCCGGCACCTGGCGCCCGAGCCGCTCCACGAACGCGTTCGTGACCCAGCCGGAGTTCTCCCGGCCCTGCTGCTGGTAGAAGCGATCCACCACGTCCCAGAGCTTGTTCTGCAGCCCGGCGGCGGCCGCCACGCGCGCCGCCTTCTCCGAGTCCGGCCCGAGGAACGCGAGGCTCCGGAAGACCATCTTGACCTTGCCGGCCCTCACGTAGCGGCGGACCAGCTCGGGGAACGCGCCCACCGCGTACTCGCGGCAGAACGGGCACTGGAGGTCGGCGAACTCGACCATCGTGACCGGGGCCTCCGCCCTTCCGAGCTCCACGCCGCGCTGCGGGATGCCCGCGAGCAGGCGGCGCGTCTCCACGGGCGGCTTGGCCGGCTCGTCTTCGCTCGAGGTGGAGATCGCGATCGCCGCGCCCACCAGCGCCGCCGCCACCACCAGCGTCGCGCCGACCTGCCACAGCCGCCGCTTGCGCCGCTCCGCCGCGGCCGCGGCGGCCGCCTGCGCCTCGCGCTCGGCCCTCATGCGCTCGCGATCCTCCTGCCCCGACGCCATCGCAACGTCACTTTCGAGGCTCGTCCGGGGCCCCCTGCCCGCGCCGAGCCTCGCGACGGTTGGCAATGTAGACCCACCCGAGCAGAAGCACCACCGGGCCCACGAAGATCACCAGGTCCACGAGGGCGTGGCCGGTGTGCGCGAGGTAGAGCACGGTGCTCACTGGTTGACGGCGGACAGGAGCCAGAGGCCGAGGCTGGTGAAGCCGACCATCACGACCAGCATCCAGTACTGCGAGCGCGCGGCCTGGCGCGCGCCGCGGTAGAGCGCCAGCGCGCGGTCGTGGGCGAGCATCAGGCCGCACACGTGCCCCACGATCAGCGCGCCCACCTGCACGTACCAGATGACGTTCGACGACACCACGCCATTGTCCACCGTCGCGTTCGCCGTCCCGAAGATGTCCGATCCGTCGCCCAGCGGATCCGAGATCAGGTAGCCGGCCGCCTGCCCCTTCACCATCAGCAGCGAGAAGTAGTGCGCAAGCGCGTAGGCGAAGGCGATCGGGATGAGCGTGTGCGCGAACCTGCCGGCGAGCTCGCGCGTGTCATGGCCCTCCCCCACCGTCCGCATGCCGCGGATGCCGAGCAGGTAGAACCCGCCCACCGCGAGCACGCAGCCGACCAGCCCGAGGGTGGCCGCCAGCTCGATCCTCGCGCTCGCGCCCGCCCCGAGGTCGCCGAAGAAGCGCTGGAGGTCCGGGTTGAGCGAGGACCAGACCGGGCCGTTGGAGAAGCCGTCGAACGTCGTCGTGCCGATCGCGACGCAGAGGAGCGCCACCGCGCCGGGAACCGCGCCGAACCGCGGAGCGCCGGCGAGCGGCGTCCGGAGGCGAAGCACCCCGTCGCGCCGCTCGAGCGGCGCGAGCCGCGCGAACAGGCCGAAGTAGACCCCGAAGGCGTCGCCCCGCGTGCTCCAGGCCTCGACGCCGTACCTCGCCATCCCGGCCAGCTGGACCGCCGCGTAGGCCAGCGCCAGCCACCCCACCACCCGCGGGTCGGCCTTGTCCGTGTACGCCAGCTCGAGCCATGCGAACCCGATCAGGCCGGCCACCGCGGGCCAGCAGCCGAGCCGCTCCGGGTAGGGCCGCCGCGTCCGCGCGGCCTGGCCGCGCATGCGCCCGACGGCCCAGCCGGCGGCCCGCCCGAGGGCCCGCCACGGGTTGAACGCGCGGAACACGTCGCCGAAGAGCGCGCTGATCACCACGAGGCCGACCCAGAACAGCACGTAGACGAACACCGGCGCCAGGTTCTGCTCGGTGTCCCCGGTCCCGGCCAGGCCGGCGTAGACCACGACGGCGAAGATCGCGACGCCCACCGCGCCGCACACCACGTCCACCCACCCCGGGATCCGGAGCAGCGGCCGTCCGCCCGCCTCCTGGAGGCGCGGCTGGCGCCACAGCGCGCCCAGCGCCACGAACGACACCACCAGCACCATCGCCGCGGCCCAGCCGAACAGCCACGACGGGATCGGCAGGTCGGTCCGGCCCACCAGCCCGTGGGCGAGCGCCGGGGGCGGGACGAGCGCCGCCGCCGCCAGCGCCCCCGCCGTGGCCGCGACGGCGGCGCCGCGACGACGGCGGGGGGTCACGGCTCCACCCGCAGCTTGGCGATCTGCGTCGCCCGGTCCTCCAGCTCGATCTCGTAGACCCCGTCGTCCTTGGCGCGGAAGTCGAAGCTCACCGTGCCGCCGGCGTCCACGTCCTTCATCAGGTCGTAGCCGTGGATGTGGACCTCGTCCGCCACGTCCGAGGCCACCCTCAGGCGCACGCGATCCCCCTTCTTCACCTCGATCTTCCGCACGCCGCCGACGGGCTCGCCGTGCGCGACCCGGACCGTGACCACCGGGATCTCGGGCGTCCTTGCGGGGGCGCCGCCCTTTGTCCCCGTCTTCGAGCCGGCGGACTCGACAGCCCGCTTGCCGCCGTCGTCGTCGCCCGACTTCGCGATGGCGAAGCCCGCCACCGCTATCACCACGAGTGCACCGACGAGCAGCCAGCGCCTTGCGCCTGTCATTCCACACCTTCCTGTCGACTGTCTACGGCCGCCGGCGAGGCGGCCCCGCGTCACAGCCAGGCGGCAGGGGGACCGCGGCCCGCCAGGTGGCGCGCCGCGACGTTCAGGCTCGGGCGGCCGCGATCCGCCCTGGCGACGGAGAGGATCGGCGGACGGGCGCGGCGCGGGCCGGCGGCCGGCCGGAGCGCGACCTCCAGCGCGGCGTCCGCGCCGCGCAGCGCCAGGGCGACGAGGAGCCCGATGGCCAGCGACAGCGGGATCGCCGCCCAGCCCCCGCCGCCCAGGATCCCCGCCAGGCCGACGGGGTGCCCGCCGTCGAGCAGCGCCTCGAGCGACTCCTGGAGGGCGTACAGGACGAACAGGCAGAGGCTCGCGCCCGCCCACGTGCGCGCGAGCGGCGGGTCGGGCCGCGGCCCGCGCCCGTGCCGGCCCCGCGCGACGCGAGCCACGAAGACGGCCGCGCCCAGCGCCAGCGCGAAGGCCAGCAGCACGAGCAGCGGCGTGAGGTACGCGTGGCCCTCGCTGGCCAGGCGGTGGTCGGAGTCGGGACCGTAGGTCAGGAGGTAGCGGACCTGGTGGACCGCGAAGGCGCCGGCCGTCACCAGCGCGGCGGCGCGGACCCTACGACCGGGCATCGCCATCGGTCTCCGCGGCCGGCTCCGGCGCGGCCGCCCTGCGGGCCGCGGCGAAGCCGCCGAACAGGACGAGCAGCACGATCGGCACGACGAAGACGAGCGCGGACGTCCCGCCGCCGCCACCGCCCCCGCCGCCGCCCGCGGCCACCTTCGGCACGGGCACCGCGTGCCCGGCGGCGGCCGACAGCTTGCCCACCGCCCGCATCGCGGCGCGGGCGAGGTCGTCGGACGTCTTCCCCCCCACCTCCAGCCCCTTGACGGCGGTGGGCGCGCTGGGACCGGCCTTGAACGTGCCGAAGCCGGCGGGCATCACCACCAGCAGCGGCTGCGTCTTGTTCTGCTGGATCTCCCGCCCGAGGAACGCCGCGTACTGCTCGGGCTTGTCGAAGAGCGTCGGCACCGCCCCGAGGTCCACCGGGGACGCGATCAGGGCCACCTTGAGCGGATAGCCCGCCTTCGCGGCGGCCTTGAGCTGGCCGTCGAGGGCCTTGTACAGGTCGCCCCCGAGCGGCGGGTCGTACGGCTTGAAGACGTTCTGCACCAGCAGCACGTCGCTTGCGGGATCGCCGTCGCCCAGCGCCGCGGCCGGCATGAGCGAAACGGCCAGGAGCGCGGAGACGGCGCAGACCGCTGCCAGCCCTCGTCGCGTCACCGGGGGAGCGTACAGGCAGCGGACGCGGTCACAGGCCGGGAGGGAACCGGTAGCGGGCGTGCACCGGAACGCGCCGCCCGATCATCAGCACGATCTGCGCGTGCCTGCGCAGCGCCACCGCGCGCGGGTCGGCCACCCGGCGCCCGTCGACGAATGCCGCCACGCCCGCCCCGCCGCCCGCCGCGAAGCCCGCCAGGCGCGTGGGCGTGATCGGCTGACCCCAGAGGGCGAGCAGGTCGCCGAGTGTGACCGGCCGCCGGGTGGCCACCTCCACGACGCCGGTGGGCTCGTGCGTGCGCAGCGCGTACTCGCAGCGGCCCGCGCGCACGTAGGCCCCGTCGCGCACCAGCGGCGGCGCCACGCCGATCCCGGCCGGCACCACCATCGCGCGTCCGTGGGCGAACAGCTCCACGTGAACGCCGAACAGGGTGGGCGCGGCCCGTCCGCAGCGCAGCCCCGACACCGGCGCCCCGCGTGCGGCAGCCCGGCCATGCGGGGGCGGCATGAAGCGCGCCCCCACGCCCGCCGGGACCGGCGCCGGCAGCGGGGCCTCGGCCGACCGCGGCTCCCCGCAACCGGCCGCCAGTAGACCGAGGGCGGCCGCCAGGGCCGCCCCAGCCCGGCCGATCGCGACCGGACCGCTCAGAACCCCTGCGGCACGGACAGGTCCGCGAACACGCGCAGCGCGAAGCGGTCCGTCATGCCGGCGACGTAGTCCACCACCCGCTCGGCGTCGCTCGCATCCGGCACCACCGGGGGCGGCGGCGACTCCGCGTAGTGGGCGAACAGCGCCCGCAGCATGCGCTCGATGCGCGGCAGCTCGCGCTGCGCGCCCGGCCCGAGGTAGACGTGCTCGAACATGAACGACCGCAGCGCGTCCATCGCCACCGCCGCGTGCTCGGACTGGACGATGTCCCCCTCCGCGGCCGCGCGCTCCACCAGGTCGCGCACCAGCGTGTCGATGCGCCGCGAGCCCGTGTCGCCCAGGGCGTCGATGGCCTCCCGGGGGAGGGCGTCGCGGTCCAGCACGCCCGCGCGGACCGCGTCGTCGATGTCGTGGTTGATGTAGGCCACGCGGTCCACGATCCGCACGATGCGCGCCTCGAGCGTGCCCGGCAGGTCGGGGCCGGTGTGGTGGAGGATGCCGTCGCGCACCTGCTCGGTCAGGTTCAGGCCGGCGCCGTCGCGCTCCAGCCGCTCGACCACGCGCAGCGAGTGGTGGTTGTGGCGGAAGCGCAGCCCGAAGCGCTCCTGGAGGCAGGCGTCGAGCACGTTCTCGCCGATGTGCCCGAAGGGCGGGTGGCCCAGGTCGTGGCCGAGCGCGATCGCCTCGGTCAGGTCCTCGTTGAGCCCCAGCGCCCGCGCCACCGTGCGCGCGATGCCGGCGGCCTCGAGCGTATGGGTGAGCCGGGTGCGGTAGTGGTCGCCCTCCGGGGCGATGAAAACCTGCGTCTTGTGCTTGAGGCGCCGGAACGCCTTCGAGTGCACGATCCGGTCGCGGTCGCGCTGGAACGGCGTGCGCAGCGGCGAGTCCTCCTCGGGCTTGGCGCGGCGGGCGGGATACGAGCGCGCGGCGGGGGGCGAGAGCCACTCGTGCTCCCAGGCGCGCACGCGCTCGTGGAACGACTCGGCGTGCGGGGCGACCGTCGGCACGACCGCGATTGTTCCAGCCGAGGCGGCGTCGAGCGCGTCAGCCGGGGGGCGCCGTCGACTCGAAGGCGGCGGCCCGGTTGTACATCTCGTAGAGCAGGAAGTGCGCGGCGAAGCGATTGCGACAGACGTTCTGGAACAGCTTGTAGGCGCGATCGTCCGGCAGCGTCGCGCCATGGCCGCCGACGGCGGTCGGGCCCCCGACCGCCCTGGTCAGCGCCCGGACGGTGGCGATCCGGCGGTCGCGCTCGAGCGCGCGCCACTGGATGCAGTTGGCGGACTGGAGCGACGGGAGCGGACGCGCCGGCCGGTCGTGGGAGCCCGGGCCCCCGCACCCCGCGGCCAGGACGGCGAGGGCCGCTAGGGCCGCCGGCCGCGGAACGGCGCGCACGACAGCACGTTTCCCGGCAGGAGGTCGCAGAACGGCGTGACGCTGGCCGCGGCCGCCAACTGGGCCGATGAGGCGGCCGCCTGCTGCGACTGACCGGACCCGTCAGGCGGCGGCGGGGTGACGAACCACGGGCAGATGTCGGCGTTGTACTGGTCGTTCAGGATCGAGCCCGCGCAGCCGCCCAGCTCCGGGCTCTTCGTGGCGTATGTCGCCCCGCTGCTGACGTTGTCGCAGTCGGACGGCAGGATCGGCGGGGGCGGATCGGACGTGGCCCCGTCCTCCGTCCCGTCGGACCCGGTGTTGTGGTACCAGCAGTCGTCCTCGTTGCTCGGGTGGTTGTCCCACCACATGTCCACGCCGTTGGGCTTTCGCTGACCGTTCGGGGTCCTGCCGAACACGTTGTCGTGGAAGCGGTTGCGGTGCGACGTGGACTCGGCGCTGTCGTACTTGTCCGACACCTGGTCGGGCACGGCGATGAGCATCGTGCCGCGGCGCCAGTTGTCCCAAATGCGGTTGCCGCGCACCTGGTTGGCGTTGCCGCCGGCGATCAGCAGCCCGGTGCCCACCGGCAGCGGGATGTCGGGGTGCACGTCGGAGCCCTCGGTGTAGACGTTGCGGTTGTTCGAGTAGATCCGGTTGTTCTCGAACACGGCCGACTTCTGCGGGTAGCCCGGATGGCCGCCGGCGTAGAACGAGTCGGTGGTGATGCCGGTGGCGTTGTCGTAGAAGTCGTTGTCGATCACGTGCGTGGCGTTGCCCATCGTGCCCGAGTAGCCGAGCGCGTTGTGGTGCAGGTCGCACCTGGTGATCGTCTGGTTGAGCCGGGGCGACTTCTCGATCCGCCGCTCGCCGGTGTCGGGCGCGCCGCCGGGGTAGACCGCGGAGTCGCCGGCGCCGATGCCGTCGCAGCGCTGGGTGAGCCCGTGGTCGGAGGCGAACGTGAGCGAGCCGTACTGGCCCGGATAGACGAACTTGATGTCCTCCGAGTCGTAGCCGTCGGTCTCCATGATGTAGAGCGTGTGCTCCGCCGAGTGCCTGAGGGTCACGCGGCGGATCACGAAGCCGTCGGCGCGGTCCGCGCGGATGCCCACGTCCTTCTTGGAGCCGACGCCGCTCGGGCCCGCGGTCTTGGTCGGGTCGCCGCCCTCGATGATCACCGCGTTCGGGTCGGGCACCGAGCCCTCCATCTGGAGGTTGCAGCGGATGCACGGCCCCGTGTTGGGGATTCCGAACCGGTTGTCCTGCGCCGGCGGGTCCTCGCCCGGCCCCAGCGCGCGCCCCAGCACCATGATCAGGCTCTGGTCGTTGGGGCAGTAGAAGTGGTAGGCGTAGGTCACGCCGACACCGCCGTGGTCGCCGTCGGCCTTGTACTTCTCGCACTTGGGGTCGTTGGTGGGCGCCGCGCGCGAGGTCGGCTCGGTGTACAGGCCCGGCATGATCACCACGCGGTCGTTGTTGCCCGACGCCGTGACAGCCGGCTGGATCTCGCTGAACTTGCAGCGCTTGAAGAACGCGCGGTTCATCTTGCGGAACTGCTTGGCCTTGCGTTTGGAGATCTTGACCTTGGGCTGCGACGGGCGAATCGTGTAGCCCCTCTTGCGCGCGCCCGCGATCGACTTGAGGGCCGCCTTGAGCGAGCCCTTCTGGCAGACCACGCGCGTCTTGCTGGTCTTGCTCTTCCTCATCGCGGACGACAGCGATCGCACGTGCGGCACGGCGCCGCCGGCGGCCGGGGTCACACCGGTGTCCGGCGCCGGGTCCGGCCAGTAGGCGGTGCGCTCGACGTGCGCCCACGCCACGGCCCCGGAGGACAGAGCGGCGACGGCCAGCACGAACAGCGCGGTGAGCACCCTGCGCATGGGACCATCCTAGGCGAGTCGGGCGACTCAGTGGGCCGGGGTGGCGATCGCCGCCTGCGCCGCCGCCACGCGAGCGATCGGCACGCGGAAGGGCGAGCAGCTCACGTAGTCGAGCCCCGCGAGCTGGAAGAACGCGATCGACTCGGGGTCGCCGCCGTGCTCGCCGCAGATGCCCAGCTTCAGGTCGGGCTTCGTGGTCCGCCCGTTCCAGGCCGCCATGCGCACCAGCCACCCCACTCCGGGCTTGTCGATCGTCTCGAACGGGCTGCGGTCGAGGATCCGCTCCTCCCGGTAGCGCGCCAGGAAGCCGCTCTCCACGTCGTCGCGCGAGAAGCCGATCGCGGTCTGCGTCAGGTCGTTCGTGCCGAACGAGAAGAAGTCGGCCTGCGTGGCGATGCGGTCGGCCACGAAGCAGGCGCGCGGCAGCTCGATCATCGTGCCAACCGTGATCCCGAGACCCTCGAACCCCTCGGCGGCCACGGCGCGCTCCACCAGGTCGCGCATCGCCTTGAGCTCGTTCTCGTAGGCCACGAGCGGGATCATGATCTCCAGGTCCGGCGCCCTGCCGCTCCGATCGCGCACCGAGGCCGCGGCACGGACGATCGCCTGCACCTGCATCTCGTAGATCTCGGGGTGCAGGATGCCCAGCCGGCAGCCGCGCGTGCCCAGCATCGGGTTGGTCTCGTGGAGCATGTGGACGCGATCGAGCGTGGCCTCGAGCTCCTCCAGGTCGGGCGTCCGCTCGATGCGCGCCCGCTCCACCTCCTGCGCCACCTCCTCGACGCCCGGCAGGAACTCGTGAAGCGGCGGGTCCAGCAGCCGGATCGTGACCGGCAGGCCCGCCATCTCGTCGAACAGGCCCTCGAAGTCCTGCTGCTGGAGCGGGAGCAGCTCCGCCAGCGCGGCACGGCGCTCCTCCTCGCCGTCGGCCATGATCATCGCCCGCATCTTGGGCTGGCGGTCGGCCGCCATGAACATGTGCTCGGTGCGGCACAGGCCGATGCCCTCGGCCCCGAACCGGCGCGCCCGCCGCGCGTCCGCCGGCGCGTCGGCGTTGGCGCGGACCCCCAGGGTGCGCACCTCGTCGGCCCAGCCCAGCACGGTCTCGAAGCGCTCGTCCACCTCGGGCTCCACCAGGGGCACGTCGTCGGTGGTGATCACGCCCCGCGAGCCGTCGAGCGCCAGCAGGTCGCCCTCGCGCAGCACGGTGCCGTTTACCCGTGCCTCCCCCTGCGACAGGTCGATCTCCAGTTCGCCCACGCCCGACACGCACGGCCGGCCCATCCCGCGGGCCACGAGCGCGGCGTGGCTGGCCTTGCCGCCCTCGGAGGTCACGATGCCGCGCGCGGCGTGAAAGCCCGCCACGTCCTCGGCCTCGGTGAACGGGCGCACCAGCACCACGGCGCGGCCCGCCTCCGCGGCGGCCACCGCCCCGTCCGCCGTGAACACGATCTCGCCCTTGGCCGCGCCCGGCGAGGCGGCCACGCCCTCGGCCAGCACCCGGTAGTCGGCGTCGCGCCCGAACATCGGGTGCAGCAGCGCGTCGAGCGTGCCGGCGTCGATCGTGGTCAGCGCCTCCTCGCGCGTGAGGAGCCCCTCGCCGGCGGCGTCCACCGCGAAGCGCACCGCGGCCTGCGCCGGCCGCTTGGCGCTGCGCGTCTGGAGCATGAACAGGCGCCCGTCCTCCACCGTGAACTCCGTGTCCTGCATGTCCTTGTAGTGCGCCTCCAGCGTGCGGAGGATCTCCATCAGCTCCGCGTGCGCTTCGGGCATCGCGCGGCGAAGCTCCGACAGGTCGAGCGGAGTGCGCACGCCGGACACGACGTCCTCGCCCTGCGCGTTCACCAGGAAGTCGCCGGACGGCTCGGGCGCGCCGGTGATCTCGTCGCGCGAGAAGGCGACGCCGGAGCATGAGCGGTCGCCCGTGTTGCCGAACACCATCCGCTGCACGTTCACGGCCGTGCCCCACTCGTCCGGGATGCGGTTGATCCGCCGGTACTCCACCGCGCGCTGCCCCGTCCACGAGTCGAACACGGCGTGGATGGCCTGCGCCAGCTGCTCGGCCGGGTCCTGCGGGAACTCCTGGCCGGTCTGCTCGCGGTAGAGCGCCTTGAAGTCGTCCACGAGCGCCCGCAGGTCGTCGACGCCCAGGTCGGTGTCCTCGCTCACCCCGGCGGCGCGCTTGCGCTCGGCGATCGCCGCCTCGATCCGCTCGCCGGGCACGCCGCGGCACACGTTGCCGAACATCTGCACGAAGCGCCGGTAGGAGTCCCAGGCGAAGCGCTCGTTGCCCGTGACGGCCGCCAGGCCCTCCACCGAGCGGTCGCTCAGGCCCAGGTTCAGCACCGTGTCGAGCATGCCGGGCATCGACTCGCGGGCGCCCGAGCGCACGGACACGAGCAGCGGGTCCCCGGCGTCGCCCAGGCGCTTGCCGGCGTTCGCCTCCAGCCGGCCGAGCGCCTCCGCGACCTGGCGGTCCAGCCCCTCCGGCTCCACGCCGCCCGCCGCCATGTAGGCGACGCACGCCTCGGTGGTGATCGTGAAGCCGGCGGGGACGCGCTCGGCGCCCAGCACCCGCGTCATCTCCGCGACGTTGGCGCCCTTGCCGCCCAGGAGGTCGCGCATCTCGCGCGATCCCTCCGCGAAGTCGTACACCAGCTTGTCGGCGGGCCCCACGGCCGGGCGATTGTACGGGCCGGCTGGGTGGCGCTCAGGCCACGCGCCGCAGCCTGACGTGGGCGTGATGCTCCAGGGTCTCCGCGATCGCGCGGTCGGCCTGCGCCAGGGCGCGTTCGGGCGCGCGGGGGAACTCGGCAAGCGGGCGGCCCAGCGCCTCCACGAGGAACGAGTGCGCCTCGGCGTCGAGCGGGAAGGAGCCGGCCTCGCAGCCCGGACAGACCACGCCTCCCGCGCTGGCCGAGAACGCGCCCAGGTGCTCACGCTCGCCGCACGACGCGCAGCCGGCCAGCTCGGGTGAGAAGCCCGCGGCCAGCAGCAGCTTGATCCGGAACGCCAGCGCCTGCGCGCGCGAGGACGCCTCCGGATCGCGGTCGAGCAGGCGCAGCTCGCGGCTGAGCAGGTTGTAGGCGGCGGGGTTGGGCTCCTGGGAGTCGAGCAGCCGCAGCACGGCGTCGCACGCCTGGGTGGCGCGATCGAGCGCCTCGCCGCGCTCGCGCAGCGAGGCGTGCGCGTCGACGGTCTCCGCCGAGGTGATCGTGCACAGCTCGCCGCGGCCCTCGTGGGCGATCAGCTGGACGCGGAAGAACGGCTCGAGCCGGCCGCCGAAGCGCGACTTGACCCGGCGCACCCCCTTGGCGATGGCGTTTGTGCGGCCGCGCTCCCGGCTATAGAGGTGGAGGATGCGGTCGGCCTCGCCGTAGCGGATCGATCGCAGCACGATCGCCTCTGTCCTGAACGCGGGCGGCACTACCTACACTTTTTCGCAGATGGCGGACGCCAATCGGGTAACCCTCTACACCACCGATCCCTGCGGCTTCTGCCGCCAGGCCAAGGCCCTGTTGAAGAGCCGCGGGGTGGACTACGACGAGGTCAACCTGGCGAAGGACCCGTCGGGGCGCGCGGACCTGGTCGCGCGCACGGGGCAGATGACCTTCCCGCAGATCCTGATCGGCGAGCGCTCGATCGGCGGCTTCCGCGAGCTGCTGGAGGCCGACCGGGCCGGGATGCTGGAGAGCCTGCTGGAGGCGGCTTAGCGCAGCTTGTTGGTGTAGGTGCCGTCCTGCACGTCCGGGAGGCGGTCGAACGCGACCGTCGTGCCGCCCTTCGGGCCCCACATGAAGAACGACCAGCGGTAGCTCTTCGGCTTGCCGATCGTCTTCCGGCTGAAGCTGTAGCGCAGCGTGCTGGCGGAGGTGCGCACGACCTTCGCCGAGCCGATGCGGCGGGTGGTCCCGCACTTGAACACGCCGATCTTCGATCCCATCTTGCCGACGTAGAAGTCGCACTCGGAGCGCGCGTTCGGGTAGGTCGGTGAGTCGACCCAGAGGGTCGGCAGGATCCCCTTGCCCTTGGGGTCGGCGGCGCGCCCGGCGACGGTCACGGTCTGGACGGCCTGGCCGCGCTTGGCGGTGCCGGAGGTGACGCTGAGGAGGTCCAGATCGGCCCGCGAGCCGCTGTCGGGCTCGAACGCGAGGTCGCCGGCGGGGTCGCGCTTGGTGTCGGCCTGGCCCAGGCCGGGGGCGCTGAGCACGAGCAGGGTCACCAGGACCGTCATGAGGGCTCCCGCGCGTCTCATGTTCGGCTTTTACCCATTTAGAGGGAGGGCTTGTGTGACGCTGACTACACAGGCGGGCCCCATTCCCCCCCAACCGTGGGGGTCAGCTGCGTAACCTGGCGCGTGGGCGCGGCTGACAGCGCTCGCACACGTACGTGCCGCGACCCGCCGCGCGCAGCTTCCGGATCGCGCGGCCGCAGCGCGGGCACGGCTCGCCCTCGCGCAGGTGGACCAGGAAGCGGTCCTGGAACGAGCCGCGCGCCCCGTCGGGGTGGCGGAAGTCGTCGATCGAGGCGCCGC
>DASVQK010000057.1:0-11172 GCA_036389105.1 Thermoleophilaceae bacterium
ACCTCGCGGTACAGCGCGGCCAGCGACGCCCCGACGGCGGCGCTGTCGAAGCGGTCGCGCGCCTCGGCGCGGGCCGCCCGGCCCAGCTCCGCGCGGGCGCCGGGGTCGCGCACCAGCGAGTCGATCGCGGCGGCCAGCGCCGGCTCGTCCCCCGGATCGACCAACATCCCGGTCCGCCCGTGATCGATCATCTCCTCGGGGCCGCCGGTTCGGGTGGCCACCACCGGCTTCCCCAGCGCCATGGCCTCCAGAACCACCATCCCGAACGGCTCGCGCTCGATGGAGCAGTGACACACCGCGTCGCAGCCGGCCATCAGCGCCAGGGCGTCCTCGCGGTGGCCCGCGAAGTGCAGCCTCTCGGCCAGACCGAGCTCCCGCGCCTGGGCGCGCAGCCGCGGCTCGTAGTCGGGCTCCTGGCCGTACAGGGTCCCGCCCACCACGAGGAAGCGCGTCTCCGGGTGGTCGCCCAGCACGCGCCGCGCCGCGCCCAGCATCACCTCGGCGCCCTTCCACGCCACCAGCCGCCCGAACAGGCCCACGACCAGCGCCGCGCTGTCCCACCCCGCCGGCCCGCGGATGTCCAGCGAGCGCCCGGGGAGGTCCTCGAGCACCACGGCGTTCGGGATGACGCGCGGCCGCAGCCCCAAGCGCCGGAAGCTTCGCGCCATCCAGCGCGAGGGCACCACCACGGCGTCGTGCCGTCCCGCGGCCGCTCCGAGCTGCACGACGGTCGCCTCGAGGCTCCGGCGCGGGGCGTCCTGGAGGTTGTAGACGCAGCCGCGCCCGGCGGCGCGTGCCGCCCAGCCCGCGAGCAGCGACATCTTCTCGCCGCATCCCTCGAGCACCTCCGCGCGCTCGCGACGGGCCGCGCCGGCCAGGCGCAGGACGGCTCCTGGAAGGCGCGCCGGCTGGCGCACGCGCGGCGCCTCGGGCAGCAGCACCGTCGCGACCCCGGACTGCTCCACCTCGGCGCGGAACGGCCCGTCGGACAGGAACGCCACCACCGGTTCCACGCCGTGCTCCGGCAGGTGGCGGATCCGAGCCAGCAGCGCCCGCTCCGCGCCGGAGCGCACACCCGCGCCCTGGACGAACAGCACCCGGATCGAGCCGGCGGGGGCCACGCGGGGGGATCGTATTGGCACGGGCCGGCGCCGCGATGACGCGCGATGCCGTCCGGCGCGCGCTGCGGCACCCGGTGGCCCAGAACGTGATGGCGCTCGGCACGGTCCAGGTTGCGATCACGGTGGTGCCGCTGATCACCCTGCCCTACCTCGCCCGCGTGCTCGACCGCTCGGAGTTCGGCCGCGTGGTGTTCGTGCAGACCTTCTCGTTCCTCGTGGCGCTGGTGGTCGAGTACGGGTTCAACCTCTCGGCCACGCGCGACGTGGCGCGGCGGCGGGCGGACCCGGCGGCGCTCTCGCGCACCGTGGCCGGCGTCCAGGGCGCGAAGGCCATGCTCTCGCTGCTGGCCGCCGCGCTGTCGCTCGTCCTGCTGCCGGTCGTCCCCATCTTCCGCGACGCGCCCGAGCTGCTGGCCTACGGCGTGGCCCTGGGGATCCTCCAGGGCTTCGTGCCCGTCTGGTTCTTCCTCGGCGTGGAGCGCGCGCGTCCCGTGGCGCTGGCCGAGCTGACCAGCCGGATGGCCGCGCTGGCGCTGGTGGTGGCGCTCGTGCACGGCGAGAGCGAGGGCGAGCTCGTGCTGGCCGTGTACGTCGTGGCGGCGGCAGCCAGCACCGGCGGGCTGACCCTGCTGATGTGGCGGCGGGCGCGGCCCGAGATGCCGACGCGCGCGGGCAGCCTGGAGGCCCTCCGGCGCGGGCGCACCCTGTTCGCCGGCACCGGCGCCACGGCGTTCTACACGGGGGCCAACGCGTTCCTGCTCGGCCTGGTCATCCCGGCCGCGCAGGTGGCCGTCTTCGCCTCCGCCGAGAAGATCGTGCGAGCCGGCAATCGCGTGCTCGGGCTCATGGCGCAGGCCGTGTACCCGCGGGTGAGCGTGCTGGTGGCCCGCGGGTCGCTCGCCCGCGCGCGGCGGCTCTCGGTGCTCTCGCTGCTCTCCTTCGGCGGCGCCGCCCTGACCGCCGCGGGCGCGCTGGCCGTCTTCGCCCCGGACATCGTCCGCCTGGTCTTCGGGTCGGACTTCCGCGACGCGGCGCCGCTCTTGCGCATACTCGCCGTCGCGCTGCCGCTCAACGTGATCGGCGTGGTGCTGAGCTCGCAGTGGCTCCTGCCGCACGGACGCGACCGGCGCGTGACCGGCGTGCTGGTCCTGGCCAGCCTGCTCAACGCGGCGGTCGTCGTGGCGGCGGCGGAGCTGTCCGGCCTCCACGCCGCGGCCTGGGCGATCGTGCTCGTGGAGCTGTTCGTGCTGTGCGGCAACGCGCTGGGCCTGCGGGCCATCCGGTCCGCCTGACCGGCGCGCCGCTCAGAGCCGGCGCCGGAGGTGGTCCGCCAGCCGCAGCGACAGCGCCGCGATCGTCAGCGTCGGGTTGGCGAAGCCCGACGTGGGGAACACCGACCCGCCGGCGGCGTAGAGGCCCGCCACGCCGTGGACCTGGCTGTTGCGGTCCACCACCCCGTGCGCGGGATCGTCGGCCATCCGCGTGGTGCCGAGGTGGTGGTAGGAGTCGCCGCAGTGCTCGACCCAGGCGCCGGCGGAGTCCTCCACCCAGCCCGCCAGCTCGGTGCTGGCCAGCCCCAGCCGGCGGAACTCCGCCTCCACCGTCCTGGCCATGACCTCCGCGGTGCGGCGCTCGAGGTCGGTCAGTCGCCACTCCACGCGCGCGCGGTTCGAGCCGACGGCGTCGCGCTGCCTGGACAGCACCACACGGCTGTCGGGGTTCGGCGACTGCTCGGTGTGCGTCTGGAGCCAGATCGTGGCCGGCGCGGCCAGCGACGAGCGTCCGTGGGCCAGCCGCCGGTAGGCCGTGGCGGCGGCGGCGGGCAGGCCGCGCGCGATCGGCGCCAGCTCGCGCCGGATGCCGGCGGGCGCGCCTCCGGACCGGACGCCGCGATACATGCGCCGCATGGCGTTCAGCGCCTCGTCGGCGAAGTCGTACTCGAGGTTGGCGCCGCAGTTCAGCACCCGCTCCCGGCGCTGGACCTCCGGCGCCAGGGCCAGCTTGGGCAGGTAGCGCCGCCGGCGCCGGTAGAAGAGGCCGTACGCCTCCTGGAGCGTGCGCGGGGACGGGCTGCGCAGCACGGCGGAACGCGCGTTGGGGTGGTCCTGGAAGTAGCGCCCGACGGCGCCGTGCGGGTTGGCCAGCCCGCCCGCCTCGGGGTCGCCGGACATCAGCAAGAGGCGCGCGTTCTCCACGCCGCCGGCGGACAGTACGCATGCCCTGGCGCGCACGCGCGCGTCGGTGCCGTCGAGGTGCCGCACGGCCAGGTGGTCGAACGCGGCCCCCGCACCGCTGGTGGCGACCTGGGTCACGTTCGCGTGCAGCAGCACGCGGACGTTGGCCGAGCGCTCGAAGTCCCGGCGCAGCGCGCGCCCGAGGTCCGGGCGCGGGCTCCACGCCGTGTAGGTGTGCCGGAGCCGGTCCCGGGCTACTCCCGGGGGCGCGCTGCCCCACCTGCCCCACAGGGACTCGCCGTACGTCTCCCCGGGCACGTCGAACAGCTCGGCGGCGCGCGCGTAGTGGTCGGCCAGATCGGAGGCCGCGATCGGCCAGCCGCTGTGGGGGACCCACTCCCGGCGCTCGAAGTCGATGTCGTCGAGCGGTATGCACTGACCGGCCCAGAGGGCGGTGGTGCCGCCGAAGCCGCGGCCGCGGCCGTCGACCAGCGCGGCGGGGTCGAGCCCGTCGACCTCGCCCTCCTTGAGCCGGTCGGTCTCCGGCTCCGGCCCCAGGCCGCCGCTCTCGACCACCACGACCCGCGCGGCTGAGCCGAGGAACTCCCGCGCGATGGCCAGCCCGGCCGCGCCCGCTCCCACGACGCAGAGGTCCGCCTCCAGCTCGGCCCCGGCTTCGTAGGCTGCCAGGTCGTCGATCATGGTGGGCGCCGGATACTACGAAGGGGCTTCCCTCGGCTACGGGTGCTCGCAGCTGATGGCGCGCGCGGGCCGCGCCGAGTCGCTCCGGCTGCTGGAGACCGCCTTCGACGCGGGCGTGACGCACTACGACGTGGCCCGCCTCTACGGCTACGGCGCCGCCGAGAGCGCCGTTGGCGACTTCATCGCGGGGAAGCGCGACCGCGTGACGGTGGCCACCAAGCTCGGCCTGCTGCCGCCGCGCGGCGGCCGGGCGCTGGGGCTGCTGAAGGCCGGGGCTCGACGAGCGGTGGCGGTGGCGCCGCGCCTGCGCGGCGCCGTGCGGGGAGCGGCCGCGCGCACGGTGCGCCCGGGCCGGTTCGGCGTGGCCGACGCCCGCGCCAGCCTGGAGACCAGCCTGGCCGAGCTCCGCACCGACTACGTGGACCTGCTGCTGCTGCACGAGTGCCGGCCCGAGGACGTGACCGACGAGCTGCTCGGGTTCCTGGACGCGTGCGTGGAGGAGGGACGGGCCCGGGCGGTGGGGATCGCCACCGGGCCGCGGGCCAGCGCGGACATCCTCGCCGCCCGGCCGCGAGCCGCCGGGGCGGTGCAGGTCGAGAACGGCGTGACGGCGCGCACCTCGGAGGCCCACCCGGAGCTGTGGCGCGCCCGCGTGCTCACCCACTCCGCGCTCGCCGGCCTGGGCGCCCTGCACGACCACGTGTCCAGCTCCCCCGAGACCGCCGGGAGCTGGTCCGCGGCGCTCCAGGAGGACTGCACCGAGCGCGCGACGCTGGGACGGCTGATGCTGGCGTGGGCGTGCTTCGCCAATCCCGGCGGCACCGTGCTGTTCTCGTCGCGGTCACCGGAGCACATCCGCGCGAACGCGCGGCTCGACCTCTCCCCCGCCCGGCGCGACCAGGTCGAGCGGTTCGCCGCGCTGGTGGCGCGGGAGCTGCCGGTTCAGCCCGCCCGGATCTCCAGCACGAGCGGCTCGACGCCCAGCTCGAGCCGGACCGACTCCGCGCCCTCCCAGGACTCCAGCGGCCGCGTCGACCGCACCGGCGCGTAGGAGCGGACCCGCTCCGCCGGCTCGCCCAGCCGGACGCGCACGGCCACCGGCGCCGGGCTCAGGTCGGTGTGCGCGGCCCGGCTCCAGGCGGACGTGCCGGGCCGCCAGAGCACCAGATAGAACGTGCCGTCGCGCTTCTGGAGCAGCAGCCGGCCGACCGAGTCGCCCGACTTGAGCGCGAAGTCCAGCGAGCCGGTCCGGAAGCTCGGGCCGGGATCCTCGAGCAGGGCGATGGTGTTGGCGAGCGCGAGGAACGCGGGCTTGCGCGAGAAGTCGCTGCGCAGGAGGCCGAAGTGCGACTCCGCGTCCCGTCCCGCCGGCTCGGGGCGCTCGTCAACAAGCTCGTACTCGAACGTCCGCTCGATGCCCGCTCGGAAGTGCTCGAAGAAGAGCCGCGGCACGTAGGCGGCGGCCGCGCGCTCGGACACGCCGGGCTGCTGCACGGGCGGGGCGCTGAGCGCGTTGTGGTAGCCGGTCTCGGTGGCCATGACCGGCTCGGAGCGCGAGCTGCGGGCCACCTGCTCGAGCTGGACCGACAGCCGGTCCGGCTGGAGCGGCTCGCCACCCGGATAGGGATGGATGTTGCCGTAGTCGATCCACCGGCTCAGGTCGCCCACGCGCGGCCACGCCGGCATGTCGATCAGGCTCGGGCCGACGACCGGGAGGACCGACAGCTCGGGGTCGCCCTTGACCAGGCCGTAGAGCCGTTCCTGGTACGCCCTCAACAGCCGCGGCCAGTCGCGGGCGCCGGACCCGTCGAACTCGTTTGGGCCCTCGACGGAGCGCGTCACGCTCAGGAGCTCGCGCTTGACCGTGCCCACCTGCTGCTCGACGGTCCCGGTGCCGAACCGCCCCAGCGGGTCGCCGAGGATCAGGTCGGCGCGAACCCCGTCGCGACCGAGCGCGCGCAGCGCCGCGTACTGGTCCTCGCGTCCGATCGACACCCCGTCGCGGACGTTGCGCACCCCGAGCTGGCGGAGCGCCGCACGCACCGCTCCCAGCCGGCCGTACGCGGTGTCGGTGTAGCCCATGTGCACGTTCACGCCGATCGAGTCGACGAAGCTCTGGGCCGGCTGCGCGCGGCGCCCCTCGTCCTGGCCGCAGCCCGCGAGCGCCAGCAGCGCCGAGAGCGCGACGGCAGTGACCTGGCGCCGGCTGCGCTGCACGGCCGCGAAGGGTAGTGAGGGGGCCGCCCGCGGCCCGTTCGCAATGATGGCCGGGTGCCGCTGCGCATCTTCGTCGTGCCCCCGTGGGCGCTGCTGACCGACCACGTCGCGTACGGCGACGGGCTGGTGGCGTTCGGGTTCATCCGCGAGCTGGCGGCGCGCGGGCACGACCTCCACGTGGCGACCGCGGCCGTGGATCTGAAGGGCCCCCTGCCCGCCAACGTGCACCTGCACGCCCTCGGCCAGGACGACGAGCCGCGCGCGCTCGAGCGGGTGGCCCTGATGCTGCGCGCGCGGCGCCTGTACCGGCGGCTCGAGCGCGAGCGGGCGTTCGACCTGGTCCACCAGCTCAACCCGGTCGAGGTGGGCGTCTCGCTGGCCCTGCCCCGGCACGCCGTCCCATTGGTGCTCGGCCCCTACGTGCCCGACTGGGCGCCCTCCGCCCGGGTGCCGGGCGCGGTGGTCAACCCGGCCGCCCTGCGAGCCAAGCGGATCGTGCGCGCGGCGCAGCAGCGGCGGGCCACGATGGTGCTCCTGTCGACCCCGGCCGCCGCGTCGAAGATCGACCCGCGCGCGGCGTCGCGGCTCCTGGTGCGCGAGCTGTCGCCCGGCATCGACGAGCGCGCCTGGCGCCCGGCCGGCGACGGCGACGGCACGGACCCGCCGGCCGCCGCGGCCGGACAGGACGTGCTGTTCCTGGCCAACCTCAACGTCCGCAAGGGGGTCCACGCGGTGCTCGACGCGTTCGAGCGCGTGGCTCCGGACCTGCCGCAGGCCAGGCTGCTCATCGGCGGGGTCGGCACCGAGCTCGACCGGGTGCGCCGGCGCATCGAGACCACGCCCGCGCTGGCCCGCGCGGAGCTGCTGGGCAGGGTCGAGCGCGACCGGGTGCTGGCCACCCTCCAGGCCTGCGACGTGTACTGCCTGCCGTCCGACGGCGAGCCGTTCGGCATGACGGCGCTCGAGGCGATGGCGTGCGCCAAGCCGGTGGTGGTCACCGACGCGGGCGGCCTGCGGCACCTGGTGCCGGACGAGGGCGGCCGCAAGGTGCCCAACGGGGACACCGACGCGCTGGCGGGCGCCCTGCGGGAGGTGCTCACGGACAGCGCCCTGCGGCGCGCGATGGGCGGGCACAACCGCCGCGCCGTCGAGGACCGCTACGCCTGGTCGCGGGTGGTCGACCGCCTGGAGGGGCTCTACGAGGAGGCCATCCGGCGGCAGCGCGCTACGGTCCCAGCGGCATGACGCTCGACCGCAGCAAGGAAGCGGAGATCCTGGCGCGCACGGACGCGTTCATGGCAGGCGAGCGGCCCGCCCCGCGCGGGCGCATCGGCCGCCTGCCCGTGGGCGGCGACGAGACCAGGAAGCCGTTCGGCTGGGAGCCCGGCTACTTCACCGACTGGGCCACCGTGTCGGCCATGCTCGAGGCGATCGACCTGCCGAAGGGCGCTCACATGCTCGACGTCGGCTGCGGCGCGGGCTGGACCTCGCTGTTCCTGGCGGAGGCCGGGTACGACGTGCTCGGATACGACCTGGTGCCGGCCTCGATCGAGGCGGCCCGGCGGCGGGCGGAGCGCTCGGGGTTGACGGTCCGCTTCGAGGTGGCGGACATGGAGGCGCTCCCGGCCGGCGAGCCGGCCGACGCCGTGCTGCTGTACGACGCGCTGCACCACTCGCGCCGCCAGCGCGACGTGCTGCGGTCCGCGGCCGGCCGGATCCGCCCGGGCGGATGGCTCCTCCTGGGGGAGCCGACCTGGCTCCACGTCCTCTCCCCCGGCGCGCACGCCACGCGGCGGGACCTGGGCTGGACCGAGCGCGGCCCCACGCTGCGCGGCCTGCGCCGCGACCTGCGGGCCACCGGGTTCGGCCAGGTCCGCCGGTTCTTCGAGCCCACGCGCCCGTACGAGAGCCGCGTGCGCGGCTTCGGCTGGCAGCTGGTCCGCCTGGTGGCCGAGAACGCCTGGGTGGCGCCGGGCGTCAAGACCTGGCTCGCCGCCCGCCGCGACGCTTGATCGAGTCGGCCGGCCTCGCGCACGACTACCTGCTCGTGCTGCGCGGGGCGGAGCGCACCTTCGCGGCGATCGCGGAGCTGGCGCCCGGCGCCCCGATCTACACGCTGCTCTACGACCGCGACGGCACCGCCGGACGATTCGACGGCCACCCGGTCACCACGTCGTGGCTCCAGCGCCTGGGCGTGCGGCAGAAGGGGTTCCGCGCGCTGCTGCCGCTGCTGCCCGGGGCCGCCGCCCGCCTGTCGGCGGAGCGGCACCGCGTGGTGGTGTCCAGCAGCAGCGCCTTCGCGCACGGCATCCGCACGGCCCCGGGCGCCGTGCACGTCTGCTACTGCCACACGCCGTTCCGCTACGCCTGGTTCGAGCGCGAGCGCGCGCTGAGCGAGCTGCCGCGGCCGCTCCGGCCCGCCCTCGACCTGACGCTCCGCCGGATCCGCCGGCGCGACCGGGAGATCGCTCGGCAGGTGACGCGGTACGTGGCCAACTCGCGCCTGTGCCAGGAGCGCATCGCGCGCTTCTGGGGCCGGGAGGCGCCGATCGTGCACCCGCCGGTCGAGGTCGAGCGCTTCTCGCCCGGCGTGCCCGAGGACTTCCTCCTGATGGTCACCGAGGTGGTGCGGCACAAGCGCCTGCCGCTGGCGCTGGACGCCGCCAAGCGTGCCGGCAGGCGCGTGGTGGTGGTGGGCGACGGCCCGGAGCTGCCGCGCCTGCGCGCGGAGTACTCCGGCGTGGCCGAGTTCCGCGGACGGCTCTCGGACGCGGAGCTGGAGCGGCTCTACCCGCGGGCGCTGGCGCTGATCGTGCCGAACGTGGAGGAGTTCGGGATCGCCGCGGTCGAGGCGCAGGCGGCGGGCCGGCCGGTGGTGGGGGTCGACGCGGGCGGGCTGACCGAGACGGTGCTGCCGGGCGAGACGGGGGTGCTGGTGCCCGACGGCGACGCGGACGCGCTGGCGGAGGCGCTCGCCCACACCGAGTTCGCGCGCTTCGACGGCGATCGCATCCGGCGGAACGCCGAGCGCTTCTCGAAGGCAGCCTTCCAGCGCGCCCTCGAGGCCGAGGTTCAGGCCGCGGCGGCCCGCTCGTAGGCGCGCACCATGTTGCTCGAGTAGGCCTCGTCGGTGAAGCGGCCGGCTGCCTTCACGTTCTCCTCGCGCATGCGGGCCATCGCCTCCGGGTCGCCGAGCAGCGCCACGGCCGCGGCCGCCCACGCCGCGGGGTCGTGCGGCGGCAGCAGCCGCCCGTGCACGCCGTCGGTCACGTACTCGCTCACCCCGCCCCGGTTGGTGACCATGACCGGCACGCCGATGGCCATCGCCTCGGCCACCACCAGGCCGAAGGGCTCGTCCCAGGAGGGCAGCAGGAGCAGGTCGGAGGCGCCCATCAGCTCCGCCACGTCCGGCCGCTGCCCCAGGAAGTGCACCGCCGGCTCGACCCCCAGCTCGCGGGCGAGCCGCTCCAGCTTCCTTCGATAGCCGACGTTGTCGAACCGCTGGCTGGAGAACGAGACGTCGCCCACGAGCAGCAGGTGGGCGTCGAACCGCTCGCGTATCCCGGGCAGGGCCCGGATCGCCGTGTCCTGTCCCTTCCAGGGGGTGATCTGGGACACCTGCGTGAGCAGGGGCGCGCCGTCCTGGAGGGCGAGCTCCGAGCGGATCGCGGAGGAGCCCCGCACCTCGGGGGAGAAGCGGCCGTGGTCGAGGCTGATGTACACGCGCTCGGCCTTGGGCCGCGCCAGGCCGTGGTTGAAGTGCGCCGCGGTGGTGTCGGTCACCGCGACCACCACCTCCGCCTCGCGGGCGATGACCGCGCGGGTGAGGTTGCCGACCCTGCTGTCGGGCAGGTGGTCGTGGCACTGGACGACCACCGGCGGTCCGCCCAGTCGGCGGGCCAGCACGGCGATCAGGCCGGCGCGGACGCTGTTGGCGTGGATCACGTCGGCTCTGAAGCGCCGCGCCAGGCCGCGGAGCGTGAACGCGGACCGCAGCAGGCTCAGGAGCCCGCGCGGCGTCCTGACCGGGTGCAAGGTGAGGCTCACCTCGGTGCCCGACAGGTCGTACTGACGCACGCCGCGCGAACGAAGGACGGCCTTCAGCGGCCCGGCGGGCGGGCAGGCCACCGCGAGCTCGTGCTCGTCGGGAAGGCTCTCGAGCAGCCGCAGCATCGCGTTCTCGGCGCCGCTGCGCGCTCCGGTGTGGTTGGCGAAGAGGACGCGCAAGCGTCAGGCCACCGCCGACGGCGTGGCGATGAGCTTCCCGGCGGTTGACGGCGCTCGGTCCACGATCCGGGCGGAGAGGCTACGGGGTGCGCCCCGCGAGTCGCTCCACCACGCGGCGCCGGACGCGAGGTGCGCGGTTCCCCTGACGATGCCGGGCGTCTCCACGGCCGCGGGGGCTAGACCTGCCCCGAGGGTATGGCGCGATTGCACTCTGCTCCTCTACACTGGCACCTCGCATCTCGAGGGGCAACGGCGGGAGAGACATGGACGTAGTCGGATACCTGGACGCCGGCACGGGCAGCATGCTGCTCCAGATCTTGGTCGGCGGCATCGCCGCGGTCGGCGTCACCGCGAGGCTGTACTGGCGACGCATCAAGTCGGTCTTCGGGCGCGGCGAGGCCGAGCCCGAGCATCCCACCGAGCACTGAGCTCGCGCGCAGATCCAGCGTCGTTCCGCGACCCCGAGAGCCGGGTCGTGCGACGCGGCGACGAGGTGCTGCGGATCCTGTCTGAGAAGGGGTTCAAGGACTGGACGACGCTCGCCGGGAGCGATGTCTTCGCGCGCTCGACCGCAGACGGGCGACTCGTCGGCACAGAGGTCGCGGACGGGTACGAGGGACTACCGGAGTTGCCGTCCGGACCGCCCGCCGGGGTCCTGCGCCACGAGACCGTCCCGTTCATCTCGTACCCGTATGAGTGGACGTTCGGCATGCTGCGTGACGCCGCCCTGC
>DASVQK010000058.1:0-12171 GCA_036389105.1 Thermoleophilaceae bacterium
CGCGGCGCCCGGGTGCGGCGCGGGCGCGCCCGGGGCGGACTGGCCGGCGGCCGACATGACGTCCTCGAGCTTGTCGGGACGCTGGACGAAGTAGCCGCCCGCGGCCATCGCGAGCGAGGCCAGCAGCGAGACGAACGCGCCGAACTTCAGGTCCGAGGCCTGCGAGACCTCGATCATGAAGAGCAGCGTGAGGATGGCGGCCAGCGCCCCCGCAGCCGTGACCAGCTGCGGGGTGGCCCAGCGCGGCAGGCCCTGCGCCGAGTTCAGCAGGTGGAGGCCCGCGTAGGCCAGCACGACGAGGGCCAGCGCGGCCAGCACGATGTCCACGACGGTGAACGACTGCCAGGCGCTGGCGCTCTCGCGACCGCCGCCGAACCAGCCCACGAAGAGGAAGACGAAGAGGACGGCGGCGCCCACCGCCGCGATCAGATGGCCGAGCTTGTTCCTTGGGATCGTCACGTCATCTCCGGGCTGGTCGAGGGACTTGGAGCGGGCCACTCTATCCCGGTCGCAGCCCTCCGTGGGCATACTGCGCCGCGTGCAGCCGCTCCCTGAGATCGAGGCGCTGGTGGGCCACGCCGGCCGCTGGCCGGGGACCGACGCCGAGCGCCGCGCGGCCGTCCACCTGGGGGCGCGCCTGCGCGACCTCGGGCGGGACGCGCGGGTCGAGCCGACCCGGATCTGGCCGAGCTACGCGGCCACGCACCTGATCCACGCCCTCGCGGCGATCGCCGGCAGCGTGCTGGCCGTGTCGCAGCCGCTGGCCGCCACCATCCTCCTGGCCGTGACCGCGCTGTCGGCGTTCGGGGACCTGACCGGCAGCTTCCTCCTGGCCCGCCGGCTCACCACCAGGCGCGCGTCCCAGAACGTGGTCTCGACCGAGGACGGGGGCCGGCCGGGCACGCTGATCCTCGTGGCCCACTACGACGCCGCCCGGACCGGCGCGTCGTTCGGGCGCCTCGACGAGCGGCGCGCCGCGCTCGGCAAGCTGATCCGCCGTCCGATCGGCCCGTTCGAGCCGTTCTTCTGGGCGATCGTGGCCGCGCTGGCGTGCGCCGTGCTGCGTCTGATCGGACTGGACGCCGCGGCCGTCAGCGCCGTCCAGTTCGCGGCCACCGTGGTGCTGATCGTGAGCGTGCCGCTGCTGATCGACGTGGCGCTGTCCGGAGTCGTGCCCGGCGCCAACGACAACGCCTCCGGGGTGGCCACCGCGCTCCGGCTGGCGGAGCGCTACGGCGGGACGCTCGACCACTTCGACGTCTGGGTCTTGTTCACCGGCGCCGAGGAGGCCATGCAGCTCGGGATGCGGGACTGGGTCAAGCGGCACCGCCGCGAGCTCGACCCGCGCGCCACCGCCGTCGTGTGCGTGGACGAGGTGGGCGCGGGCACGGTGCGCTACGCGCGCAAGGAGGGGTTCCTCGTCGCGTTCCGGCACCACCCGGCGCTCTTGGCGCTGTGCGACCAGATCGCCGAGGAGGACAGGGACGCCGACGGGCGCTACGGCGCCCGCCCCATCGTGCGGCGCACGGCGAGCGACGCCGCGGTGGCGCGGGGCGCCGGCTTTCCCACGGTGCGGGTCGCGTGCGCGGGCGCGCTGGACCGCGCCCCCCACCACCACCGCGCGGCGGACACGACCGCCAATGTCGACCCGGAGGCGCTCGAGCGGGCGTTCGGGTTCTGCTCGGAGCTGATCGAGCTGATCGACGAGCGGATCGGTCCCGACCTGGAGCACGACCGGCCGAGCGAGCTGGTGGAGGACGAG
Organism: Thermoleophilaceae bacterium; assembly: GCA_036389105.1. Taxonomy (GTDB): domain Bacteria; phylum Actinomycetota; class Thermoleophilia; order Solirubrobacterales; family Thermoleophilaceae; genus AC-37. The sequence goes on from DASVQK010000058.1 coordinate 1,763, forward strand.
ACCGGCTAGCGGAGGGCGGCGCGGATCGAGTCGAGCGCCTGGGGGTTCTCCGCGCTCGACATGTCGCCGGGGTCCTCGCCGACGGCGACGGCCCGCACGGCCCGCCTGAGGATCTTGGCCGAGCGAGTCTTCGGCAGCGCGTCCACCAGCACCACGCGCGAGGGCTTGAACGGGCGGCCCAGCTCGCGCGCCACCAGCTCAGCCAGCTCGGCCGCGAACTCGCCGTCGGCTCCGGGCGCGACCACGAAGCACCACACCGCCTCCCCCTTTGTGGCGTCCGGTACGCCCACCACCGCCGACTCGGCCACCGCCTCGTGCGACACCAGGACCGACTCGACCTCGGCGGGCCCGAGGCGCTTGCCGGCCACGTTGATCGTGTCGTCGGAGCGGCCCAGCAGGAACCACTGCCCGTCCTCGTCCACCTTCGCCCAGTCGCCGTGGCGCCAGACGCCCTCGTAGGTGGACCAGTAGGTCTCGATGTAGCGATCCGGGTCCTTCCAGATGCCGCGGGTCATGCCCGGCCACGGCTGCTTGCAGACCAGCTCGCCCACCTCGCCGCGCACCGGCCGGCCCGCGGGGTCGAGAACGTCCATGTCCATCCCGAGCGACGGCCCGCCCAGCGAGCACACCTTGATCGGCTCGACCGGGAACGGCGACAGGAAGCAGGCGCCCACCTCGGTGCCCCCGGAGATGTTGATGATCGGCACGCCGCCGCCGCCGGTCACCCGCTGGAGCCAGCGGTAGGGCTCGGGGTTCCACGGCTCGCCGGTGGAGCCGAGGACGCGCAGCGAGGAGAGGTCGTGGCGCGCGGGCCACTCGTCGCCCTGAGTCTTGAGCGAGCGGATGAGCGTGGGCGACACGCCGAGCATCGCCACCCGGTGGCGCTCGACCGACGCCCACACGCGGCTCGGGTCGGGGAAGTCGGGGGCGCCCTCGTACATCACCATCGCCGCGCCGTTGGCGTGCGAGCCGACCATCGACAGCGGCCCCATGATCCAGCCCATGTCGGTGAACCAGTAGAAGACGTCGCCCGCGTGGATGTCCGTCTGGTACGCGCACTCGGACGCGATCTTCACCAGGAAGCCGCCGTGCACGTGCACCGCGCCCTTGGGGCGGCCGGCGGTGCCGGACGTGTAGGCGATCATGAAGACGTCCTCCGCGGCGGTGTCCTCCGCCTCGACCGTCGCTCCCTCGTGCGCGCGGGTGAACTCGTCCCACCAGACGTCGCGGCCGGCGGTCATCGGCACCTCCACCCCCAGGTTGGACAGCACCACCATGCGCTCCACGCTGGGCGCCTCGGCCACCGCCTCGTCGGCGGCCTGCTTCATCGGCCCGTGCTTGCCGCGCCGCCAGGTGCCGTCGGCCGTGAACACGAGCTTGACCGCCGCGTCCTGAAGCCGGGCGGCCACCGCCGAGGGGGCGAAGCCGGAGAAGATCGGCAGGTAGATCGCGCCGATCTTCGCGATCGCGTACGCGGCGATCACGGCCTCGGGCACCATCGGCATGAAGACCGCCACCGCGTCGCCGCGGCCCACCCCGCTCTCGCGCAGCCCGGCCGCCACGCCGTCCACCGCGGCGCGGAGCTCCGCGAAGGTGAGCGAGCGCGAGTCGCCCGTCTCGGACTCGCCGATCAGCGCCACCCGGTCGCGGCTGTCCGCGCGCTCGGCCCAGCGGTCCACGCAGCAGCTCACGAGGTTCACGCGCCCGCCCTCGAACCAGGTCGCCCACGGCACGCCCTTCGAGGTGTCCAGCACGCGCGTGTATGGGGTCGAGAACTCGATGCCCAGGTCCTTGACCGCCGCGTCCCAGTACCACTCCACGTCCTCCACCGAGCGGCGGCGCAGCTCGTCGATCGACTCGATCCCGTGGGCGCGCATCAGGCGCGTGACGTGGGCGCGCTCCACGTACTCGGGCGTCGGCTGCCAGGCCAGCTCGGACATGCGCGGCGATTCTACGGGCGAGCTAGCCTGCGGCGGGATGGGCGGCGCAGCGCAGCAGATCCGCGGTGTGGCCGTGGCCGTGGGCATGGCGGCGCTCCTCGCCCTGGCCCTGGCTCCGGCGACCGGCGCCCAGCAGGGGCCGTGCTTCGGCCAGCTCTCGGCGGACCCGAAGCCCGGTCCCGCGGTACGCTTCGGCATCACGCCGGGCGTTCAGACGGGTCAGATCGGCACCGGCCCGGCGCCGCCGCGGCTGCCGGAGGACCCGGCCAAGCAGCTCGCCGCGCTCGGCCAGCTGCGCGCGCCGGGCAAGCCGCTCGTGCTGCGCCTGCACCGCTTCTTCTGGTCCGACCGCGAGGCCGGCATCCAGCGCTTCCTGGCGCTGGCCAAGCGCTACACCGACCAGGGCTACCTGACCGAGCTCCAGCTGCGCTACCACCCGGACGCCCAGCAGGAGGGTGACGTGGACGCCTGGGTCAAGCACGTGCGCGAGGTGGTGGACCGCTTCGGGCCCAACCCGCGCGTGGTGGCGATCCAGGTGACCAACGAGGTGAACCTGAGCATCTCGCCGGACTCCTCCGACGGGGCGTACGACCGCGCGCGCGACGCGCTGATCGAGGGCGTGAAGGCGGCCAGGGACGAGGTGCGCAAGCGCGGGTTCAGCCAGCTCGAGATCGGGTTCAACTGGGCCTACCGGGGCGACCCCGGCAACGAGCAGTCGTTCTGGAACTACCTGCGCGACCACGGCGGGCCGCCGTTCGTCCGCGCGCTCGACTGGGTGGGCGTCGACGCGTACCCGGGCACCGTGTTCCCGCCCGAGGACACCCCGGGGGGCGAGCGCGACGCCCTGGTCAACGCCTTCAGCACGTTCCGCTGCTACGCGGCCATCCCGGGCATTCCCAAGACGGTGCCGATCCACGTGGAGGAGAACGGCTATCCGACGGGGCCGGGCCCGCGGACCTACGAGCGCCAGGCGCAGTCGATGGAGACGATGGTGAGGGCGGTGCACGACTTCCGCGGCACCTTCGGGATCTCCGACTACCGCTGGTTCAACCTGCGCGACGGTGACACGACCTCGCCCAACTTCCAGCAGCAGTACGGGATCATGACCGACGAGTACCGGCCCAAGCCGGCGTTCCCGCTGTACCGCGCGCTAGTCGCGGAGCTGGGCGCGGCGGACGCCGTCGGGGCGGACGCCGCGCTCCGACCGCGGCTGCTGCTGCGCGTGAGGTGCCGGGGGCGGCGCTGGCGGGCGCGGCTCGGCGGGCCCGACATCGGCCGGGTGCGGTCCGTGGCGTTCCGCGTGGGCAACCGCCGCGCGCCGGCCGACGCGCGGCCGCCGTTCGCGCGCTCGATCTCGGCGCGCGCCCTGCACCGCGGCCGCAAGCGCTGGACGCTGAAGGCGCGCGCCGCGCTGGACGGCGGCGGGCACCTGAGCCTGTACCGCCGCGTCCGCCGCTGCCGCTGAGGGCCGGGCTTCCGCCGCACTGAGTGCCCCGGGCGGCCGGGCGGAGGCGTGCGCGCCCTAAAGCAATCTCGTCCGAGTCCGAATAGATCATTGATGAGACTTGGCAGCAGCCCGGGGGTGAGTTTCGCTCCAGCGGGCCTTCCGATAGGCATGACGCCTTCTTCCACCGCCGTCTTGAAGGGGATTCGGGGCCGGCGAACGCGGGCACACCAACGCGAGATGACTTACGAGGACAGGCTCAGCGGACGGATCGAGAGCGAGCGGATCGACCGCCTGGCGGAGTGGCTCGAGGCCACCCTGGGCCCGCGTCTCACCGCCTTCGCCACGGGCTCGAGCGCGTCCGACATCGCCGTGATCGCCCACGGCGACGCCTGCCCCGCGCGCGACCTGGAGCGCCGCCTGCGCAACCTCTACGCCGTGGTGCGACTGCTCACGCAGCGCGACCGTCCGGGCACGCCGCACGACTGGCTGACGGCGCCCAACCCGGAGCTCGAGAACCGCGCGCCGGCCGAGCTGCTGCGCGAGGGCGAGTCGCCCGAGCCCGTGTGGTTCGCCGCGGCGCCGACGTTCTAGGGCCCAACCCCTCCCTCCTCCAAGCGAACGGCCGCTAGACGGGCGTGACGGCGTTGTGCTTCGGCGGCCATTCGCGCCGCCGGGACGCGCTCAGCGCCAGACGGCGGGCCAGCTCGGGGCGGAGGTCCTCCGGCTGGATCACCGCGTCCACCACCAGCTCCGAGGCCAGGTGGAGGATGTCGATCTCCTCCGCGTAGTCGCGGCGCAGCTTCTCGACGAAGGCGGCGCGCTCCTCCTCGTCCTCGATCGCCTGGACCTGGTTGTAGTAGACGGCGTTGATGGCCGCCTCCGGGCCCATCACGGCGATCCGCGCGCCGGGCAGCGCTATGCACGCGTCCGGGTCGAAGGCCGGGCCCGCCATGGCGTAGAGGCCGGCGCCGTAAGCCTTTCGCAGGATCACCGAGAGCTTGGGCACCGTCGCCTCGGACACGGCGGAGATCATCTTGGCGCCCGCGCGAATGATGCCCTGGCGCTCGACCTGCGTGCCGATCATGAAGCCCGGCACGTCGGCGAGGAAGATCAGCGGCACGTTGAACGCGTTGCAGGTCCAGATGAAGCGGGCGGCCTTGTCGGAGGAGTCGACGAACAGCACTCCCCCGCGCTGGCGCGGCTGGTTGGCCACCAGTCCGACCACGCGGCCCTCCAGGCGCGCGAAGCCCACGACCAGCTCCTTGGCCCAGCGCCTGTGAACCTCAAGGAACGAGTCCTCGTCCACCAGCGCGTCGATCAGGTCGTAGACGTCGAACGGCTTGTTCTCGTCCCGGGGGATCAGGTCGCGGATCGGCGCGTCGCTGCCGGGGTCGGCGGGGGGCGCCGGCGGCGGCTCGTCGCGCCAGCTGGTGGGCAGGTAGGAGAGGTAGCCGCGCGCCACCGCGATGCCCTCCTCGTCGGACTTCACGAGGAAGTGGCCGCAGCCCGACACGCCGGTGTGCATCCGCGCGCCGCCCATCTCCTCGAGCGACACCTTCTGCCCGATCACCATCTCCGCCATGCGCGGCGAGCCGAGGTACATCGAGGCGTTGCCGTCGCGCATGATCACGACGTCGCAGAAGGCCGGGATGTAGGCGCCGCCGGCCGCGCTCGGGCCGAGCAGCACGCACACCTGCGGCACGACGCCGGACAGCTTGACCTGGGTGTGGAAGATCCGGCCGGCGCCGCGGCGCCCGGGGAACATCTGCACCTGGTCGGTGATGCGCGCGCCCGCGGAGTCGACCAGGTAGATCATCGGCACCTCGTGCCGCAGCGCCTGCTCCTGGATGCGGATGATCTTCTCGACGGTCTTGGGCCCCCACGAGCCCGCCTTCACGGTCGGGTCGTTGGCCATCACGCAGACCGGCCGCCCGCCGATCGCCGCCATGCCGGTGAGCACGCCGTCCGCGCCGAAGCCCTCGTTCTCCCAGTTCGCGAGGAGCGCCTCCTCGGCGAACGAGTCGGGGTCCACGAGGCGGGCCACGCGCTCGCGGACCGGCAGCTTGCCCTGCTGAGCGGACTTCTCGCGGTGGCGGGCGGGGCCGCCCGCGCGGGCGCGGTCGAGCGCTTCGCCTAGGTCGGACACGGATCGAGACGATAACGGCGGGCCCGGGCGCCCGGCGCGGGGCTGCGCCTACCGGCCGGCGTGGGCTACGGCGCCTCGGGCGGCCGCTCGGCCGTCGCCGGGCCGACGGGCCCGGGCCCGTCGGGACGGGCGACGAGCGTGGGCGGCTCGCCCCCGCCCGGCGGCGGCGCGCCCGGAGCGTGGGGGCCGCCGTCGCGGCGCGGCCTGAGCCCGAGCGCGAGCGCGAGCGCCGCGAGGATCAGGAGCACCAGCGGCCAGCCCACCAGCGTGCCCTCGCCCTCCGTCTCGGGAATGGCGACCAGCGCCACCGAGATGAAGAGCGCGAAGGCGCCGACGTAGCCCGGTCCGCGGGCGCGGTCGATCATCGCGTAGGCGATGACGGCGAGCGACCCGAGGATCAGGACCAGCTTCCAGCCGAAGCCGGGGGCGCTGGCCGAGCCCGTGTCGCCGCCGAGCGCCTGGCCGAGCCCGCCGCCGAAGAAGGTGACGCTCAAGCTGATCAGCGTGAGGCCCGCCGCGTTGACGAACTGCGCCGCGTGCAGCGGCCCGCGAATGGTGCGCATGGCCAGCGCGAGCAGCGCGAACGCCACGGCCAGGCCGGTGAGGATCCAGCGGGCCGTGGTGAGGCCGCTCGGATCGAAGATCCAGTCGATGGCGCTGAGCACGAACGTGCCGAGCCCGAGCGCCGCCAGGAGGGCGCACGCCGCGGACCCGTAGCGCACCGAGGCCATGCCGGCCACGGATGTGAAGATCGCCGACATCCACACGACGGTGCCGGAGTTGCTGGCGTCGTCGACGCCGATGACCTGGGCCAGCCGCGGCAGGGCGAACAGCAGGGCGGCCAGCCCGGCGAGGAGCAGGACCGACTGGTACGCGGGGGGACGCTCGTCGGCCGGCGGGCCGAGCGCGCCGAGCCCGAACACCACCAGGAAGATCGCGAAGGCGAGCGCGAAGTGGGCCTCGTCCGACCACTGGTCGGCCAGCCGGATCGTGATCATCGTGAGGGCGGCGACGAGCAGGATCCCGGCCGCCGCGAGCAGTCCTCCGCGCCCGCCCTCGGGCGCCAGCAGCCCGCGCGAGCCGCCTCCGGGAATGCGCGCCGCCTCCATCATGGAAGGACAGTAGTCAGAGCCCCGGATCGACCGCGACCGGCTTGTCCCCCGAGTAGTCGTAGAAGCCGCGCCCGGACTTCGTGCCGTACCAGCCGGCCGCGACCATCTTGCGCAGCGTGGGCGGCGAGGCGAAGCGCCGCTCGCGGTACTCGTCGAACATGATGTCGGCGATCGAGTTCGTGGTGTCGAGGCCCACGAAGTCGAGCAGGGCGAAGGGTCCCATCGGGTGGTTGGCGCCCGCCTTCATCGCCGCGTCGATCTGCTCGATCGAGCCGACGCCCTCCTCGAGGGCGCGGATCGCGTCGAGCAGGTAGGGCACCAGCAGGCGGTTGACGATGAAGCCGGTCTTGTCCTTGGCGTGGACGGTCAGCTTGCCCAGCTTCTCGCCGAAGTCGAAGCCGGTCTGGAGCGACTCCTCGTCCGTGGTCACCGTCTGGACCACCTCGAGCAGCGGCATGACCTGCGGCGGGTTGAAGAAGTGGAGGCCCACGAAGCGGTTCGGGCGCTTGGTGGAGGCGGCCTGCTCGATCACGGACAGCGACGACGTGTTGGTGGCCAGCACCGCGCCGTCCTTGACGATGCCGTCGAGCTCGGCCCACATGTCGAGCTTCAGCTGGAGGTTCTCGGTGATCGCCTCGATCACCAGGTCGCAGTCCGCGAAGTCCGCGTAGTCGAGCGTGGCGGCGATCCGGCCGCGCGTCGCGTCGGCGTCCGCCTGCTCCATGCGGCCCTTCTCCACCGCACGGCCGAGCTGCTTCTCGATGCGTCCGACGCCCTTGTCGAGGCGGGCCTGGTCCACCTCGCGCAGGACCACGTCGTAGCCCGACTGCGCGGCGACCTGCGCGATGCCGTGCCCCATCAGGCCGGCACCAAGCACACCCACCTTCGATATCTCCATTAGCCTGCGCTCCCTTTCTTGACAGCCTTTCGAGCGCGGGGAGACTACATGCCACTGGTGGCCACCGAGGATCGCGGCGGCGTCCGGCACATCGTGATGAGCCGGGCCGACAAGCGCAACGCGCTGAACGGCCCGCTGGCCAGGGCGCTGGGCGAGGCCTTCCGCGAAGCCGCCGACGACGACGACGTCCGCTGCGTGGTGGTCCGCGGCGACGGCCCGATGTTCTCGTCGGGGATGGACCTGGCCAACCTGCGCGACATCTCCGAGCGCCCGCACACCGTGCGGTCGTTCCGCCGCGAGACCCTCGCCATATGGAACCTGCTCGAGGAGATGCCCAAGCCCACGATCGCGCAGATCCACGGCGGCTGCCTGGGCGGGGCGACCGAGCTGGCGCTGGCCTGCGACATGCGCACCATGGCCGCCGACGCGGTGATCGGCCTCATGGAGGCGCGCATCGGCCTGCTGCCGGACGTGGGCGGCTGCTCGCGCCTGCCCGCGGTCGTCGGGGTCGGGCGGGCCAAGGAGCTGATCATGACCGGAGCCCTGATCGACGGCGCCGAGGCGCACCGGATCGGGCTGGCGAACCGCATCGCCCCAGCGGACGAGCTGGACGGTGTGACGCAGGGCCTGTGCGACGAGCTGATGGCCTGTGCGCCGCTGGCGATCGGGCTGGCCAAGCGCGTCATCGACGCGTCGGCCCGGCCCGCGCTGAGCGTGACGCTGGAGCAGGAGGTGGCGGCCCAGGAGCGGCTGGCGGCGACGGAGGACTTCGCCGAGGGCAACCGCGCCTTCGCGGAGAAGCGCGACCCGGAGTTCGTCCGCCGCTGAGGCCGCCGGCCGCCCTCGCGGCCTCGCGCTCAGGCCTCGTGTCCCGGCTCGATCCGCTTCGCGCGCGCGAAGGGGTACGGCCGCAGGTCCGGGTCGGCGGCGCCGTCGAACGGCTCCAGCACGTAGCCCACGTGGTCGCCCAGGCGCACCCTGTCCACCAGCCAGCCCGCGAACCAGCTCGGGCAAGCCGACAGCACGGGCACGCCCTCCGGGCCGTCGCGCCACTCGCAGTGCTCGAACTTGTCCTCTTCGTCGCCGGTGTCCCCGCCGAACAGCTCGACGAGGTCGTGCGCGTCCCGCGGCGCCACGTGCACGACCATCGCCTCTGCGCCGCTCTCGATCACCCGGTAGGTGCGGTTCTTGTCCGACACGCAGACGAGGAAGCGCGGCGGGTCGATGCTGCACTGGGTCGCGAAGCCCACGAGGCACCCGGCCCGCTCCCCCGCGCCCCTGGTGGTGGCGATGAACATCGGGTAGTCGAGCGAGCCGACCAGCGACTCGAACGCCCTCGCTGCCTCGTCCGCGGGCACGGATCGAGGCTACCGCCCGGCCGCCACGCGATCGCGGCCGGATAGCCTCAGGGGCCGTGGCCACGACCGACGCCGACCACCACGCGGACATCGAGGCCGCGGCCCTCGTGCAGGCGCCGCCCGAGCGGGTCTTCGAGTTCCTCTCCGACCTGCGCAACCACTGGCGGCTGGCGGACCGCTTCGTGGAGGTCGTCACGCTCGAGGCGTCCGACGGCGTGCACGCGGACGGCGGCACGGTGCGCGTGCGCGGCCCGCTCGGCATCGGACGGACCGCCACCACGCGCGTCGCGGCCATCCGCGCGCCGCGGCTGATGATCGGCACCGCCGAGCTCGCGGGCGGCACGCGCGCCCGGGTGAGCTGGACGCTGGCGGGGCGGCTGGGCGCCACCCGCGTGCGGCTGGCGGCGGAGATCGAGCGCGCCGGCGGCCTGGACCGGGTGCTGCTGGCCGTCGGTGGGAGATGGTGGCTGCGGCGGCTCTTCGAGAGCACGCTGGCAAGGCTCGGGGAGGAGCTGGCCTCCCAGGATGGCGTCCCGGTTCCTGGCGCCAGGTTCGGGAAGAGCAGCAACGAGGGACGGGCTCAGGCCGGCGCTCAGGCCCGGAACTGACTTACCTTCCTGACTTATGGGCGTATATGGCCCTCAAGTCAGGAAGGTGCGGCTGGTCCCCCGTCGTCCCAGGCTTCCGCGATGCCCGCCGCCAGGTTCAGGCAGGCGGCCACCGAGTCCCAGTCGACGCGGTCGGGCGTGTCGGTGGGCTGGTGGTAGTTGGTGAACATGCTGCCGCGCACCGACAGCAGGGAGATCGTGGGCAGGCCGGCGTGGACGGCCAGGATCGGGTCGGTCCAGCCGCCGATCCGGAAGCGCCGCGGCGGTTCCACGCCCGCGCGCGCGGCGCCCCGGCCGGCCCAGTCGAGGTCGGCCTCCCGGTAGCGCTCCGGGCGCAGCGGGCCCTCGGCGCGCAGCACGACCGGCTCGCCCGCGCCGAGCGTGTCGAGTCCCAGCACCAGGGTCGTGCGCGGGTCGAGCGAAGCGCCGCCGGACCGCAGCCAGGCCGCCATGCCGCCCATGCCGGACTCCTCGCAGCCGGTGAGCACGGCCACCACCTCGGTGCCCTCCGTGGGATTCGCCGCGAAGCGCTGCACCATTGCGAGCACCGCGGCCACACCGGTGGCGTTGTCGCTGGCGCCCGGCACGGTCGGGCTGCGCGCCACGTCGAGCGCCAGGGCCAGCGGCGCGGCGAGCAGAGCCGCGCCGGCGGCTCGTAGGCGCGGGCGGCGCGTCAGCGAGCCGGCGGCCGCCAGCGCGAAGCCGGCCTCGGGGCCGGCGCTGAACGACTCCATCGAGTCCGGCGGCGGCGCTCCGCGCAGGCGGGCCAGCGCCGCGCCCAGGCCCACCCCGCCGAGCCACGGGTGGCGCCACGCCAGTCCCGTCTGCGCGGCGTCGTGGTGCGCCATCAGGACCAGCGTGCGGCGCCGTGGACCGCGGGCCGGCACGCGCGCCACCGCG
>DASVQK010000059.1:0-2944 GCA_036389105.1 Thermoleophilaceae bacterium
GGCCCCGCCGCGATAGGCGCCGCGGGTGACGAGGGTGCGGCCGCCGTCCTGGGCGACGTCCCAGAGGCGGCTGTTGAGCTCGAAGTCGGGGGCGGTCGAGCGGTAGGTCAGGCGCAGACGCGGCAGGCCCATCAGCGTGAAGGGGGCCGTCGGCCGGATCTCGTACGCGGCGGTTCCCGGTGTCCCCGCGCTCTTCGCGCCGGCCGCGATACAGCCTCGCCCGCGCTGTTGAGACGCGACGACGGGGTCGCTCGCGGCGCCCTCTTCACCGCTCACGCGCGACGTCAGCTGCCTCGGTCCACCCAGGTCGAACGTCAGCGCGCGCGTGCTCAGCCGGTCCCAGCTCCTCACCCGGACCTGCTCGCCGAGCGCCTTCGGGTCGCAGCTCGAGATCGTCGCGCGCACGTCGAACGGCCGGCGGCGGCCGCGGCGGCGCAGGTAGCGGTCGAGCATGCGGTTGCCCAGCGTGTGCAGGCGGCGCAGGTCGGGGACCTTGGTCAGCGCGGTGAGGTGCTCGAAGTCGCCCAGGTAGAGCTGGATCGGGTAGCGGGGGCTGGCCTGACGCAGGCGCCGGTACATGCGCAGCGCCTCGATCGCGGGGAAGATCGGATCGGTCCAGCCCTGGCCGGCCAGCACCGGGACGCGCCGGACCTTGTGCGCCTTCAGCGCCGCGAAGTAACCCTCCTGGTAGAAGGCCGAGCGGTCGTCGGTCAGGGCGCGCTTGGCCTCCGGGATGATCGGGTCGCCCGGCTGGTCGTAGGGCTCGCCGGCGTTCACGCGCGTCAGCCAGCCGAACGTCTGGCGCGGCAGCTTGGTGTTGGCGGTGGCCAGGAAGCCGTCGATCAGCGTCTGCTTGGCGATTCCGGTCGGATCGCGCGCGCCGGCCTGGTCCACCCCGTTCGACAGGTGGCGGCCGTTGGGCACCAGCGAGTAGAGGAGGTCGGTCCAGGTATAGGTCGGCACGTCCACGGCCAGCTTCAGGAGCTTGCCCTTCGGGCTGCGCCAGGTGCCGTACGGGAGCGACGGGTCGCCGCGGGTGGTCATCAACAGCCACGCCTGACCGCCCCCGTACGAGCTGCCGATCACGCCGATCCGGCGCCGGTCGATCCTGGCCGGCGACGCGCCGGCGTCCACCAGCAGGCCCGTGAGGTGGTGGGTGTCGCGCACCTCGATGTCCTTGCTGGCCAGTCCGATCTCCCCGCCGGACTCGCCGTGACCGCGGGCGCTGTAGTTGAGCACCGCGTAGCCGCGCGTGGCGAACCACACGTTGTTCCAGTTGACCGTCTTGTAGGCGTCCGCGCCGCGGTCGGCGCCGATGCCGGCGCGGGTGGCGCTCAGGTACTCGCCCTTGTTCGACAGGAAGCCGTGAAGGAAGACGATCAGCGGCAGCCTGCGGTTGCCCTTCGGCGCCTTCGCCGGCAGCGTCAGGGTGGCGTCGAGGGAGGTGCCGTCGAAACTGGGCACCTTGGCGGCGCAGAGGCGGTAGCGGGCGCCGTCGGGGCCCTGCTTGGCGGCGCAGCTCTGCTTCAGTGCGGCCAGCGGGTCGTCTGCCGCTTGCGCCGCCGGCGCGCAGGCGCAAACTGCGGCAATTAGGGGCACTCCAAGGCCGATCTTCAGGGCTCGCGCGATCAAAGCGGCTCCAGTTTGAGGCTGAGGTCGAGCGCCGGGGCCGAGTGGGTGAGCGCGCCGACGCTGATGTAGTCCACGCCGGTCTCGGCCACGGCGCGAACGGTGTCCAGCGTCACGCCGCCGGACGCCTCCAGGGTCGCGCGGCCGTCGGCCCGCCGCACCGCCTCGGCCAGCTCCTCATTGCTCATGTTGTCGAGCAGCACGGCGCGGGCGCCCGTCGCGAGCGCCTCGTCCAGCTCCGTCAGCGTGGAGCACTCCACCTCCACCACCATGCCAGCGGGCGCCGCGTCGAGCGCCAGCCGCACGGCGGGTCGGACGCCGCCCGCCGCGGCGATGTGGTTCTCCTTCACGAGCATCGCGTCGTGGAGGCCCGCGCGGTGGTTCCGGCCGCCGCCGGCCAGCACGGCCTGCTTCTCGAGCGCGCGCAGGCCCGGCGTGGTCTTGCGCGTGTCGAGGATGCGCGCGCCGGTGCCGTCGACCGCGCGCACGAAGCGGGCCGTGAGGGTGGCGACGCCCGAGAGGCGGCCCAGGAAGTTGAGCGCCACGCGCTCGCCGCGGAGTATCGACGCGGACGCCCCGGCGACCTCGGCCACGGCCCCGCGGTCGCGCCACTCGCCCTCGGCCGCGTGCGCGTGCCAGCGCAGGTCGGGGTCAACGCGCTGGAACACAGCCTCCGCCACGCGCATCCCGGCCAGGACGCCGGGCGCCTTCTGCTCGATCCGCGCCCGCCCGAGCGCGCCGGGCGGCACCAGCGCCTGGGTGGTCACGTCGCCGGAGCCGACGTCCTCGGCCAGCGCCCGGTCGATCAGCTCCCGCATGTCGGGCGAGCCTACGACGCCCCGTTGCCGCTCGCAGCTCGGCGCAGCAGCTCGGCGCGCACGAAGCCGTCCAGGTCGCCGTCCAGGACGCGCTGGACGTCGCCCATCTCGTGGTTCGTGCGGTGGTCCTTGACCATCGTGTACGGGTGCAGCACGTAGGAGCGGATCTGCGACCCCCAGCCGACGTCCTGCGCCTCGCCCTTCTCGCGCGCGATCTCCTCGCGCCGCTGCTGCTCCTGGAGCTCCAGCAGCTTCGACCGCAGCATCGCCAGCGCGGTGGCCTTGTTCGACGACTGCGAGCGCTCGTTCTGGCACTGCACGACGATTCCGCTGGGCCGGTGGGTGATGCGCACGGCGGAGTCCGTCTTGTTGACGTGCTGGCCCCCGGCGCCGCTGGCGCGGTAGGTGTCGACCTGCAGGTCGTCGTCGTCGATCTCGATCTCGCCGACGTCCTCGATCACGGGCGCGATCTCCACGCCCGCGAAGGCCGTCTGCCG
>DASVQK010000060.1:0-15615 GCA_036389105.1 Thermoleophilaceae bacterium
GGCATGTGACGTATACATCATAAGTTAGATGTATACTTCACATGGATGAAGCGCCTCCAGATCTACATCCAGGAGGAGCTCGACGAGGCTCTTGCGATCGAGGCCGCGCGAGCCGGCACGTCGAAGGCTGCATTGATCCGCGAGTTCGTCGGCGATCGGCTGACGAAGTCGAGCCCGGAGCGCGATCCGCTCAACGACCTGGTCGGCCGTTACGACGACGAGCCCGGCGCCGTGGACGACGTCGTCTACGGGCAGTGACGTTCGTCGACACGTCGTTCTGGGTCGCGCTTCAGTTCCGTCGAGACGGCCATCACTCCGAGGCGCGGGCGATATGGGAGGCGGGCCCGGGTCCGCTCGTCACGACCAACCACGTGCTCGGAGAGACCTGGACCTTCCTGCGGCGCCGCACCGGGCACGCAGCGGCCGTGGATTTCGTGACGCGCGCCGAGCGCTCTCCCGCGCTGACGGTTCGTCGGGTTGGCGAGGCGGCCGAGCGCGACGCGTGGCGCTGGCTGCGCCGGCACGGCGAGCGCGAGTACTCGTTCGTTGACGCAACCAGCTTCGCCGTCATGAGGAGCCTCCGCATAGTGGAATCGCTCGCGTTCGACGGTGACTTCACGGCCGCCGGGTTCGTCGAGGTGCGTGCCGGCGGCCGCGGCGGTCCGGCCGCCTGAGAAGTGACAGAATCGCGCCCGTGGCGATCGTCGATCGCACGCGGGAGCTCGAGCCGGACGCCGCCGAACGGCGCGCCATCGGCTGGGACGGCGCGAGCGCGCGCGAGATGCTCGAGCAGTCCGAGCGGCTCTTCGCCGAGACCGGCCGCTACCACGCCGTCGAGTCGCTCGAGCTCAAGGACTCCGACCCGATTCGCTACGAGAAGCTGTTCTCGCGCCTGCGCGGCGGCCTGGTCTCGGCGCGCGAGACCGCGCTGAACATCTCGGCCTCGCCGATCGTCAAGGAGATCGGCGAGCTCTGCTTCGCCCTCTACACGCCCGAGGGCGACTCGGTCACGCTCTCGACCGGGATCATCGTGCACGTCCACACGATGTCCGACGCGATCAAGTACATGATCCGCGAGGGCTACGAGGACGACCCGGGCATCTCGCCGGGCGACATCTTCACCAACAACGACGCGATGATCGGCGACGTGCACAACGCGGACGTGCAGACCATCGTCCCGATCTTCTGGGAGGGCGAGCTGCTCGGCTGGGCGGCGGGCGTCACGCACGAGATCGACATCGGCGCCAAGACGCCCGGCAGCGTCCCGGTCGGGCCGATCTCGCGCTTCGAGGACGGCATCGACCTGCCGGCCAAGAAGATCGGGTCTAACGACCAGATCTGGCGCGACCACGTGCTGGCCGGCCTGAAGGGCACGCGCACGCCGATGTACTGGACGCTGGACGAGCGCACGCGCCTGGCCGGCTGCCACATGGTGCGCGAGGCCGTGGAGCGCGTGATCCTGGAGGAGGGCCTCGACACCTACAAGCAGTTCGTGCGGGAGGTGATCGAGGACGGCCGGCGCTCGTTCCAGAGCCGCGTGCGCGAGATGACCGTGCCCGGCCGCTACCGCGCGCCGGCGTTCACCGAGCTGCCGTTCGCCAAGGAGGAGCAGCTGCCCTCGTACGCGCGCGTGGACACGATGATGCACGCGCCGGTGGAGGTGCGCATCACGCGCGAGGGCCTGATCGAGCTGGACTACGACGGCGCCTCCGCGTGGGGCTACCACTCCGCCAACTGCACGCCCTCCTCCATGCAGGGCGCCCTGTGGGTGCAGCTCACCCAGACCCTGATCTGCAACGACAAGGTGAACGACGGCGCCTACCTGGGCCTGAAGCAGAACTTCCCGCCCGGCAGCTGGTCCAACCACTCCAACCCGCAGTGCTCGACCGGCAACGCCTGGTACTTCCTGATCCCGTCCTACACGGGCTTCGTCAAGTCGCTGTCGCGGTCGCTCCAGGCGCGCGGCTACGTGGAGGAGGTGCTGGCGCCGTACGCGCTCACGGCCAACGCGTTCCAGGGCGGCGGGGTGGACCAGTACGGCCGCCAGTCGGCCACCACGAACTTCGGCCTCTCCTGCGTCGGCGGCGGCGCGAAGATGGTGCTGGACGGCCTGGACTACGCGGCCGCCATGTGGAACCCCGAGGGCGACATGGGCGACCTGGAGATGTGGGAGCTGATCGAGCCGTTCCTGTACATCGGACAGCGCGTGAAGCCGTGCACCGCCGGACCCGGCCGCCACCGCGGCGGCTCGGGCTACGAGACCATGCGGCTGGCCTGGAAGACGCCCTTCTACGAGATGCAGAACATCGGCCACGGGCGCTGCTTCATCCAGGCCGGCCTGTGGGGCGGCTACCCGGGCGCGACCGGCTACCGCCACAACGTGCGCGACACCAACTTCTTCGAGCTGGTCGAGCGCGGCGAGCCCTACCCCGTGCACGAGCCGGATCCCGAGGACTCGCAGCTCGAGCGCATGGTCACCGGCACGCGCCAGTTCGACATCGAGACCACCTCGCTGCCCGAGCTGATGCGCCAGGGCGACCTGTACCTGTGCTGCTTCCGCGGCGCCGCCGGGCTGGGCGACCCGATCGAGCGCCCGTTCGAGTCCGTGACCGCCGACGTGGAGGGCGACTTCCTGCTGCCGCGCTACGCCGAGTCGGTGTACGGCGTGGTGGCCGGCGACCCCGACGCCACCGCTCGCAGACGCGCGGAGATCCGCGAGGAGCGCGCCGCGCGGGCCGTCCCGGTGCGCGAGTGGATGAAGGGCGAGCGCGAGCGCGTGATCGCGGGCGACTTCATCGAGCCCGTCAGGCGCATGTACGCGGAGTCGATCCGGCTGTCCGACCGCTGGGCAGCCGAATTCCGGGAGTTCTGGGACCTGCCGGACGACTTCGACTACACGGACGTGCCCACCCCGCAGGTGGACATGTCGCGCGCGCTGCTGGCCGGCGCCGCCGCCGCGAACGGGGACGCGCCGTGAGCGTGCTCGATCCGCAGGCGCTGGCCGACCTGGTCGACGAGAGGCTGCCGCGCGGCCAGGTGCGCGCCATCCAGTCGGGGTTCAAGGACGCCGACCGCTTCGACAAGTACGTGGCGCTGCTCCAGGAGCGCGCGGCCTGGGACGAGCGGATCGTGCTGCCGTTCGGCGAGCACCTGTACGTGGTGGCCAAGCCGGACGGCGCCTATTGGATCAAGTGCGACTGCGGCCACGAGTTCTGCGAGCACACCGCGAACTGGAAGCTGGAGGCGCTGATCGCCGTGCGCGACACCGACGAGTCGCTGCGCGAGATCTACCCGTCCAAGATGCACGGCGATCCGGCCTGGAACCACCTGCGCGAGTACTTCTGCCCCGGCTGCAAGACGCTGCTGGAGGTGGAGGCCGTGCCGCCCGGCTACCCGGTGATCCACGACTTCGTGCCCGACCTCGAGGGGTTCTACGAGGGCTGGCTGGGGCGCGAGCTGCCGCGGGCTACGGCCTGACCACCAGCGCCGCGGCGTTGCGGTTGCCGTAGCGGTCGCGCGCTGCGCCGGCCGGCACCACTACCCGGCCGTCCAGGGAGCTGACGAGGAAGCGCCCGCCCTTCCCGATCCGCACCACGCGCCTGTGGCCGCCGACCCGGAACGCCACCCGGCCGGCGGCCGCGCGAGCGGGACGGTGCGTCAGGTCCTTCTCCACCTGCGCGGCCGGGTAGGCCAGCGCGATTCCCGTCGCGCCCTCCGGGAGCCGCTCGGTCACGACCTTCGGCACCAGCGCGTCGGACGGCAGCACCTCGAACGGGCGCGACATGAGCTTGTAGCGGTTGGCCGTTACGACGAAGCGGTACCGGCCGAGGGGCGCCGACAGCGGCACCTCCCATTGCGCGCGGTACTCGTCGGCCGGGTCGACCGCCCAGAGCAGGTTCAGGCCCAGGTCGCTGTCCACCGTTCGCCAGCGGCCCCGCGCGCGGCGCTGGATCGAGACGAAGGCGCGGTCGAGCGGCCGGTCCTCGCCCCGCGGGCCGCCGTGCCAGGAGAACACGGCGCGGTCCAGCCGCTCGGTGCGCGCCGGGAACGCCACCACCTTCGCCTCCGCCTGGGACGCGCCGAGCGGGAACGGCTCGGCCGTGGGCGACAGCCCGTTGCGCGGGTCGTACTCGTACGCCGTTGGCGCGGGCTTGCCCTGCACCAGCGACCGGCCGAGGTCGGCCAGCGTGAGCTTGAGCAGGTCCGAGCTGGACCGCCCGTAGAGCGTCGAGCCGCCCTCGTAGTGCTGGCGGTCGTACTCCTCGGGGGTGACGAAGTACTGGAGGTACTCGTTGGCCAGCCCGGAGATCACGACCCGCCGGATCCCGCCGCTCGCCGTGGCGCCCAGCACCGCCGCGCGCACGCGGCGGCCCATCTCCACGGTCATCTCGCCGGGGATCGTGACGTACATCGTGCCGCCCACCCGCAGCGCGGCCAGCGGCACCGCCTTCGGCACGTCGGCCGGCACGTTGGCCTTGATCTTGTCCCCCTGGGGGCCGGAGGACACCGGCGAGGTACGGCCCTCGAACGGCACGTGCGTCTGGTCGTACAGCGGGCCGCGCCCCTCCTCGGAGCCGGTGAAGAGCGGCAGTCCGACCTGCCCCTGGGTGTCCACGGCGCCGCTGTCGGTCTCCTGCCCGCAGAAGCAGACGCGCGTCCAGCGGATGTCGAGGTTCGGCCTCCGCGTCATGCGCCTGCCCGCGGAGCGCCAGGCGGTCACCATCGCGCGCGCCTCCACGCGGCCCACGTAGTCGGAGGCCGCCGGCCCGGAGCGGTCGAGCCCGGCCGACTGGTCGCCCTCGTCGGTGTTGCCGTAGGCGTTCACCACGTCCTGCCCGCGCGGCACGCGCCCCCTGCGGCGGAGCGTGTCCTCGACCACGTGGGTGGCCGAGCCGTGGTGGTCCTCGTTGTAGAAGTGGAACGTGTACTTGTTGACCGTGCCGTGGTCGGCGAAGCTCGACCAGACGCCCACGGGAATGCGCCGCCCGCGCCGGCCGATCTTGTCCACGCGCAGGACGTCGACGTCGGGGTCGATCGTGTGCGCGTACCCGAGCGGATCCTGCGCCGCCGACCCGGTGCCGAAGTCCTCGATGATCCCGTGGTCGGCCAGGTGGGCCTCGATGCTGCGGTTCTGCGTCAGGCCCAGCAGCTTGGTGCTGGCCGTGCCGACCGCCGCCGGCGCCAGGTCGTCGTCCGCGCGCCGGATGGCCAGCGCCAGCCGCTTGACCATGAAGGTGTAGAGCTGCGGGTCCGCGGCGGTGTTGAACTCGGTCGGCGTGTTGGCCGACATGAACACCGTGTTGTAGGAGCCGAAGTTGTAGTACTGGCTGGGGGCGGCGTGGGTGTGCGACGCCGAGTCGATCACGTTCCGCTCCGAGAAGCCGCGGTCCTTGTTCATCTCCGCGGCCTCCGCCAGCATCCCTCCCGAGATCCCATTCAGGTCCTCGGCGATCAGCGCCACCTTGCGCGCCCCGCGCTGAAGCACGATCACCCGCGCCCACAGGCGCGTGTGCTGGCCGGTGGTCTGGGCGTCGGACCGGACCCAGCCCATCATGTAGTAGCCGGTGGGCGGCGTGATGTCGGCCCGGCCCACCCCGGCTCGAACCGCCGGCTCGGCGGCGCCCGCGGCGGCCGCCGACCAGGCCATCAGCGCGGAGGCGCACGCCGCGGCAGCCAACCCGCGCCTGGTCCGGTGGGCCATTGGCGGAGCTTAGGCGCTGCGCTCGCGGCCGGCGCCGGGCACGAGCTCGAACTCCAGCGACCGCCAGGGCGCGGCCCGAAGAGCCGCGCGCATCGCCCCCTCGTCCTCGAAGCGCCCCTCGAGGACCCGGCCCTCGCAGCGCACGTGCACGGGCTCGGCGGCGAACGGCCACGGCTCCACGCGAACCCTCCGCTCGCCGTCCGGCTCGAGGGCCACGTCGAGCTGCCCGGCCACGGCCGGCACGCCGGTCAGCGCCCGCGGCGGCCAGTCCAGGCAGAGGGCCAGCGAGAACGCGTCCCACGTCCAGATCAGGCGCTGGTTTCGCGACAGCGACAGGGCGGCTTCGGCGCCGCGGCCGTCACCGTCGAGCGTCGAGCGCAGCGACTCCTGCACGGCTCGCTGCTGCTCCAGGTACCCGCGCACGCGGGCGGTCTGGCGCTCGTCGAGCTTGGTCAGGTCGCGCAGCCCGTACAGGGCCGTGCCGTGCATCGACACGAGCAGCGCCGCATAGCGGCTCTGGGGCAGCACCCGCTCCCACGCGTGCTCCCACACCCGTATGTGAGTCTCCACCGGCATCTCCACGAACGAGTAGGGCAGGCCGGTCTCCGGGTTGAGCTCGGGCGCGGCGTCCCAGTCGGCCATCCCGGCGTCGTGCTGCTCGGCGGCCAGGCAGACCTCCTCCCAGGGGTCGGGCGCGCCGAAGCGCTCGTTTCCCCACGCGCGCGCCAGCTGCCCGGACAGCCAGGCGTGGGCCGGCTGGCCGATGGCGATCACCGCGTCGCCCTCGCGCCGCAGGACCATCGGGGTTTCAGTCAGGCGGCCTCGGCCACCGTGCGCAGCCGCGTGAGCGAGCGACGGATGATGCGCGAGACGTGCATCTGCGAGATGCCGAGCTGGTCGGCGATCTCGGACTGCGTCAGGTCCTGCTCGAAGCGGAGCCGCAGGATCGTGCGGTCGCGCTCGGGCATCGCGGCCATGGTGGGCTCGATGGTGGCGGAGTACTCGACCCTCTCGTAGCCCTCGTCGAACGCGCCCACGGTCTCGGCGTAGGTCCCGCCCTCGCCCTCGGCGCCGCTGCGCGGCATCTCGAGCGAGACGGCGTCGAACGCGTTGGCGGCCTCCATGGCCTCCACCACCTCCTCCACGGTGGCGCTGATCGCGCGGGCGATCTCCGTCGAGGTGGGCGAGCGGCCGAGCGAGCGCGACAGGTCTCCCATCACGCGGTTGACCTGCACGATCCGGTCCTGGATCGGGCGCGGCACGTGCACGGCCCAGCCGGTGTCGCGGAAGTACCGCTTCAGCTCGCCGACGATGGTCGGGACGGCAAAGGTCGAGAATGCGTAGCCGCGCGCGGGGTCGAAGCGGTCGATCGCCTTGAGCAGCCCGATGCTGGCCACCTGGAAGAGGTCGTCGACGGACTCGTTGGGTCGGACGTAGCGGCGCGCGATCTGGCGCGCCAGCGGCAGGAACCGCTCCATCACCTCGATCCGTGCACCTCTGTCCCCGTCCTGGTAGCGAGCCAGCAGGACGGCGTCGGAGCGAGCCCGATCGGCGGCGGGCTCCAGGAACCGACGCCCCCCCTGAGCGGACGCCTTGTCTGCGACTGCCATATCCACCTTCTCGGCGCGAACGCACCCGGCCAGGACACATCCACGCGTTGTACAAGTCCACGCGGAGACGGATTCGCCCCCGCTGATGACCATTCATACATCAGACGGAGCGGATGCGCCAGCTTTTAATGGATTGCGCGTCCTGAGCGTTTCAAGCGCCCTCGGGCGCCTCTTCGATCGCCAGCCCGTCCGGAGCCAGCTTCGACGGCTTGGACGCCCGCAGCTCCCACCAGTCGCGGGCGATGATCTGCGCGGCTCCGGCCACCGGAATCGCAACCAGTGCGCCCAGGACCCCGAGCAGGCTCGCCCCGATCAGGACCGCCACGATCACGAGCAGCGGGTGCAGCTGAACGGTGCGGCGGTAGATCACGGGCTGGACCAGGTTGTTCTCGACCTGCTGGTAGAGGATCAGGTAGACGATCCAGACGATGGCGGCGGTGGGGAAGTCGTGGACGGCCGCCACCGCGGCGATGATCACCCCGGCGATCGAGGCTCCGACCAGCGGGATGAGGTCGAGGAACGCCATCAGCACGGCGAGCGGCACGGCGAAGGGAACTCCGAGCAGCGACAGGACGATCCAGGTGCCGACGCCGGCGATGGCCGAGATCGCGAGGTTGCCCACCACGTAGCCGCCAACCGATCGGTAGACGTGCTCCGCGATCCGCCGGACGCGCGGCCCGCGCACCGGCCCCAGCTCGCGGAAGATCCATTCCGTTATCCGCCTGCCGTCGAGCAGCAGGAAGAACGTCATGACCAGCACGGTGAGCAGCTGGACGACGGCCGAGAAGACGCCCACCGTGACGTCCTGGAGCGCGCCGACGGCCGAGCCGAGCTTGGAGGGGAGCTTGAGGGCGCTGCTCTTGAGCTTTTCGGTGACGTGGTACTTCTCGTCGTACTCGCGGATCTGACGGTTCTCCCTCAGGTCGTCCACGTAGCCGGGCACGTTCTTGACCAGCTTGTTGGTCTCGTCCACGATCGGCGGGACCACGAGCAGGCCGACGACGATGACGGCGCCGAGCAGCGACAGGTAGGTGGCCAGGATGGCCATCCAGCGCTTCATCCCGATGCTCTCGAACCGCTCCACCGCGGGACCCAGCGCCACGGCGATGAACACCGAGATGAACAGCAGCCCGAGCACGCTGCGGATGCCGTAGAGGACGTAGAGCCCGGCCGCGACGGCAGCGGCGACGAGAACCGCCTTCGCGACGGTCGAGGCACTCACTCGGCTGAGGCTAACGCCGCCATCGGCGGCCAAACGACGGCGTTCGGCGCGCCGGGTCAGTCCGGCGGCGGCGGCTCCAACCGCCAGTCCATGCGCCGCTGGAGGTACACGAGCGGATCGCCCGGCTCGCGCCGCCCGCCGGCCACCTCGCCGATCAGGATCGAGTGGTCGTACAGCTCGAACAGCGCGCTGCGGCGGCAGCGCAGGAAGGCGAGGGCGCCGGCCAGCTCTGGGACGTCGTGGTCCCAGCTCCAGTCGAGCTCCGCGAACTTGTCCTCGCCCAGGCTGGCGAACACGCGCGCCAGCGGCTCCTGGTCGGCCCGCAGCAGGTGCACGCCGAAGTGCCGGCACTCGACCAGGGCGCTGTGGCAGCGCGACGCGTGCGCCACCGACGCCAGAAGCGAGGGCGGGGCCGCGCTGAACGACGCCACGGACGTGGCCGCCAGGCCGCATGGCTGTCCGTCCGGCCGCCGGGCGGTGATCACGGCCACGCCGGAGCACAGATCCGCCATCGCGTCGCGGAACAGCTCGGAGACGGTGGATGGATGGCTCATGCCACCCCGAGCAGCCCGGCGGACTCGGCCCAGGCGCGCGAGCGCTCGAGCCCCTCCTCGAGCGGCACGGCGGGCTCGTAGCCCAGCAGCGAGCGCGCCTTGTCGATCGAGTAGGTGCCCGTGCGCGCCAGGTAGCGCACCGCGCCCGGGTTGGCCTCGCTGGGCCGGCCGCGTGCGCGGAAGAACGCGTCGCCGGCCGCGGCCAGTCCGACGGCGACGGGCGTGGGC
This sequence comes from Thermoleophilaceae bacterium, assembly GCA_036389105.1. Lineage (GTDB taxonomy): Bacteria > Actinomycetota > Thermoleophilia > Solirubrobacterales > Thermoleophilaceae > AC-37. The sequence goes on from DASVQK010000060.1 coordinate 9,316, forward strand.
ACGCCCGGCGGCCCCTTCATGCCCAGCCACTCGTAGTGGTGGCGGAAGAACTCGCGCGTCTCGACGCCGACGCCGTCCGTGATCGTGAACACCCCTCCGGCTGCGGCGGGCTCGCGGGCGGCCAGCAGGTAGCCGTCCACCAGGTTGTCCACGTAGACCGGGCTGAAGATGCCGCGCCCGCGCGCGGGCAGCACCAGCTGGCGCCGCCGGATGGCCTCGAGCGGAAGGATCACCCACGGGCGCGATCGCGGCCCGTAGACGTCGCCGGGCCTGACCACCGAGCATTCCACCTCGCCGGCGCCGTGCGCCTGGAGCACGACCTGCTCGGACGCCACCTTCGTGTCGGTGTACGGGCGGCCGGTGGCCTTCACCGGCCGCCGCTCGTCCACGCCATCGGGGAAGTCGTTGCCGAACACCACGATCGACGAGGTGTGCAAGAAGCGGCGCGCGCCGCCCCGCACGGCCGCGTCGAGCGCCCGGCGGGTGCCCAGCACGTTCACGCGCCAGAACTCCTCGTGGCTCCCGCCGAAGCCGAGGATCGCCGCCAGGTGGACCACCACGTCGCAGCCCTCCGCGTGCTCCTGCCACGCGCCGGCCTGCGACACGTCGCCCTCGACCACGTCGAAGGCGGGGTCCGCGGCCACGTCCATCCCGCGCACCTCCACGCCGGCGGACCGGTAGCGGTCCGCCAGGGCCCGCCCGATGAACCCCAGCGCCCCCGTCAGGAAGACGCGCCGCGGCGGCTCAGCCGGCGGCGGCTCAGCCACCCGCCAGCCTGCGCTCGTAGTCCGCGCGCGAGGCGGGATCGACGCCCGTGTAGAGCTTGTCGAGTCCGAACGCGCGCGCCAGCGCGGCGCGGGCCCGCGGCGGCAGCGCGGACTGGAACCGCAGCATGCCGCCCAGCCAGCGCGGCACGAACAGCTCGTCGCGCGGGTCGGCGATCGCGCCCACCACGGCCTGGCCCACCTCGTCCGGGCTGATGATGCGCCCGCCCCGGGCGGGCCCGGTCCCCACCGCCAGGTCGGTCTGGACGACGTTCGGGTAGACCGCCGTGAGCACGATCCCGTCGCCGCGCAGCTCCTCGCGCACGGCGTCGGTCAGCCCGCGCACCGCGTGCTTGCTGGCTGCGTAGGTGCCCAGCGCCGGCGGGGCGACCCAGGCCGCGCCGGACACCACGTTCACGATCTGGCCGCCGCCGCGGCGCCGCAGGCGGGGGATGGCCAGCCGCATGCCGCAGACCACCCCGTCCACGTTCACGTCCATTACGCGCGAAGCCGCGCCCTCGTTGACCTCGGCGAAGGTCCCGACGACCATCACGCCGGCGTTGTTGACCAGCACGTCGAGCGGCCCCACCCGCTCCTCCACCTGGTCGAGGAAGGCGCCGAACGAGCCCGGATCGGTCACGTCCAGGCGCATGCCCGCGGCGCCGCCCTCAAGCTCCGCGGCGGCGCGCTCGACGGCCTCGGCGTCGATGTCGCCGATCGCGACTCGCGCCCCGCGCGCGATGGCGGCCGCCGCGATGGCGCGCCCGATGCCGCGCGCCCCTCCCGTGATGGCCACCACGCGGCCGTCAAGCGATGCTGTCGTCGCCATCGAGCGGCACCCTACAGGCCGCCCGGCCGCGTTTCCGGAGCGCCCCAGGCGGGTAGCCGAGGGGCATGATCGAACGCGAGGAGCAGGACCAGCAGCCGGACGAGGTGCCGACCGACGAGCAACTCGACGTCGAGGGCCCGAACGAGAGCACGCAGCCGACCGACTCGCCGCTGGGTGAGGAAGCCGCGGGCGAGGATGCGCCAGCTGGCGGATGACGGGTCGCGGACGCCCGGCACGTGACGTAGGGTGGTGACGATGGCTCGGACGCCAAGGGTTGGGCTCGTGCTGGGCGCGGGGGGCGTGATGGGCGGCGCCTGGCTGACCGGCGGACTGGAGGCGATCGCCACCGAGACCGGCTGGGACCCGGGCAGCGCGGACCGCATCGTGGGCACGTCCGCGGGCTCGATGATGGGCGCGCTGCTGGCCTCCGGAGTGCCGCCGTGGTTCATGGTGGCGCACTCCGCGGGGGTCAGCTTCGAGGGCCTCGTGGACCGCGAGGGCCGCCCGGCCGACACGGCCGACCGCGCGGCGGGCGCCACCTTCCGGTACGGCGGCGGGCCGCCGCCGGTGGGCCCCGGCTCGTGGCGGCTGATCGCCTCGAGCCTGTCCGCGCCCAGCCGCCACCGGCCGACGGCCATCCTGGCCGGCTGGCTCCCGCGCGGGGTCATCTCCAACGAGCCGCTGAAGGACACCGTCAGGCGCGTGGTGCCGAGCGGCTGGACGGACCACCCGAGCTTCTGGGCCGTGGCGTGCGACTACGCCAACGGGCGCCGCGTGGCCTTCGGCCGCGAGGACGCGCCGGAGGCCGACCTGGCCGACGCGGTGGCCGCCTCGTGCGCGATTCCCGGCTTCTACCGGCCGGTGGAGATCGCCGGCCGGCGCTACGTGGACGGCGGCATGTGGTCCACGTCCAACCTGGACATCCTGCGCAACGACGAGCTGGACCTGGTCATCTGCCTGAACCCCACCTCCACCCTGCACCCCACGCACGCGTGGAACCCGGCGGAGCGGGTGGCGGGCGTGGTGCAGCGCCTGGCGGGCCGGCGCCTGGGCAGCGAGACCAAGAAGCTGCGCGCGGCGGGGACCGAGGTGGTGCTCATCCAGCCGACGGGCGACGACCACGCCGCCATGGGCCCGAATCTGATGGCCACCCGCAACCGCAATCAGGTGATCCAGACCGCCATCCGCACCGTGCGCGAGCAGCTGCGCGCCCCCGCCGTCGAGGACCTCCTGGCGGGACTGCCCGCGGGCCCCGACTACAAGATCCGCCAGCCCGACGGGCCGCCGTCCACGTGGCCGGAGACGCTGCCGGGCGTGCCGGCGCGCTCCACCGCGAGCCGGGCCGAAGAACCGGACGCTGAAGCTGTGTAGCCTGCCCAGGTGGGTATAGACCCACCATGAGCACCGAACGCACACGCGCGAACGAGGTGGAGGCCACGGCCGCGAAGCGTGCGCGGACGAACGGCTCCGTGGCCAACGGTCGCGGGCCGGTGAACATCACCGCCCAGCTGGGTCAGGCGATCGCGCAGCAGGTGCAGTCGCGCATCCCGCGCGCGGACCTGGACGAGCGCGACCCCGACTACATCCGCGAGACGCTGCCCGGGCTGTGGCTCCTGGCCAGCTACTACTTCCGGGCGGACGTCAAGGGCCTCGACAACATCCCCGCGGAGGGCCCGGTGCTGCTCGTGGGCAACCACTCCGGCGGCAACATGACGCCCGACACGCTGGTCTTCACGCTGGCCTTCAACACTTACTTCGGCGTGGAGCGGCGCTTCTACCAGCTGGCGCACAACCTCGTGGTGTCGATGCCGCACCTGGCCACGCTGCGCAAGTACGGCACGGTCGCGGCCTCGCGCGAGAACTCGCACAAGGCGCTGGACACCGGCGCCGCGCTGCTCGTCTACCCGGGCGGCGACTACGAGGTGCACCGTCCGAGCTGGGACTCCGCGCGCGTGGACTTCAACGGCCGCAAGGGCTACATCCGGCTCGCGCTGGAGAAGAACGTGCCGATCGTCCCGCTGGTCTCGCTGGGCGGCCAGGAGACCGCCTTGTTCCTCTCACGCGGCGAGCGCCTGGCGCGCCTCCTGCGGCTGGACAAGATGTTCCGGCTCAAGGTCCTGCCGATCTCGCTGGCGGTGCCGTGGGGGCTCAACGTGGGCGACATGCTGGGCCACTTCCCGCTGCCCGCCAAGCTCCAGATGCGTGCCCTCGAGCCGATCGACATCCGCAAGCAGTTCGGTCGCAACCCGGACATCGACGAGGTGAACGAGTACGTGCTCGGCACCATGCAGGCCACGCTGGACGCGCTCGCCGAGGATCGGCGCTTCCCACTGATCGGCTGACATGCGCGTCGAGGAGCGGATAGCCGTCGACGCCTCGGCGGAGCGGGTTTGGGAGCTGATCGACGACCCGGCCAACTACACGCGACTGGTGGCCGGCGTCACGCGCTGGGAGACGCAGGGGCGCAAGGAGCGCGGTCTGGGCGCCCGCTACCTGATGCGGATGGAGGTCGGCTCGGCGCAGGTCGGGAGCCTGATCGAGATCGTGGAGTACGACGAGGGGCGCGACATGGCCTGGACCAGCGTCACGGGCCTCGACCAGCGCGGCCGCTGGCGGGTCCGGGAGCGCCCCGACGGCCAGACCAGCGTCAGCCTGCGGCTGAGCTACCAGGCGCCCGGCGGTCTCCTGGCCGTGGTGGCCGACCGCGTGTCGTCGCCGATGGTCAGGGACAACCTTCGTGAGACGCTCGAGCGCCTCAAGACCGAGGTGGAGGAGGAGGATCCCCAGATGGGCCACGACTCGCCGGGACTCGTCGAGCGCGCGTGGGCGATGGCAGGCAGGAGCGCCCAGTCGGTCAAGGCCCTCTACGACGCGCGGCTGATCACGCCGGAGCGACCCGATCGGCTGCTCGGGATAATCCAGGCCCTTCGGCGCTGGGGGACGACGCCCGCGGCGGGCTATGCCGCGGCCGCCGTGCGAGCGCCGGAGGACGACGCGATCGTCGACGAGCTGGGCAGGCTCACCTTCGGTCAGGTGCACGACCGCACCAACCGCCTGGCCAACGCGCTGTCCGACGCCGGCGTCCTCGAGGGGGACGCCGTGGGGATCATGTGCCGCAACCACCGCGGTTTCATCGAGGCCACCGTCGCGCTCGCCAAGCTCGGCTGCAACGCGCTCTACCTCAACACCGCGTTCGCCGGCCCTCAGCTGGCGGAGGTCGTGAAGCGCGAGAAGCCCGTGGCGATCGTCTACGACCAGGAGTTCACCGAGCTTCTGGAGGACGCCGGGCGCCGTCGCAAGCGCTTCGTCGCCTGGCACGACTCGACCGAGGACCTGAAGGACCCGACGCTCGAGGAGCTGATCGAGCAGGGCCATCCCGCGGAGCCGGTCCCGCCGGAGACCGAGTATCGGGCCACGATCCTCACCTCGGGCACGACGGGCACGCCGAAGGGGGCCTCGCGCAGCCAACCCGGCTCGCTCCTGCCGGCCGCCGCGCTGCTGGACCGGATTCCGCTCAAGGCGCGCGAGAAGACGCTGATCGCGGCCCCGCTGTTCCACACCTGGGGCTTCACGCACTTCACCTACGCGATGATGCTGTCCTCGACGATCGTGCTCCAGCGCAAGTTCGACCCGGAGCGGACCCTGGCCGGGATCGCGCAGCACAAGGTCCAGTCGTGCCCGATGGTCCCGGTGATGGTCCAGCGGATCATGGACCTGCCGGAGGAGACCAGGCGCAAGTACGACACCTCGTCGCTGAGCACCGTGCCGCTGTCCGGCTCCGCGCTGCCGGGCGACCTGGCGCTCGACTTCATGAACGAGTTCGGCGACGTGGTCTACAACCTCTACGGGTCCACCGAGGTGGCGTGGGCCGCCATCGCCACGCCTCAGGACCTGCGCGCGGCCCCGGGCACCGCGGGCAAGCCGCCGATCGGCACCGAGGTGCGCATCTACGACGAGAAGGGCACGGAGCTGCCGCAGGGCGAGGTGGGCCGCATCTTCGTCGGCAACGACCTGCTGTTCGAGGGCTACACGGGCGGCGGCAGCAAGGACGTGATCGACGGGCTGATGTCCACCGGCGACATGGGCTGCCTGGACATGGAGGGCCGCCTGTTCGTGACCGGCCGCGACGACGACATGATCGTCTCCGGCGGCGAGAACGTCTTCCCGCAGGAGGTCGAGGACACGATCTCCAAGATGAGCGGCGTGGGCGACGTCGCCGTGATCGGCGTGGACGACGAGAAGTTCGGCCAGCGGCTGAAGGCCTATGTCGTGACCAAGGGGAGCTCGGGGCCGTCGGAGGACCAGATCAAGTCGAAGGTCAAGTCCGACCTGGCCGGCTACAAGGTGCCGCGCGAGGTCGAGTTCCTCGACGAGCTGCCGCGCAACGCCACCGGCAAGGTGCTCAAGAAGGAGCTCAAGGAGCGCCACGAGGAGGGCGAGTCCGGCGGCGGCGACGGCAAGAACGGCTCGAAGTCGAAGCCGAAGTCGAAGTCGAAGTCGTCCAACTCGTCGAAGTCGTCCAGTTCCTCGAAGCGTAAGACGGCGGCGAAGAAGGGCTAGCTCGCCCTAGCGGGCCGGCGCGAAGCGGACCCACGCCTTGCCGGATCGCATGCGGCGCTTCGCGGCGCGCGCGCGCATGGGCCCGGGGCGCGTCACGAGGACGATCATCGACGCCCGGCCGCGGCGGTCGGTCCGCACGCTGTGACC
>DASVQK010000061.1:0-4424 GCA_036389105.1 Thermoleophilaceae bacterium
CGCTACCCCGGCGGCGGCGCAGGCCCGGCGGCAGAGCTCGGCGTCGGCGGCGCTGTCGGCGCGCAGCCCGTGGTCCACGTGCAGGGCCGACACCTCCGCGCCCAGCCGGAGCGCCACGTCCAGCAGGCAGATCGAGTCGCCGCCGCCCGAGAGCATGACCAGCAGGGGGCGTCCGGATTCGATCAGGCCGCTCTCGCGCGCGGCCTCGAGGGGGCACTCCCGCGGTCCGGTCATCCTCCCTCCGCCGGCAGCACGCGGCACAGCTCGCGCGGCTCGTCGAAGCCCTTGAGCTTGACCTGGCCGATGTCCTCGAACCGCAGGTGGTCGGCGTTCCGGATCGTCTCCAGCACCGAGTCGGTGACCAGCACCTCGCCGCCGCGCGCCCGCGCCACGACGCGCGCCGCCAGGTTCACGTCGCGGCCGAAGTAGTCGCCGTCGCGGTAGAGCGTGACCCCGGCGTGCACGCCGATGCGGGGCTCGGGCCGCTGGTCCCACAGCCGCTGGAACCCCACGGCCCAGTCGGTCAGCGCCTCCGCGTCCTGCCCGACGAGCATCACGCCGTCGCCGATCGTCTTGACCACGCGGGCGTCGTCCGGCAGCGTCTCGGTCACCGCGTCGATGAACGTCTCGACGAGGTCGAGCGCCTCCTCCTCCCCGGCCTCCTCGGTGAAGCGCGTCCAGCCGGCCAGGTCCGCGAAGGCGATCGCAGTGCGCACGCGGCCGAGGTCCACCGACTCGTCCAGCTCGCCCTCCATGTGCCCCACCACGTCGCGCTCCACGAACTCGCGCAGGAAGCGCTGGTGCAGGTAGTCCATCAGCGGGGACGCGAGCGGCAGCAGGTCGCCCGCCAGGTGCTCCATCTCCTCCGCCATCTCCAGGCCGGGCACGCCCTGGCGCATCAACGGCTCGTGCACGTAGATGTGGAACAGGCGCGTCTCCGCGTCCGCGATCTGCGACAGCGACTGCCCGTACACGCGGATCAGCTGGATGAACGCCACCAGCGGGAAGCCCGCCCCCAGAACGGAGGCGATGTAGCGCAGGGCCTGCATGTCCTCGCCGGTGAACGCCTCCGGCCGGCGCGGGGCGAACCCGACGCTGGCCCAGATCCGCTCGAGCAGCGCCGGCTCCAGGCCCACCTCCTCGGCGGCCTGGTCGAACGGCACCGTGCCGTGCCCGTCGGCGGAGAACAGCTCCTCCATGTAGCCGTAGGCCAGCCGCCCCTCGGCCCCGGCGCGGCGGATCTCCTGGAGCGAGTGCCCGCGCTCGCGCAGGCGCGCCACGATGCGGGCGTGGGCGACGGCCGCGGGCGTCCAGTGGGAGTCGTCGCCGTCGTGCTCCGGGATCACCCCGCTGCGCGCCCAGCGCCTGAGCGTGGCCGGGGTCACCCCGGCCGCCTCCGCGGCCTCTTTGACGGTGATTCGGTCGTCGCCCATCGCCCTCAACGCTACCCGCCGGGCGCCGCTCGTCCACGGTCCGGGCCCCCCGGCCGGGGGAGCCCGCTCGGCCGCGCGGATCCAGCGTCCGCGGGATACACTCGCGCCCCCGCTGAGCCACAGGGAGGCACAGGTTGAACTACTTCGTCACGGGCGCGACCGGCTTCATAGGCCGCCATCTCGTCGAGCAGCTGCTGAGGCGCGACGGGACCGTCTACGCGCTCGTCCGGGAGGGCTCGCGCGGGCGGTTGGACGAGCTGGTCGAGCGCCTGAACGCGGGCGACCGCGTCGTGCCGGTCGTGGGGGACCTGGCGAAGGAGGGGCTCGGGATCGAGGGCTTCGACGAGAAGGTGGACCACTTCTTCCACCTCGCCGCGATCTACGACATGTCCGCCGACCAGGACGAGATGGAGAAGGCGAACGTGGAGGGCACCCGGCACGTCGTCGAGTTCGCCAACTCGATCGACGTCGAGCTCTTCCACCACACCAGCTCGATCGCCGTGGCCGGGAAGTTCTCGGGTCTGTTCCGCGAGGACATGTTCGACGAGGGGCAGAAGCTGCCGCACGCCTACCACTCGTCGAAGTTCGAGTCCGAGAAGCTGGTGCGCGAGGAGCTGGACGGCCGCTTCCGCGTCTACCGCCCGGGGATCGTCGTGGGCCACTCGGTGACCGGCGAGATGGACAAGGTCGACGGGCCGTACTACTTCTTCAAGCTGATCCAGAAGCTGCGCCATGCGCTGCCGGAGTGGTTCCCGATCGTCGGGCCCGAGGGGAAGAACGCGAACCTCGTGCCCGTGGACTTCGTGGCCCGCGCGATGGACCACATCGCCCACCTGCCGGACGACGACCTGTACGGCAACACCTTCCACCTGGTGGACCCCGACCCGATGTCCGTCGGCCAGACGCTGAACGAGTTCGCGAAGGCGGCGCACGCGCCGCAGTTCGCGATGCGGGTGGACTCCCACCTGACCAACGTGATCCCCAAGCCGGTGCAGGCGGGGCTCAACGCGCTGCCCACGATCAAGTCGATCCGCAAGACCGTGCTGGCCGACCTCCAGATCCCGCCGGACGCGTTGGAGAACCGCGACTTCGACGCCGACTTCGACGCGCGCGACACGCAGCGCGCGCTGCGGGGCACCGGCATCGCGGTGCCGCCGCTGTCGTCGTACGCGGCCAAGCTCTGGGACTACTGGGAGCGGAACCTCGACCCCGACCTCTTCCGCGAGCGCTCGCTGTCGAAGTCGATCGACGACAAGACGATCCTGGTGACGGGCGCGTCGAGCGGCATCGGCCGCGAGCTGGCGCTCAAGCTGGGCGAGGCCGGCGGGCGCGTGATCCTGGTGTCGCGCACGAAGGAGAAGCTGGACGAGGTCGCCGACGCGGTGAAGCAGGCCGGCGGCGAGCCGCACGTGAAGCCGACCGACCTGTCGGACATGGACGACATCCAGCGGCTGGCCGACGAGGTGAACGAGGAGTTCGGCGGCGTGGACATCCTCGTGAACAACGCCGGGCGCTCGATCCGCCGCTCGGTGAAGGCGTCGTACGAGCGCTTCCACGACTACGAGCGCACGATGCAGCTCAACTACTTCGGCGCCCTCCGGCTGATCCTGTCGTTCCTACCCGGCATGCGCGACCGCAGGACCGGCCACATAATCAACATCTCGAGCATCGGCGTGCAGACCAACACGCCTCGTTTCTCGGCGTACGTCGCCTCGAAGGCCGCGCTCGACGCGTTCTCACGCTGCGTGGCGCCGGAGGTGATCGGCGACGGCGTGCACATCACCACGATCTACATGCCGCTGGTGCGCACCCCGATGATCGCGCCCACCAACATCTACGACGCGTTCCCCACGCTCACCCCGGACGAAGCGGCGCAGATGGTGTGCGACGCGATGATCGACAAGCCCAAGCGGCTGGCCACGCGCCTCGGCACGTTCGGCCAGGTGCTGTACGCGGTGTCCCCGAAGGTCGTGGACCAGGTGATGAACACCGCCTACAACCTCTTCCCCGACTCGAAGGCCGCGAAGGGCGAGAAGAAGAAGGAAGGCGACGGCAAGGACGGGGACGGGAAGCAGCCGGACAAGAAGGACGGCGAGATGTCCACCGAGGCCATCGCGATGGCCTACCTGATGCGCGGGGTGCACTTCTAGGAGGGCCGGGTCGGCCCGGCCGGCCCGGCGTCGCGGCGCGGCGGGCTACTCCACCAGGTGCGGGTACTCGGCCTCGAGCAGCTCGCGGTAGCGCGGGTACAGCGGCTTTGTGATCGGTATCAACGCCAGCGCCTTCTTCACGTTGCCCGAGGTCTTGATCTTCCGCCTCGCGATCGCCATCGCCACGTTCTCCCTGCCCTGGAAGTAGCGGTTGGCCACGTCGGAGTCCATCGTCATCTTCACCTCGGGCTCCCAGGCCACGTCGTCGGTCCACTCCCAGCGGAGGTTCTCCTCGCCGGACCCCTCGGAGTAAGTCACGTTCACCACCAGGTCGAGGTCCGGGAACTCGAACCGCTGCGGCGTCTCGGCGTCCCGCAGCTTCGGTCCCATCTCGGGATCGGTGCTCATCATCCCGAACGCCTTGTCCATCACCTCGCGGAACTCCGCGGCGGACTTGAAGCTCATGGGAGAACCCTACGCGAACGCGTGCCTGCGCTTGACCAGGTTCTCGTAGACCTTGGTCTGGATCGTGTCGCGCACCTGCTCCGAGAGCCCCAGCACCAGCGCGCGGTCGGCGGCGTCGTCGGGGCCGTAGGCCGACAAGTCGATCGGGTCGCAGAACTCGAGCCGCCAGCGCGACGGGAGCGGGATGACGCCGAGCGGCCCGAGCAGCGGGAACGTGGGCGTGATCGGGAAGTACGGAGCGCCCGTCAGCCGCGCGAGCAGGTCCGACTCCGCCAGCTTGGGATGGATCTCCTCGCTGCCCACCACGGCGACCGGCACGATCGGCGCGCCGGTGCGCAGGGCGATCTCGACGAACCCGCCGCGCCCGAAGCGGCGC
>DASVQK010000062.1:0-11291 GCA_036389105.1 Thermoleophilaceae bacterium
GGGACATGGTCGGTTAGCGGGCAGGCGCCATGGGTGAGCCGGGGACCAAGGAGATCCTGAACCTCGCCGACCTCGAGGCGTCGGGCGGGATCCACACCGGCCGCAAGCACATCCTGTCGCTGCTGGTCGAGAACAAGCCGGGCGTGCTGGCGCGCATTGCCGGTCTGTTCTCGCGGCGCGGCTTCAACATCCAGACGCTGGCGGTGGGTCCCACCGACGACCCCACGCTGTCGCGCATGACGCTCACCGTCGACGGCGCGCTGCACCCCATCGACCAGGTCACCAAGCAGCTGCACAAGCTCGTCAACGTGATCAAGATCCGCGACCTCGAGCCCGAGGAGGCCGTGGCGCGCGAGCTGGCGCTGTTCAAGGTCTCGGCCGACGGCGAGTCGCGCGCCCAGGTGATGCAGTTCACCGACATCTTCCGCGGCAAGGTCATCGACGTGTCCAAGCGCTCGGTCACGATCGAGATCACGGGCACCGACGACAAGATCGAGGCGTTCGAGCGGATGGTTCGCCCGTTCGGCCTGATCGAGATGGTCCGGACGGGCGAGATCGCTATCTCCCGCGGCCGGGCGGCCACCTAGGCGGAGCGGCCCGTGACGACCCGGGTCGCAGCGAGCGGAGGGTCGCTCGCTCTGGACGCGGCCGCCCGAGACCGCCTGGACGAGCGGCTCGAGCACGCGTCCGCCCTGGCGCGGCGCGAGCGCAGGCCCGTCCTGGCCAGCGTGACGTCCCCGATCGACCCCGCGATCGACGTGTCGGCGGTCGTGCTGGCCGGGCGGCGCACCGAGGACCGCTTCTTCTGCTTCGAGCAGCCGGACCGCGACCGGTTCGCGCTGGCCGGGCTGGGGGAGGCGGCGGCCGTGGAGTCGTCGGGCGGGGGCCGGTTCGCCCGGGTGGTGGCGGAATGCCGGCGCCTGGCGCGGGATGCCTTCCGCGACGACCCGGAGCCGGGGACGGGCGCCGCCGTCGGACCGGTGTGGGTCGGCGGCTTCGCGTTCGCCGACGAGGGCGGCGCGGTGCCGGAGTGGTCGTCGCTGCCCGCGGCGCTGCTCACGCTGCCGGAGGTATCGCTGGCGCGGCAGGGCGACGCGGCGTGGCTCACCGCCAGCGCGCTGGTCCACGGCGACGAGGCGCCGGACGCGTTGCTCGAGCGGATCGAGGCGCGGCTGGCCGAGCTGGCGCCGGCCGCCATGCCGCTGCTGGACCCCGACCCCGTGGAGTCCGCGCGCGTGGCGGGCGCGGCGCCGCCCGAGCACTTCGAGTCGGCCATCCGGCGGGCCACGGAGCGGATCGCGGCGGGCGAGGTGGAGAAGGTGGTGCTTGCGCGCGAGGTGCGGGTGCACATGCCGCGGCCGGTCGAGCCCGGTGCCGTGTACGACGGTCTGCGCGCGGGCTTCCCGTCGTGCTACTGCTACCTGGTCGGCACGCCGGAGGCCGTGTTCCTGGGGGCCAGCCCCGAGCTGCTGGTGCGCCGCGACGGCCAGCGGGCGCAGACGGTGGCGCTGGCGGGCACGCGTCGACGCAGCGCCGACCCCTCGGTGGACCGCCACCTGGCCGAGCAGCTCCTCCAGAGCCCCAAGGACCGCGAGGAGCAGGCGATCGTGACGCGCCGGATCGAGCGCGCGCTGCGCCCGGTCAGCGTCTGGGTGGCGGCGGCCGACGAGCCGGTCGTCGTCAAGGTCCAGAACGTGCAGCACCTGGGCACGCCGATCCGGGCGCAGCTGTCGGACCCGATCGCGTGCGTGGAGCTGGCGGGGCGGCTGCACCCGACCCCGGCGGTGGGAGGCGAGCCGCGCGACCGCGCCCTGCCGCTGATCCCGGCGCTCGAGGGGCTCGACCGCGGCTGGTACGCCGGGCCGGTGGGGTGGACCGACCTTGCCGAGGACGGCGAGTTCTGCGTCGCGCTGCGCTGCGCGCTGCTGCGCGGGACGGTCGCCCACCTGTACGCGGGCGAGGGGATAGTGCGCGACTCGGTGCCGAGCGAGGAGCTGGCGGCGAACGAGGCGAAGCTCCAGGCGCTCTTGCCGCTGTTGACCTGATCGACGGGCGTCCAGCGATTGACAACCGGTGTGCGACCAAAGATAGTTGCGCCGTGGGGATCCGAGCAGCTGGTTCAAGAGTCTTGGGCGGAGGTGGGGCGGCCGCCGGGCTGCTCTTGCTCATGCCCGCCACCGCGGCCGCGAAAAAGGCCTCGGAGACACCTGAGGCGATCCACGCGACGCGCTGGTGGCTGCTCGTAGGGCTTGCCGTCCTGGTGCTCCCGTCGGTAGCGCTTTCGCGCTTTGCGGGCGGCTGGATGAAGCACATCGTGGTGGGCGACGACAACGCCCTCTCGACGTCGAAGACGATCGCGTCCGTGTGGACGTACCTCATCGCGGCGGTGCTCCTGGGCTTCGTGCTGGCGAAGTTCTTCGGACATGCCCAGGCGTTCAACAAGATCAGGCACCAGGGCCTCGAGGGGCAGTACGCCCTGCTCTTCGGCGGGCCGCTCGGTGCGGCGATTCTCGCCAAGGGCGTGGTCACGAGCCAGGTGCGCGAAGGGAAGACGACGAAGGCACCGGTGGCGAAACCGAAGCTGAGGCACCTGCTCACGGACAACGAGGAGAAGGCAGACCCGGGTGACCTCCAGTACGTGCTCTTCAACTTCGTGGCCATGGTCTACTTCGTCGGAACGGTCGTGCACGTCCCGCTGGCCGGCTTCCCCCACATCCCGAACGTGTTGATGGGGCTGACGAGCGTGGCGGCCGTGGGATACGTGGGTAAGAAGACGATCCCCTCGTTCGGAGGCGAGCCGCACACCGAGCACGTGGCCCAGCGTCAGCAACAGCAGGGCGCCCCGGGACAGCGCGGCCACCGCTGAGGCGACCGGACTAGAGCGCCGCCTCCACCCGCCGTCTGACCTCGCGGTGCTGCTCCACGTTGCGCGCGCGGTCGGTGCGCACCTCGACCAGCGCCGCGTGCTCCACCGCAGCGCGCACCTCGCCGGGAGTCGTGGCCAGGACGTGCCGTAGGCCCGCCAGCGCCGCCACCTCGGCCAGGTCGACGTCCGACGGCGTCGCGATGTGCCGCTCGTAGGCCTCCGCCCCGGCGGCGCCGGCCACCGGCAGGAAGTCGAAGATCCCGCCGCCGCCGTTGTTCGCGCACACCACGGTCAGCTCCACGCCCAGGCGGCGCGCGGCCAGCAGGCCGCCGACGTCGTGCAGCAGGGCCACGTCGCCGATCAGCAGGAACACACGGTCGGCGTAGGCCAGCGCGGCTCCGGTGGCCGACGAGACGGTCCCGTCGATCCCGTTCGCCCCGCGGTTGGCCAGGATCTCGAGCGGCTTCGCGTCGCGCGGCAGGAACGACTCCACGTCGCGGATCGGCATCGACGACGCCACCCACAGCGTCGAGCCGGCGGGGGCTGCGTCGGCCACCGCGTTCCACACCTTCGGTTCGAACGGGTCCCCGGCCGCGGCCACGGCGTCCGGCACGAGGGCGTCGGCGCGCGCCCAGCCGTCGAGCCAGGCCCGGTCCGGTTCGATGCCGCGCCCCTCGAGCGCGTCGGCCAGCTCCGCGCACAGGAGCTGCGGGTCGCAGCGCTCGAGCCGCTCCGCGTTCCTGCCCGGGTCGTGCCAGGTGCCGTCCGGGTCGACCACCACCTGCCGCGCGTCCGACAGCCACGCGCGCAGTGGCTTGGACGTGGGCGTCTCGCCGATCCGCATCACGAGCTCGGGCCGGTGCGCGTCCAGGAAGCCGGGGCAGCGCAGCAGCACGTCGTAGTGGGCCACGACCCCGGCCGCCACGGCGTCCGGTCCGCGCCGCAGTCCCGACGTCGGCTCGGCCAACACCGGCCAGCCGGCCGCGGCCGCGAGCCGGACCGCCTCAGCCGCCACCGCGGACGGCTCGCGCACCGACCCGCACACCAGCACCCCGCGGCGCGCCGATGCGATCTCGTGCGGCAGCCGCTCGCGGCTCTCCTCCGTGGGCACGCGCCGCGCCTCGGCCGGCACGACCCACGGCGCGCCATCCGGCCGTCCCTCCCAGTCGGCCGCGTCGAGCCGCTCCTCGACCGGCGCCAGGGGCTCGCGCAAGGGGAAGTTCAAGTGCACCGGCCCGGGCCGCCCTCCGACCGCGGTGGCGAACGCCCGGCAGGCCAGCGCGCGGTGGTGCACGGCCGTCTCCCGCGAGGGCTCGTGCGAGCCCACCTCCACGAACCACTTGGCGAACGAGCCGTAGAGCTTGATCTGGTCGATCGCCTGCCCGGCGCCGACGTCGCGCAGCTCGGGCGGGCGGTCGGCCGTCAGCACGATCAGGGGCACCCGCGACTCGTGCGCCTCCGCCACCGCCGGCATCAGGTTGGCCGCGGCGGTGCCCGACGTGCACGTGACCGCCACCGGCAGCCCGGTCGTCTTGGCGATCCCGAGCGCCACGAAGCCGGCACAGCGCTCGTCGATCACCGAATGGGCGGCGATCCGCGGCTCGCCGGCCAGCACGAGGACCAGTGGCGCGTTCCGAGAGCCCGGGGAGGTGACCGCGTGAGCCATGCCGGAGCGGGCCAGCTCGTCCACGAAGGCCTGGATCGGGGCGTACGTCCGATTGATCGGGATCATCCTGGCCACATGGAAGCGCCGGCCGTGATCTTCGTCCCCGGCTTCATGCAGCGGGGCGACGCGTGGAGCCCGGTCGGCGAGCTGGTGGCGGAACGCTATCCCAGCGCCTACCTCGACTTCCGGACGCACAGCTTCGAGGCGCGGCTCGGGGAGCTGCGCGAGGCGGCCCGGCCGGGCAGCGCCGTGGTGGGCTACTCGATGGGCGGGCGGCTGGCCCTGCACCTGGCCGTGCGCGAGCCCGAGCGCCTGGCGGCGCTGGTCACGGTCGGCGCCAGCCCCGGGATCGACGACCCCGAGGAGCGGCGCCGGCGCGCGGCGGACGACGAGCGCCTGGCCGCGTGGATGGAGTACTCCTCGATCGACGAGGTGGTGGACCGCTGGGAGAAGCTGCCCGTGTTCGCGGGCCAGTCGGCCGAGCTGGTCGAGGCTCAGCGCCCTGGCCGGCTGGATCACGACCCGCGGCTGCTGGCCACGCTCCTGCGCTCGGCGGGCCAGGGCGCGCTGCCGGGCATCTGGGACGAGCTGCGGCGCCTGCCCACTCCGGTGCTGGCCCTGGCCGGCGAGCACGACGAGCGCTACGTGGCGGCCGCCCGCCGCATAGCCCTGCTGGCGCCCCGCGGCGACGCGCTGCCGGTCATGGGCGCGGGCCACGCGGCCCACCTCGAGCGCCCCGAGGCGGTGGCCGGGCTAGTCCTGGAGTTCCTCGACCAGCACCTCGGCCAGGGCGGCGTCGTCGACTGACACCCCCAGGCCGGGGCCCTGCGGCACGGCCATCAGGCCGGCGCGCGGGCGCGGCAGCGCGCGCGCCAGGGCCGCGTCGAACAGCTCCAGCGTGGCCAGGCCGCATGCCAGCGACAGGCGCTCCGCGGCCGCCAGCTGAAGGGCGGCCGCGATGCCCCACGGACCGTCGAGCGTGCTCGACAGGAACGGCTCCAGCCCGTGCTCGCGCGCCGCCGCGATCGCGTCCCGCGCGGCGTGGAAGCCGCCGCTCGGGGCCAGCTTCACGTTCACCGCGTCGCAGGCCCCGGCCGCCGCCGCCGCGCGGACGTCGGCCGCCGTGGCGATCGGCTCGTCGGCGGCCACCGGCACGGGCACGGCGCCGCGCACGCGGGCCAGCTCCTCGAGCGTTCGGCAGGGCTGCTCAACCAGCTCCAGGTCGTAGCGGGCCAGCTCGCCGACGGCGGCAACCGCCCGCTCCACGCTCCACGCGCCGTTCGCGTCCACCCGCAGCGCCGGCCAGGGCCCGATCGCCTCGCGCACGGCGGCCACCCGCGCGGCGTCGTCCGGCAGGCCCACCTTCAGCTTGAAGCACGCGTAGCCCTCGCGCACGCCCTCGGCCGCGCGCCGGGCCACCTCGTCCGGGGGGCCCGCCCCCAGCGTGCGGTTGACGGCTATGGCGTCGGCGCCGGGCTCGCCCACGGCGCGCCCCTCGCGGCGCGCGACCAGGTCGAGCAGCGCCATCTCCTCGGCCGCACGCGCCTGCGGCGGCGCGCCGTCGTCGCCCGGTTCGCCGGCCAGCAGCGCGTCCGCCACCGCGTCGAGCGGCACGCCGTCGTAGGGCTCGAAGGGCGCGGCCTCGCCGAACCCGACCTCGCCGTCGTCGTCCTCCACGCGCAGGAGCAGCAGCTCGCGGGCCGAGACCACGCCCCCCGACGTGACGAACGGCTCACGGAACGGGACCGACAGGCGCGTCAGGCGCCGTCTCACGACAGCAGCACCCCGGCCGACAGGAGCAGCGAGTAGACGGCCAGGAGCCGCCCCGTGCCGGCCAGTGCGTCGTTGAGCGCCGCGCCGTCGGTGCGCGTCCCGACCGTTCGCATCAGCGGCACGGCCAGGGGGGCGGCCAGCACGGCGAGCAGGATCGGGTAGGACAGGCCGCCGGCCGCCCAGGTCACGATCGGCGCGACGAAGGTCAGCAGGAGCATGGAGGCGTACAGCCGCCGGGTGCGCAGGCGGCCGAGGCGCACCGCCAGCGTGCGCTTGCCGGCGCGGGCGTCGGTCTCGATGTCGCGCACGTTGTTCACAACGAGGATCGCCGCGGCCAGGAGGCCCACGGGCACGGCCAGCGCGAACGCCTCCCAGGTCAGGTCCTCGACCTGCACGTAGTGGGAGCCGACGACGGCCACGATGCCGAAGAAGAGGAACACGAAGACCTCGCCCAGCCCCTCGTAGCCGTACGGCCGCGGCCCGCCCGTGTAGAGCACGCCCGCCGCGATCGACGCGGCGCCCACCACGAGCAGCTGCCACCCGGCCACGGCGATCAGGTAGGCGCCGGCCGCCACGGCGATGCCGAACGCCACCCACGTGCCCACCAGCACCTGCCGCGGCGGCATCAGCCCGCCCGCGGTCACGCGCACCGGCCCGAGCCGGTCCTCGGTGTCGGCCCCGCGGCGCGCGTCCGAGTAGTCGTTGGCCAGGTTCGTGCCCACCTGGATGAAGACGCTGCCCACGATCGCGCACGCAAAGCGCAGCGGGTGGAAGACGTCCTCCAGGCCGGCCAGCGACGTGCCCACCAGCACCGGCGCCACCGCCGCCGGCAGCGTGCGCGGGCGCGCGGCCACGAGCCACAGCCGCAGCGGGCTCAGCGCGCGGGAGCTCACGGACGCTTGGGGAACCTGCCGAAGTCCGGCTTGCGCTTCTGCACGTACGCGTCGCGGCCCTCCTGGGCCTCCTCGCTCATGTAGAAGAGGAGGTTGGCGTCGTGCGCCAGCTGCTGTATGCCGCTCAGCCCGTCCTCGGTGGCGTTGAAGCTGGCCTTGAGCAGGCGCAGCGAGAACGGCGACAGCTCGAGCATCTCCCGGCACCACCGAACCGTCGTCTCCTCCAGCTCCTCGAGCGGCACCACGGTGTTGACCAGGCCCATCTGGAGCGCCTCCTCGGCGCCGTACTGGCGGCAGAGGAACCAGATCTCCTTGGCCTTCTTCGGGCCCACCAGGTTCGCCAGCACGCCGGCGCCGAACCCGCCGTCGAACGAGCCGACCTTCGGGCCGGTCTGGCCGAAGCGGGCGTTGTCGGCGGCGATGGTCAGGTCGCACACCACGTGCAGCACGTGGCCGCCGCCGATCGCGTAGCCGGCCACCATCGCCACCACCGGCTTGGGGGTGCGGCGGATCTGCACGTGCAGGTCGGTCACGTGGAAGCGGCCCACGGCCTGCTTGCCCTCTTCCGCCGCACCGCCGGACATGTAGCCGGAGTCGCCGCGCACGCGCTGGTCGCCGCCCGAGCAGAAGGCCAGCGGCCCCTCGCCGGTCAGCACGATCACGCCGACGTCGGTGTCCTCGCGGGCGCGCTCGAAGGCGTCGCGCAGCTCCACCACCGTCTCGGGACGGAACGCGTTGCGCACCTCGGGACGGTCGATCGTGATCTTCGCGATGCCGTCCGCGATCTCGTAGCGGATGTCCTCGTACTCCGCCGCCGCGCGCCACTCGGCGGCGGGCCTGATGGTGCGTTCCTCGGTTGCCATCGCGCGCCTACGATAAGCCCTTGGACGACTGGCTCACGCTGCGGGCGCGCACCCACGCCGACCATCCGGCCGTCGTCGCGGAGGGTCGCACGGTGACCTACGCCGAGCTGGATTCGGCCCTCGAGCCGGTCGACGGCCCGGTGCTCGAGCCGGCGCGCGGCACGCACCGCTTCGTCGTGCGGCTGTGGTCGGCGTGGCGGGCCGGGGTCCCGTTCGTGCCGCTCGACCCGCGGCTCGCCGAGCCGCCGGGCGTCCCGAGCGTCGCCGGGAACGTGCGCACGGTCGTGTTCACGTCCGGCACCAGCGGCTGTCCCAAGCCGGTCGCCCTAACGGCCGCGAACCACGAGGCCAGCGCGATCGCGTCCGCGTGGAACCTGGGCGTGGCGCCGGACGACCGCTGGCTCTGCTGCCTGCCGCTGCACCACGTCGGCGGGCTCGCGATCCTGCACCGCTGCGCGATCTACGGCACGACGGCGGTGCTGCACGACGGGTTCGACGCCCGCGCCGTGGCCGCGGCCCTGGAGTCGGGCGAGGCGACGCTGGTCTCCCTGGTCGCGACCATGCTGCGCCGGCTGCGCGACGGCGGGCTGGGGGAGACCCCGGGGCTGCGCGCCGCCCTGATCGGGGGCGGCCCCGTTCCGCGCGACCTCCTGGAGTGGGCCGCGGCGCGCGGCCTGCCGGCGCTCCAGACCTACGGGATGACCGAGACGGCCTCGCAGGTGGCCACGCTGCCGGCGTCCGATGCGATCGCGCATCACGGCTCCGCGGGACGCCCGCTGCCGGGCGTGGAGCTGTGCATCGGCGACGGCGGCGAGATCCTTGTCCGCGGCCCGATGGTCGCGACCGGGGCGCTGGCCGCCGACGGCTGGCTGCACACCGGCGACCGCGGCCATCTGGACGAGGACGGGTTCCTGCACGTGGAGGGCCGCATCGACGACGTGGTGGTCACCGGCGGCGAGAACGTGGCGGCGACCGAGGTGGAGGACGCGCTGCTCTCGCACCCCGCCGTGGCCGACGCGGCCGTGGCCGGCAGGCCGAGCGCCGAGTGGGGAGAGGCCGTGACGGCGTGGGTGGTGCTGGCCACCGCGGTGGCGGACCACGAGCTGGCCGCGCACTGCCGCGGGCGCCTGGCGCCGTTCAAGGTGCCCAAGGCGTTCGTGCGCGTGGACGAGCTGCCGCGCAATGCTGCCGGCAAGCTCGTGCGCTCGCGGCTGACGTGAAGAGCAGCAATGAGGGGGAGGACCCCGGCGCCGTTGCGATCCACCGTCCTGACTTGTGGGTCGTATGGACCCCCAGGGCAGGACGGTGGACCAAGCCACACGGGGTCCGCCCCTCCTTGCCGCAGTTCGGGAGCCGCCGCCCACACCCGCGCCGCTACAGTCCCGCGCCGTGATCTACGACAAGGACGCGGACCTCGGGAAGCTCGACGGCAAGACCGTCGCCGTGCTCGGCTACGGCTCGCAGGGGCACGCGCACGCGCTCAACCTGAAGGACTCGGGCGTGGACGTGGTCGTCGGCCTCCGGGAGGGGTCCGAGTCGGCCGGGAAGGCGCGCGGCGACGGCCTGGAGGTGCTCGGCATCGCGGACGCCGCCAGCCGCGGCGACGTCGTGATGGTCCTGCTTCCCGACGAGAAGCAGGCCGAGATCTGGGAGTCCGAGATCGCCGACGGGATCGCGCCCGGCAACCTGCTGATGTTCGCCCACGGGTTCTCGGTCCACTTCGGGCAGATCGACCCCGGCCCGGAGGTCGACGTGGGCATGGTCGCGCCCAAGAGCCCGGGGCACCTGGTGCGGCGCCAGTTCGTGGACGGCAACGGCGTGCCGGGCCTGGTCGCCATCCACCGCGATGCCACGGGCAACGCGCGCGACCTCGTGCTCGCGTACGCGCGGGGCATCGGCTGCACGCGCGCCGGGGTGATCGAGACGAGCTTCAAGGACGAGACCGAGACCGACCTGTTCGGCGAGCAGGCCGTGCTCTGCGGCGGGGTGACCGAGCTGGTGCGGGCCGGCTACGAGACGCTGGTCGAGGCCGGCTACGACCCGCGCCTCGCCTACTTCGAGTGCCTCCACGAGCTCAAGCTGATCGTGGACCTGATGTACGAGAAGGGCATCACCGGTATGCGCTACTCGGTGTCCAACACCGCCGAGTACGGCGACCTGACGCGCGGCAAGCGCGTGATCGGCGAGCCGACGCGGCAGGCGATGAAGGAGATCCTCGGGGAGATCCAGTCGGGTGCGTTCGCTCGCGAGTGGATCGCCGAGAACCGCGCCGGCCAGGAGAGCTTCCAGCGCATGCGCCAGGAGCAGAAGGACCATCAGATCGAGCGCGAGGGCAGGGAGCTGCGCTCGATGATGGATTGGATCGAGACCGAGTTCTGAGCGCCCCGCGCGCGGGCCCGCGCCGCGGGTTGTCGAGCCGCCGGTCGACGGGGTAGGGTGCGGTCCGTGAACCAGCTAAAGCTTCAGATAATCGAAGGACCCGATGCGGGCCAGGAGCTCGAGCTCGACGGCCCGGCCGTGATCGGCCGCGACCCCGGCATCTCCGCGCTCGTGCTCCAGGACCCCGAGGCGTCGCGTCGCCACGCATCGCTGATTCCCGAGGGGACGAGCCTCAACGTCGAGGACCTCGGCTCCACCAACGGCACCTTCGTCAACGGCGAGCGGATCGCGGGCGACACCATCCTCGTGGCGGGCGACCGCCTGCGGATCGGCACCACGGTGCTCGAGGTGGTCGCGGCGCCGGTCGGCTACCAGCCGCCAGAGGAGCCCGAGGCCGCCCCGTACGAGGTCGAGCAGGACGCGGACGAGGTAGAGCGGGCCGCCCCCCCGTACGCCGCCGTCAGCGGCGGATCCCCCGAGCAGCCCCCGGGCGCGCCGCCGCCGGGCGGCCAGCCGCCCGAGGACCCGGGCGCCGGCCCCGGCCCGGAGCCCGCTCCGCCCACCCAGCCGCCCCCGGCCGGTGGGCCCCCGCCGGCTCCCGAGCCGGCCGCACCGGCCGCCCCCATCGCGCCGCCCGCCGGCGCGCTGGCCGCACGGGTCGACTACCCGATCGACTTCCAGGCCGACTACCCGGAGGGCGGCATCGCCAGATGGCGGGCGCTGCTCCACGGCATCATGCTGATCCCGCACGCGCTGGCGCTGCTCTTGGTCTTCATCGGCGTGTTCTTCGCCTGGATCGCGGCGTTCTTCGCCATCCTCTTCACGGGGCGATACCCGGAGGGGATCTTCAA
>DASVQK010000063.1:0-14461 GCA_036389105.1 Thermoleophilaceae bacterium
CCCGCATCTGACGCCTGAACTCCGCGGGCTCCACGGTCAGCTCGGGCTGGGACCTGGTCAGCTCCGTGGCCAGCTCGTGCACGCGGTGGTACATCAGGATCGGCACGCGCACGCTGTGCCGCGGGGCGTCCGCGGGAACCGCGAGCGGCCTGAAGGCCGGCGCGGCGGCGGGCGGTCGCTTCGCGATCGGGCGCGACGCGGAGCGGGTGGGGCGCTTCGCCCGATCGCCCCCGCCGCCGTCGCCTCCACAGCCGCCGGCCAGCGGGCCCAGCGCGAGGAGGCAGGCCAGCGCCGCCGCGCGACTGAACGCCCGAGTGGCCATCGCGCGCATTGTCGCGGAACGCGCGCGGTACCCGATTTGCGGTTGAACGGGTTCGGGTACGGTCCATGGATGGACGCGATTCAGTGGGGCGACCGCCCGAAGCTGCGAGATCCGCTGGTGGTGTGCGCCTTCAAGGGCTGGAACGACGCCGGCGAGGCCGCCACGGCGGCGCTCGGGTTCCTCGTCGACAGCTTCGACGCCACCGAGATCGCGCGGATCGACCCGGAGGAGTTCTACGACTTCACCGCCGTCAGGCCGACGGTGCGGCTGAGCGAGGGACGCACCCGGATCGTCGAGTGGCCCGAGAACACGATCCACGCCGCGCGCGTCGCGGGAGCGGAGCACGACCTCGTGCTCGTCCAGGGGGTGGAGCCGTCGCTCCGCTGGCGGCAGTTCACGGAGCTCGTGATCGGCGTCTCCAAGGACCTGGGCGCGCGGATGATCATCACCCTGGGGGCGCTCTTGGCCGACGTGCCGCACACGCGGCCGGTGCCCATGACCGGGCTCGCGTCGAACGACGAGCTGGTGCGGCGTCATGGCTTCGAGCGGTCCACCTACGAGGGCCCGACCGGCATCGTGGGCGTGCTCCACCACGAGTGCGCGGCGGCGGCCGTACCGTCGGTCTCGCTGTGGGCGTCGGTGCCGCACTACGTGGCCGCCGCGCCCAACCCCAAGGCCGCGCTCGCGCTCATCCGCAGCTTCGAGGGGGTGGCGGGGGTCGCGGTCGAGGCGCGCGACCTCGAGGAGTCGGCGGAGGACTACGAGCGCCAGGTGAACGCCGCGGTGGCCAGCGACCCCGAGGTGAAGAGCTTCGTGGAGCGGCTTGAGCAGACGCTGGACGAGGCCCAGGACGTGACGCCGGAGCACCTGCCGTCGGCGGACGCCATCGCGCGCGACTTCCAGCGCTTCCTGCGCCAGCGCGGCCCCGACGACCGGGGCTGAGGATCCGCGCGGTCAGCCGGTGATCAGGCGGCGCAGCCGCCCGGTCAGGCTCAGCGGGCGCTCGTCCAGCGGGTAGCCGCTCTCGTCGTACCTGATCGGGCTGCCGCCGTCGTCGTCGTAGACGGGCCTCACCTCGTCGAGTCGCCGCTGAAAGCGCCTCGCCAGGGCGGGGTCGCCGAAGAGCCGCTGCCCGCCGTCCGTGCCGTCCCGCAGTCGCTGCTCGTCCATCCTGTCCTCCGCTGGTCGGGGGTCCGCACGCGACTCACCCCCTCCGCGAGAAACGTGTCAGCGGAGTGTCACCGGACCTCGTGCCCGCGTCCGCGCCCGCACGGGAAGAAGGGCGCATTTTGCGCAGAAAGCTGCCGGACCTCGGGAGGCTCGGCCCGGCACCCGCTAGGCCGGCAGCTCCACGGACCCGTCGTCGCGGATCGTCCAGCGCGGGTTGTGCGCGACCTCCCACGGGTGGCCGTCGGGGTCGACGAACACGCCCGAGTAGCCGCCCCAGAAGGTCTCCGCGCCGGCGCGCGGGATCGTGGCGCCCGCGGCGCGCGCCTGCTCGATCACCTCGTCCACCTCATCCGGCGAGCGCACGTTGTAGGCCAGCGTGATGCCGCCCCAGCCCCCGCCATCCTGCACGCCGCTGTCCTCGGCCAGCCGCGCGCGGTCCCACAGCGCGACGATCATGCCGACCGCCTGGAAGAACACCACGTCGTCGTCCGGGGCGGCCCGCGTCGTCCAGCCCAGCGCCTCGTAGAACGCGCGCGCCCGCGCGAGGTCGCGAACACCCAGCGTCGCGAGGCTGACCCGCTGCTCCATCGCTACGTCTCCGCCGCCGGGCACACGATGCGATAGTCGCAGAACGAGCACAGCTCGTACGACGGCTTGGGGTCGAAGCGGTGCGACTGGATGCCGTCGGCGATCTCGGCCACGGTGCCGCGCACGCGGTCGAGCTCCTCCTCCGAGTGCGCCACCGGCACCTTGCGGTTGTCCAGCACGTAGTAGTAGCTCTGGGCGGCGGTCTCGAGGCCCCAGGACTCGCGCGCGCCCATCTGGTAGAGCGACAGCTGCACGTCCTCGCGCAGCTCGCGCTCGGTCTTGGCCTTGCCGGTCTTGTAGTCGATCAGCTCGTAGCGGCCGTCGGGCAGCTTGTCCACGCGGTCCACCCGCCCGCGCAGCAGGTGCTTGCCGAGCCGGAACGAGAAGCTGCGCTCGAACGACACCGGCTCGCCCTCGCGCTCGCGGTCCAGCTCCCAGTAGCGCCGCAGCGCGGACACCGCACGCTCGCGGAACTGGAGGTCGTCGTTGGAGTCGCCGAACCCGGAGCGCCGCCAGGCCGCCTCGAACAGGTTCATGAGCTGCTCCAGCGACCCGCCGCCGTCGGCGTGGAAGCGCTCCAGGACCTGGTGCACCACGATGCCGAAACGCTGGTTGATGCTCGGCTCCTGGGGGATGCGGAAGACCCGCGCGAACTTGTACTTGAGCGGGCACAGCCGGTAGGTCTCGATGTCCGAGGCCGACAGCATCAGCCCCTCGCCGCGGCGCGGGATGAACGGCTCGAGCGTGTCGTCGGGGCGGGCGCCGATCGCCTCGCGGCGGCGGCTCTCGTCGCGCTCGGCGTCGAGCAGGTAGTCGTCGAGCGCGGAGAGCATGAACACCTCGCGCTGCTCGACGCTGGCGCCCTGGAGCAGGAGCTCGTTGACCTCGCCCAGCGCCTGGCTGACCAGCTGCCCCTCCTTGGAGCGCTCGATCAGGGCGGCGAGCTTGAGCAGCTCGAGGTAGCGCGCCACGGCCTGCGACACCTGCTGGTAGGTGTCCAGCCGCATCTCCCCCAGCCGGCCGGCCACCTGCGAGACCGTGTCGAGCAGCTCGTCGCGCATCATCCGGAAGGTGGAGTGCAGCCCCTCGGCCGGGCCGAACAGCTCCTCCTCGACCAGCTCCTCGGCGCCGCCCACCGCCGCGCGCGCCTCCTCCAGGAAGGGCGACGGCCGCGCCGCCGCGCCGCGCTCGCCGGTCTCGGCCCACGACAGGACCAGGCCCCTGCGCGCGCGGGTCATCGCCACGTGCACCAGCCGCCGCATCTCCCACTCGTGCACGGCGCGCGGATCGCCGGCCGACTCCGGCAGCGACTCCTTGACCAGGGCGTCGGGCACGGCGTCGGCGCGCTGGCGGCGCGCGCCGGGGATCCGCGAGGCCGTCAGGCCCAGCACGAAGACGTGCTCGAACTCGCGCCCCTTCGCCGCGTGCATGGTCATGGCCTGCACCGCGCCCGCCACCTCCGGCGCGGAGGCCTCCTCCTCCGGCAGGCCCGCCTCGGCCACCGCGGCCAGGTAGCGCGCGAAGTCGCGCGACGACGCGCCCGGCTCGCGCCGCACGAAGCCGGCGGCCAGGTCGGCCAGCTTGGCGATGTTCACCAGCCGCTCGACGGTCTCGGTCTGGGCCGCGAACACCTGCTGGCGGCGCAGCCCGATGCGCTCGATCAGCCGGTGCACGAAGCGGTCCGGCGGCATCTCCTCAAACGCCCGGCAGGCGGAGCGGTAGATGCGCAGGAAGGCCAGCACGCGGTCGCGGCCCTCGGGCGAGAGCTGCGGCGTCTCCACCGCGGCCTCGATGCCCGACACCATGTCCAGCTTGCGACGGCGCGCGAGCTGGGTGAGCCGCGCGATGTCCACCGGCCGCAGCTCGATCGGGGGCCGCGACAGGGCGCGCACCACCGCGTTCGAGTCGCCCGGGTCGGCCAGGAGCCGCAGCCACGCCAGCACGTCGCGCACCTCCGAGCGCTGGAAGTACGCCGCCGCCCCGGCCAGCCGGAACGGCAGCCCGCGCTCCTCGAGGGCGGAGCCCACCAGGGCGCCCTCGACCTTCACCGAGCGCACCAGCACGCACACCTGGTCCGGCGCGACGCCGCCGGTCGTGACCAGGCGCTCCGCCTCGGCGGCCACCTGCTGGGCCTGGGCGCGCTCGGAGCGGCAGTGCCAGAAGCGCACGTGGCCGCCCGCCCGCCCGCGCAGGCGCTTCTCCATCCGCGCGGGAATCGGGTCCACCACCGCGTGCGCCGCGTCCAGGATCTTCCGTCCCGAGCGGTAGCTCCGCTCGAGCCGGACGACCTTCGCGTCGGCGTACTCGCGCTGGAAGTCCAGGATGTTCTTCTGCGACGCGCCGCGGAAGCGGTAGATGGCCTGGTCGTCGTCGCCCACCACCGTCACGTTGCGGTGCTCCTGGCACAGCAGCCGCAGCACCATGCCCTGCGCGAAGTTGGTGTCCTGGTACTCGTCCACCAGCACGTGGCGGAAGCGCGTGGCCAGCCGGCGCCGCACGTGCGGCTTCTCGTGAAGCAGCTCGAACGCCCGCAGGATCAGGTCGCCGAAGTCCAGCGCGCCGCGCTCTCTCAGCAGCCGGTCGTGGTCCCCGTACAGCCGCGCGAACTCCAGCTCGCGCTCGGCGTTGGCGCGCTCGGCGTCGTCGCTCGCGTCGGCGGTCAGGGTCTCGGCGTAGGCGACGTACTGGCCCGGCGTCACCATCTCGTCCTTCAGGCGGTCGATGCGCGACACGAAGCTGCCCAGGAGCTGCGCCGGATTGCCGCGGATCTCGTGGCGGCGCAGGGTCAGCTCGTCGATCCGGTCGAGCATCAGCGCCAGCCGGTCCGGCGGCGTGACCGGCGCGAAGAACGGGTCGATGCCGGCCTCGAGCGACTCCTCGCGCAGGAGCCGCGCGCAGAAGGCGTGGAAGGTGGACACCCACAGCTCCTCCCACGGCGTCTCGATGCACGTCTCGAGGCGCTCGCGCATCTCGGTGGCGGCGCCGTTGGAGAAGGTGAGCGCGAGGATCGCGTCGGCGGGCGTCCCCTCCTCCACCAGCCAGCGGAAGCGCTCGATCAGCGTGCGGGTCTTGCCGGTGCCCGCGCCGGCCAGCACGAGAAGCGGACCGCCCGGGTGGGTCACGGCGTCGAGCTGTGCGGCGCTCAGGGCGCCGGCGGGCGGCGGCATCGCTCCTAGGATAAGCCGCCCCATGGGGACCTCGGACCGCGTTCAAGCCGCACCCTCCGCGGATTGGCCCGGCGCGCTGAGCGTCGCCCCATCCGGGTAACACGTTCGAATGGCACGGCTTAGAAGGTCCGACTGCTCGGGCCCCGGGATCACGCGCCGCCGGCGCGGCCGCGGGTTCGAGTTCGTGGACGAGGACGGCCGGCGGATCGACGATCCGGAGGTGCTCGCGCGCATCTCCGAGCTGGCGATCCCGCCCGCGTGGAAGGAGGTCTGGGTGTGCCCGTACCCGATGGGCCACCTCCAGGCCACCGGCGTGGACGCCC
This sequence comes from Thermoleophilaceae bacterium, assembly GCA_036389105.1. Classification (GTDB taxonomy): domain Bacteria; phylum Actinomycetota; class Thermoleophilia; order Solirubrobacterales; family Thermoleophilaceae; genus AC-37. Next base: position 5,571 of record DASVQK010000063.1, read on the forward strand.
GCGGCCGCAAGCAGTACATCTACCACCCGAGGTGGCGCGCGCGGCGCGACCAGGAGAAGTTCGACGAGATGATCGCCTTCGCTCGCGCACTGCCGCGAATGCGCCGCCGGGTGGCCAAGGACCTCAAGCGCATCGAGCTGGACCGGCGCCGCGCGCTGGCGTGCGCGCTGCGGCTGCTCGACCGCGGGTTCTTCCGCGTGGGCGGCGAGGACTACGCCGTGGAGAACGAGACCTACGGCCTCGCGACCATGCGCAAGTCGCACGTGAGGCTGGGCGACGGGACGATCACGTTCGACTACCCGGCCAAGAGCGGGCAGCGGCGGGTGCAGTCGATCGTCGACCCCCAGGTGCACGAGATCGTGTCGGAGCTGAAGCGCCGCCGCGGCGGCAGCCCCGAGCTGCTCGCGTACCGCGAGGGGCGCCGCTGGATCGACATCAAGTCGCCGGACATCAACGCCTACCTCAAGGAGGTCACCAGCGGCGACTTCTCGGCCAAGGACTTCCGCACCTGGAACGCGACCGTGCTCGCGTCGGTGGCGCTGGCCGTCTCCGGGCCTGCGGCCACGGCGTCCAAGACGGCGCGCAAGCGAGCGAAGGTCCGCGCCGTCAAGGAGGTGGCGCACTACCTGGGCAACACCCCGGCGGTCTGCCGCGCGTCGTACATCGACCCGCGGGTGTTCGACCGCTTCGACTCCGGACTGACGATCGGCGGCGCGCTGCCCGCGCTGGCCGAGACCGGCGACATCGCCGCGCTGCACGGAGCGGTCGAGGAGGCCGTGCTGGACCTGATCGCCGAGGAAGAGGACTCGCCCGCGATCGAGAAGGTAGCTTGAGGCGACGATGGCGCGGACGGCGATCCTGGACATCGACGGCACGCTGGTGGACACCAACTACCAGCACGCGATCGCGTGGTATCGCGCCTTCCGCCAGCACGACATCGTGCTCCCGATCTGGCGGATCCACACGCACATGGGCATGGGCGGCGACCAGCTCGTGGAGTCGCTCACCAACGCCGAGACGGAGGAGGAGAAGGGCGACGACATCCGCGCGGCCGAGAAGGCGCTGTACATGGCGCTGATCGAGGAGTGCGAGCCGATGGACGGCGCGCGCAGGCTGATCGAGGTGCTCAAGGAGCGCGGCAGGACCGTGATCCTGGCCAGCTCGGCCAAGGAGGACGAGGTGGACCATTACCTGGACCTGCTCGACGTGCGCGAGCTGGCCGACGGCTGGACCACCTCGGCCGACGTGGACGCCACCAAGCCTGAGCCCGACCTGGTGGAGGCGGCGATCGAGAAGGGCGGCGGCGACTCGGCCGCGATGCTCGGCGACACGCCCTGGGACTGTAAGGCCGCAAAGCGCGCCGGCATCGACACGATGGCGCTGATGACCGGCGGCTTCTCCGAGCAGCAGCTGCGCGAGGCGGGCGCGGTGGCCGTCTTCGAGTCGATCGCCGAGCTGCTCGAGCGCATCGACGAGACGCCGTTCGGCTGACGCGCCAGGATCGTTTGCCGCCAGGGCTCGCGGGTACCGCCCAGGCATGCGCGTGGTGGTGGTGGGCGCGAGCGGCAACGTGGGCACGAGCCTGCTCCACGCGCTCGCGCGCGACCCGCAGGTGGAGTCGATCCTCGGTATCGCGCGCCGCCGGCCGGCGATGTCGTGGCCCAAGACCGAGTGGGCCCAGGCGGACATCTCGCGCGACGACCTGGCGCCGCACCTCCGCGGCGCCGACGCCGTCGTGCACCTCGGCTGGCTGATCCAGCCCTCGCGCGACCAGGCCGTGCTCGAGGCGACCAACCTGGAGGGCACCCGGCGCGTGTTCCGGGCCGCCGGCGAGGTCGGCGCGGGCGCGCTGGTGTACGCGTCGTCGGTGGGCGCCTACTCGACGGGCCCCAAGGACCGGCGCGTGGACGAGAGCTGGCCCACCGACGGCATCGCGACGTCGTTCTACTCGCGCCACAAGGCGGCCGCCGAGCGCGAGCTCGACCGCTTCGAGCGCGACTTCCCCGGCGTGCGCTCAGTCCGGCTGCGGCCCGGGCTGATCTTCAAGCGCGAGGCCGCGTCGGAGATCCGGCGCTACTTCGCGGGGCCGTTCCTGCCCAACCGCCTCGTTCGCCGGCGGCTGATCCCGGTGGTGCCCGACGTGGAGCGCCTGCGCTTCCAGGCGGTGCACTCGCTCGACGTGGGCGAGGCGTACCGCCTGGCGGTCGTTCGCGACGTGCGCGGCGCCTTCAACGTCGCGGCCGACCCGGTGCTCGACCCGCGCGAGCTGGGCGACCTGCTGGGAGCGCGGCCCGTGCGCGTGCCGCCCGCGGCGCTGCGGGCCGCAGCGGCGCTCAGCTGGCGACTGCGGCTACAGCCGACCCCGCCGGGGTGGGTGGACATGGCGCTCGGCGTGCCGCTGATGGACACGACCCGAGCACGCGAGCAGCTGGACTGGCAGCCGCGGCACAGCTCGCGCGACGCGCTGATGGACCTCCTGAACGGCATGCGCGACGGCTCGGGCGTGGACACCCCGCCGCTGGCCTCGCGAGCGAGCGGGCCGCTGCGCCGGCGCGAGCTGCTGTCCGGGGTGGGCGCGCGCGACGAGTCGGGGCATTAAAGCGAGGGGCGGGGCCGAAGCCCCGCCCCCCAAGCCGCCAAATGTGGCGCCTCCGTCTAGTAGCGCTCGTCCGCCAGCGCGGCGCGGTCCACGCGCCGGTGGTAGCGCTCTCCGGCCTTCCCACCGACGACCGCCGCGACCAGGGTCGCGAGCACGAGCGCCGCGAGGGCGATCGCGCCGCCTGTGGCCAGGTCGCCCTCCTTGATCGGGATGCGCGGAAGGTCCAGCTTGTTGAACACGTTGTACTTCTCGCCGAAGATCGCCCCGGCGCCGCCCACCAGCAGCGTCACGACTAGTCCGACGACCCAGGTGCCGAAGCCCTGACGGCCGCCATCGAAGCGCGACATGCGACCCGCGACGTAGCCGCCGCAGTAGTACGCGATCGCGAGGGCCAGCACCAGCAGGGCGCCGCCCACGATCGAGATCGTGCCGGCGTCCGCGGACGAGGCGGACTCGCTGCCCAGGCCGATGGCGGCGCCGGCCGCGCTCAGGATCGCGGTGAGGATCACCGCCATGCCGACGGCCACGAGCCAGCCGAAGAAGGCGGCGCCGAAGTTGAAGCCGCCGAACGCGTCGCGCTGGCGCAGGCGCGCGTCGCGGTCGGTCGCCGCCGCGGTCGCTCCAGCGTCGGCGGTCCGGCCGTTGCCGCGCGTGCGGCCCCGGTCGATCGCACGGTCCTCGGGATCCCCGGTGCGCTCCCTCGTGGCCACTCCGCCACGCTGGTCGCGATCGGCCACGCCCTCGCCGTCGGCGTCGGCGTCACGTCCGAATCGTCTGAATGCCATGTCGATCTCCTCCTCGACGCGGCCCGTCCGGCGTCCATCGTGGACCGCCACTAAAGCGGCGGGGCGCGTCTCCAATGGGGTACGTAGCGGTTGTACCCGCGGGTGACCCGGCCTACGCCTTTTGGCGCAGGAGCCTGTCCGCCGGGACGGCGCGCAGGCGCCGTGCGCGAAGCTCGGCGCACAGCCAGTCGAGCGTGGTGCGCCACTCCGAGCCGGTCGTGACCGAGATCTCGACGATGTCCCCGCGGCGGATCTCGCCGAGCTCGGTGGGGCCGGCCACGCGGATGCGCCCCTTGACGGCGGAGGCGCCTGCCGTGCGGCCGAGCAGGCTCTGGGTGTAGGTGAACCCGTGGCGCGGCGCCTCGTAGTAGATGTGACCCGAGACGCCGAGGTCGTTGGCCATGTTCTTGATCTGCTGCCGCGTGCCGACCCAGCGCACGGGCCCGCCGGGCTTCAGGCGCGGAAGGGCGTCGCTCCCGGCGGCCCTGACGGCGGCGATCGTCGAGGGCTCCACCTCGCCGTTCAGGGCGAGCGAGCCCGCGCCGCCGTTCCTCTTCAGCTCCGCCGCCACGGCGGGGGCGAGCGAGGCGGGCGCGTCGATCAGCAGGCCGACGTGGGGACGGTCGGTGCTCACCGAGGTGGTGGGACCGCCGCCGAACGCGCGCTCGAGCAGGCCGAAGGAGTCGTCGCTGGCCACCCCCCAGGCGAGGCTGAGCGCGACGGCGGCCGAGGTGAGCGCGCGGCGCGGGAGTCGCGGGTCGATCCGCGGCAGGCGCGGGACGAGGCGGTCGCGCCAGCCGGGCCCGGCGGGCGCTGCCGCCGGGGCGGCTGCGGCGGGTGCAGGTGTGGGCGCTGCCCGCGCACCGGCGGGGATCGCCGGCTGGAGCACGGGCTCGCCCGCCACGGGCTCGTGGTGGCGGCGCCACTCGACGTAGCGGCGGACGCCCTCGCGGAACGGCGTGGTCGCGCGCCAGCCGAGCTCGTCCAGGGCGCGGGCGCTCGAGACCTCCTTGCCGCCGAAGTCGCCGGGGCGGCCCTCGGTGTGGACGATCTCGACGTCGCCCAGCTCGTCGCGCACCGTGTGGGCGATCTCGCGGATCGTCGTCGTCTCGGTCCCCGCCAGGTTGTAGATGCGGTTGGCCGCCTGGGGCTCCAGGCCGGCCACCACGCCCGCGGCCAGGTCCTCGACGTACACGAAGCGCCGGCCCTGCATGCCGTCGCCGGCCACGGTCAGCGGTTCGCCGGCCAGAGCCTTCTCGACCATGGCGGGCACGACGGCGGCCACGCGCGCGCGCGGCCCGTACGGGATGCCGAAGCGCAGGATCGTGCAGTCGACGCCGTAGAGCTCGGAGTAGGAGCGGCAGTAGAGCTCGCCCGCGAGCTTAGTGGCGCTGTAGAGGTGGGCGGGGTGCGCGAGCGGCGTTTCCTCGTCCACCGCGGTCTCGGCGCAGTCGCTGTACACCCAGATGGTGCTGCCGTAGACCACGCGCCCGACGCCGGTCGCGCGGGCGGCCTCGAGGACCGCCGAGGTGCCCCGCGAGTTCAGGCGCTCGGCGCCGGCGGGATCCTTCTGCACGTGGCCGACGTCGGCCATCGCGGCCAGGTGGATGACCGCGCCGCAGCCCTCCATCGCGCGCGTGAGCGCCTCGACGTCGGTGGCGTCGCCCAGGACGGTGTCCACGGACCCGGGCTCGTGGTGGGGAGACTCCCGCAGGTCGAAGATTCGGGGCATGTAGCCGCGCCTCGCGAGGACGTCCACGACGTGCGAGCCGATGAAGCCCGACCCTCCGGTGACCAGGACGGTGGGTCGCGCGGCGGCGGTCGCGGAGTGGCCGTTCGCGCTAGGGCTGTCGGTGGGCTGTCGCAGTGAGTCCACGGTTCGGTGGGTTCGCGGCGGCTCCTCGCCGCGAGCGCCCTGCCGCGTTCGAGCGAATCGAGACTACGGGGAGGTCCGGCCGTGACGGCTGGCCGAGCGGCGCAGAGGATAGGCGATGGGCATCATGGGACGATGGCGCCGGACGTGAGACCATCCTCGCGATGAGGGCCGCGCGCGAGATGAAGCTCGTGTACGACCGGGCGAAGGAGCCGGAGGATCTGCCGTGGCACAGCGAGGATCCGCCGAAGCTGCTCGACGCTGCGCTTGCCGCCTATCCCGACGGCGGACGCGCATTGGACGTCGGCTGTGGCGCCGGCGTCTTCTCGGTGTACCTGGCGCGCCGCGGCTTCGCGGTGACCGGCGTCGACTTCATGGGCGCGGCGATAAGCATGGCGCGCGAGCGCGCTGAGAGGAGCGGGGTCACGATTCGACTGGTCGAGGCCGACGTGACCGAATGGCGCTCGGACGAGCCGTTCGACCTCGTGCTCGACCGTGGCTGCCTGCACATGCTCGACGAGCCCGCGCGACGCCGCTATCGGGAGCGACTCGGCGACTGGCTCGCGCCCGGGGGCAGCTACCTCCTCGGCCACTTCCTAAAGCGGCACCCGCTCGACTGGCGGCCGGTTGGACCACGCCGCCTGCGGCCGGAGGACGTCGTCGCTCAGTTCGAGCCGGAGCTCGCCCTGCATGCCCAGAGCGATGAAACCGTCCGGCTGCCGCTGCCGGTGGGGCCGCGTGTGAAGCTCGGAAGCTTCTGGTTCCGGCAACGGGCGGCACCCGGCTGACGATGGGCGATCCAGGACTCGAACCTGGGACCTCTTCCTTATCAGAGAAGCGCTCTAACCGGCTGAGCTAATCGCCCGGACGGGCGCGATTCTAGCGCTGGGTCGAGGCGCCTATGCCGCGTGTCTACGCAGGATCCGCTCGGCCAGCTCGACGCCCTCGCGCGGGTGGTCGAGCTCGAACTCGACGCGGTAGACGCCCGCTCGCGGGCGCACCCTGACCTCGCGGCCGAGCGCCGCCGACAGCGTGTCCTCGGCGGCGCCGATCGCGTCGGCCAGGTCGGGGTGGATGACCACCGGCTCGCGCGGCTCGGCGGCGCGGCTCGGGTCCTCCAGCTCGCGCGCGCGGCGCTCGGTCTCGCGGACGGACCACGCACCGTCGCGGGCGTCGCGGGCCAGGCGCAGGCGCGCGGCGTGGTCCTTCACGAGCAGCAGCGCGCGGCCGTGACCGCCGGACAGCTCGCCGCGCTCGACCATCGCCAGCGCGTCGTCGGGCAGCTCGAGCATCCGGATCAGGTTGGTCACGGCGACCCTGCTCCGACCCACCCTGCGCGCCACCGCCTCCTTGCTCATCCCGAGGTCGTCCACGAGCGTCGCGCACGCGCGCGCCTCCTCGACGGCGTTCAGGTCGGCCCGCGCCATGTTCTCGATCAGCGCCAGCTCGAGCCGCTCGGCCTCGTCGGTCTCGCGCACGATCGCCGGGATCGAGTCGAGGCCTGCCATGCCGGCCGCGCGCAGGCGGCGCTCGCCCGCGACCAACTCGTAGCGGCCGCCCTGGAGCGGGCGGACCACGATCGGCTGGAGCACCCCGCGCGCGCGTATCGAGTCGGCGAGCCCGACCAGCGCCTGCTCGTCGAAGTCGCGCCGCGGCTGCGACGGGTTGGGCCGGACCAGCTCGATCGGGACGTCGCGCAGGCCCTCCTGCTCGCGCCCGGCGGTGGGGATGATCGCGGCGAGCCCGAGGCCGAGGCCGCGGCCCACGGGCGCCGACCGCCTCAGCTCGTTGCCCGCGCCGGTCGGGTCCTCGCGCCGCGCCGGCTCAGCCACGCGCCGCCACCTCCTTGGCCAGCCTCAGGTAGGCGACCGAACCGGAGCAGCCGGGGTCGTGCCTGGTGACGGGCAGCCCGAAGCTGGGCGCCTCGCCCACCCGCACGTTGCGCGGGATGACCGACTCGAACACGAGGTCGGGGAAGTGCTGGCGCAGCTCGCGCTCCACGTCCTGCGCCAGCCGCGTGCGGCCGTCGTGCATCGTCAGGACCATTCCCGAGACGACGAGCCGCGGATTGAGCTCGCGCTGGATGAGCGACAGCGTGTCGAGCATCCCGGCGAGCCCCTCGAGCGCGTAGTACTCCGTCTGGATCGGGATGATCACGCGGTCGGCGGCCACCAGCGCGTTGACGGTCAGCGGGCCGAGCGAGGGCGGGCAGTCCAGGATCGTGAACAGGTAGCGGTCGCGAAAGCCGATGAGCGCGTCGCGCAGACGGCCCTCCGATCCCGGCTCGCGCGGCAGCTCGACGCTCGCGCCCGCGAGGTCCGGCGAGGCGGGCGCCACCCACAGGCCGGGGATGTGGGTGCCGACGACCGCGTCCAACAGCGGCGCGCGCCCCGCCAGCGCGTCGTAGACGTTGGGGCTGTGGTCCTTCGGAACGCCGAGCCCCACCGTGGCGTTGCACTGGGGGTCGAGATCGACCAGTAGCGTCTCGTAGCCGGCGTCGGCCACGCAGGCGGCGACGTTCACGGCGGTGGTCGTCTTACCGACCCCGCCCTTCTGGTTGGCGACGGCGTAGATGATTCCCATCGGCGGCGACCGTACCGGCGAGGACGGTCGGAATCGGGGGTTTGACGAGGCCTTCGACGGCGGGCGCCGAACTCCTTCCCGAGATCCCGGGAGGACCCGGCTACGCGAGCGGGCGCTTCGCCGCCATTCCCGCGCGGCGCGGGAAGCCGGGCGGGGTGGGGCCGACCTTGCGGTAGACGTGCAGGTGGCGGTTGCGGCTGCCCGGGTACGGCTCGACCGGCAGCACGTCGCGGGGCTCCAGGCCGAGCTGCGCGCCGGCGACCGCGCCGGCGCCCTCCTCCGCGGCGTCCCGGCTGCCCTTCCACGCCACGAGCACCCCGCCGTCGCTCAGCAGCGGCGCGGCGTACTCCGCGAGCACCGCGAGTGGACCGACCGCGCGTGCGGTGACCGCGTCGTAGGCCTCCCGACCCTCGCCGGCGCCCCACTCCTCCACGCGCGCGCGTACGGCGCGTGCGTTATCCGCCTCGGCGGCCGCGGCGAGCCGCTCGATGACGGCCGCCTTTCGCCCGGCCGCCTCGATCAGGTCCGCGCGCGCGTGAGGGAGCGCGACCGCCAGGGCGAGGCCGGGGAAGCCGGCCCCCGCGCCGACGTCCGCGATCGATCGCGCCTCCCGCAGCTCCGGTACCGCCAGCCCCGCCAGGCTGTCCGCCACGTGCACCCGCGCCGCCTCTCCCGGCTCGAAGACCGTGGTGTGCGGATCGGGCTCGGCCGCCAGGGCCCCGAGCAGCCGCTCGAAGCGCGCGGCGAGCTCGGCCGGCTGACCATGCCGTTCCAGCGCCCTTTCGAGCTCACCCCTCATTGCTGCCGTTTCACGTGAAACGGCCTTGGGGTCCTCTGCGTGGAGTTGGGCTCGCTATAGGCGGCCTAGATCCACGCACGTCATTCCCGCTCAGGCTGCCACCCGGTAGCGAATCTCCACCAGCCCCGTCGAGTACGCCTTCGCACCCACCAGCTCGGCCTCCGCCGGTGGCACGTCGTCGAACAGCCTCACCCCGCGCCCCAGCAGCGCCGGCACCACGAACAGGATCAGCTCGTCCAGCGCCCCGGCCGC
>DASVQK010000064.1:0-8796 GCA_036389105.1 Thermoleophilaceae bacterium
AAAATCGAGGAAATCCGCGGTGAGCTGCGCGTTCTGCTTATCCCGCGCGACGCGGCGGACGACCGCAGCGCCATCCTGGAGGTGCGCGCCGGCACGGGCGGCGACGAGGCGGGGCTGTTCGCCGGCGACCTCTACCGGATGCTGACCCGCTACGCCGAGCGCCGCGGGTTCAAGCACGAGCCGCTGTCCGTGGCCGACGGCGACTACACGTTCGCCATCCGCGGCGGCGGCGCCTACAGCGTGTTCAAGTACGAGGGCGGCACGCACCGCGTGCAGCGGGTGCCGGAGACCGAGTCGCAGGGGAGGATCCACACGTCCACGGCCACGGTGGCCGTGCTGCCCGAGGTGGAGGAGGTGGAGGTCCAGATCGACCCGAACGACCTCCAGGTGGACGTCTACCGCTCGTCGGGCCCCGGCGGGCAGTCGGTGAACACCACCGACTCGGCGGTCCGCATCACGCACAAGCCGAGCGGCGTGGTGGTCTCGATGCAGGACGAGAAGTCCCAGCTCCAGAACCGGGAGAAGGCCATGCGCGTGCTGCGCGCGCGGCTGTACGAGCAGCAGCTCGCGGCCCAGCAGGCGGAGCTCTCGGCGGAGCGCAGGTCCCAGGTGGGCACCGGCGAGCGGTCCGAGAAGATCCGCACCTACAACTTCCCGCAGGACCGCGTGACCGACCATCGCGTCAAGGTCACGCGCGGCAATCTGCAGGGCGTGCTGGCCGGCGAGCTGGACGAGTTCACGGCCGCCCTCGAGGCCGACGAGAAGCGGCTGAAGCTCGAGTCCGGCTCGCTGGTCGAGAGCTGAGGCCGGCGGTGGCCACCGCCGTGCGCACGGTCCGCGACGCGATCGCCGCCGCCGCGGACCGGCTGGAGGCCGCTGGCTGCGACAGCCCGCGCTTGGACGCCGAGCTGCTGGTGGCCGAGGTCGTGGCGGCCGACCGCGCCGCGCTGCACTCGCGCCCCGAGGCCGTGCTCGCGCCGGAGGCCGGCGAGCGGCTGGATGCCCTGGTCGAGCGCCGCGCGTCCCGCGAGCCGGTGGCGTACCTGCTCGGCCGGCGCGCGTTCCGGCGCATCGAGCTGGCGGTGGACCCGCGCGTCCTGATCCCGCGGCCCGAGACGGAGCTGCTGGTGGAGGTCGCGCTCGAGCTCCCGCCCGGCGCGCACGTGCACGACGTGGGCACCGGCTCCGGGGCCGTGGCGCTCGCGATCGCCCACGAGCGGCCGGACCTCGGGGTCACGGCGTCCGACGCGTCCGCGGCCGCCGTGGCGGTGGCCCGCGCGAACGCGCGGCGCCTGGGGCTCCCGGTCGGGCTGAGCGTGGCGGCGGGGTTGCCGGCCGAGGCGGCGGGCGCGGACCTCGTGGTGGCCAACCTGCCATACGTCGCGGAGGAGGAGATGGACGGGCTCGCGCCCGAGATCGCGCGATACGAGCCCCGGGACGCGCTGGTGGCGGGACCTGACGGCCTGGACGCCGTCCGCGAGCTGGTTCACGGCGCGCCGTCGGGCTGCCGTCTGGCGCTCGAGCACGCGCCGCGGCAGGGCGCGCGCGTGCGCTCGCTGCTGAGGGAGCCGCGCACGCTGCGCGACCTGGCGGGGCACGAGCGCGTCACGGTCGGCGCGGCGCCGTGACCGGCCGGGACGTAGCGCGCTTCCAGCGCTGCGTGGGCGGCGGCGGCGTGGCGCTCTTCCCCGCCGACACCGTCTACGGCCTGGCCGCCGACCCCGACTCGCGCGCGGGCGTGGAGCGACTCTACGAGCTCAAGGGCCGGCCCGCGGCCCGGCCCGCCGCCGTCATGTTCTTCGCGCTGGAGGCCGCGCTGGCCGCGCTTCCCGAGCTCCCGCCGCGCACGCGTGCCGCCGTGGAGCGCTCGTTGCCGGGCGCGATCACGCTCGTCGTGCCCAACCCGGGCCGGCGCTACCCGCTGGCGTGCGGACCGCGGCCCGAGGCGCTGGGCCTGCGCGTGCCCGAGCTGAGCGGGCCGCTGGCCCCCCTCGCCCGCGCGGAGCATCCGGTGCTCCAGTCGAGCGCGAACCCGAGTGGCGGGGCGGATCCGCGCCGGCTGGACGACGTGGATCCGCGGCTGCGCGCGGGGGTCGATCTGGCCCTCGACGCCGGCGAGCTACCGGGTAACCCGTCCACGGTCGTGGATCTCACCCGCTATGAGGACAGCGGCGACTGGAGGGTGCTGCGCGAGGGCGCCGTCGGGGCAGACCGCCTGCGCAGGCTGCTCTGACTCGGGGGCCCACGCCAGGAAAGTTGCAGGTGAACAAGTTTTCCTCGCTTATTGCGGGGAACATTGTGCTTAAGCAAACGCTGCCCCCGCCCTGGGAAGGCACGCCGGTATCCATCCCGGCGCAGTGGGGCCGCTTGAGGAGAGAGGGAGGACCGGCATTGCCCGGCCGCGAGGCACGCGGCTAGACGACTGTACGAGTTTTCGCCGAGGCGATCGGGGTGATCGTCGATGAGGCAGGGACTCATGGCAGAACCATCTCAACAGCGGCGCTTCACGCAGGCCAGCACGGTCGCGACCACCGATCTCGGCGGCAGCGGATACGGCGCGCTCGTGCTCGAGCGCCTGGCCAAGCAGATCTGCCGGATCGCGGGAGTCGAATGGTCGTGCATCTTCGTGCGCGACCCGCGCGACCCGCGTTCGGTGATCGCGGCCGCCGGGCACGACGTGCCGTGGGAGCTGCTGGGCGCGCGCTTTGGGGTCGACGAGGGCCGGATAGGAGAGGTCCTGGCCACCGGGGAGCCCGCGGTGGTGTCCGATTACGAGGAGCTCGTGCCCCAGGCCGTCCTCGACGGGATATCCGCCGCCGCGGGTGCGGCGGTGGCAGTTCGCTGGGGAGGCGGTGTGGGCGGCGTGCTGTCGGCCGCCGGGAACGCGCCGGGCGGAAGCTTCGGGCCCGACGAGCTCGAGTTGCTCTCAGAGCTGGCCGAGCTCGCGGCAGCGGCGCTCGAGCACGCCGAGGGCGGGCGGCGGTTCGACGACCTCATGCAGGCGCACGTCGGCGCGCTCGCCGCGGCCATGGACATGCGCGACAGGCGCACCGCGCAGCACTCCGAGGACGTGGTCAGGCTCGCCGTGAGCGTGGGCCGGCTGATGGGGCTCGCGGGGGCGTCGCTGCTCGAGCTCGAGTACGGCGCGCGGCTGCACGACGTGGGCAAGATCCGCGTGCCGGACGCGGTGCTCCACAAGCCCGGCGCGCTCGACTCGGACGAGTACGAGGTCATCTGCTGCCACGCCGGCTGGGGGGCGGAGACGCTCTCGTCCATTCCGGGGCTCGAGGCCGTGGCCGCCATCGTGCGCTACCACCACGAGCGCTGGGACGGGGCCGGCTACCCCGACGGCCTCAGCGGCGCGCGCATCCCGCTGGCCAGCCGGATCATCTGCGCCTGCGACTCGTACGCGGCGATGACCGCGGACCGTCCCTACCGTGCGGCGATGCTCACCGGCGACGCGCTCGACGAGGTGCGCGCCGGCTCGGGCACCCAGTTCGACCCCGCGGTCGTCGACGCCCTGCTCGAAGCGGTCGGCGAAGCCGCCTAGCCCCAAAGCTCCCCCCGGGCGCCGGCGTCCTCCCCCGCAGGGCGCCGGCGCCGCCATTTCCGCAAGATGGTGACGTGCAAGCGCCGCTCTTCGAGCTGAGGGACGTCGCCGCCTCGCGGGGCGGCGCTCCGGTCCTCCGCGGGCTGGACCTGGAGATAGGGGAGGGGGCCACCGTGCTGCTGGGCGCCTCCGGGGCGGGCAAGTCCACGCTCCTGCGGCTGCTCAACCGGCTGGCCGATCCCGACTCGGGTCGCGTGCGGTTTCGCGGCGACGACGTGCGCGACCTCGCGCCGCGCGCGTTGCGCCGGCGCGCGTGCCTCGTGCCGCAGCTGCCGGCGCCGCTCCCGGGCACGGTGGCGGACAATGTGCGCTACGGACCCGCGCTGGTCGGCCGCGAGGTCGACCCGCACCGGCCGCTCGAGCTGGCGGGCCTGTCCGGCGCCTACGCCGAGCGCGATGCCGTGCGGCTGTCGGTGGGCGAGCAGCAGCGAGTGATGCTCGCCCGCGCGCTGGCGCTCGACCCGGAGGTGCTGCTGCTGGACGAGCCCACCTCGGCGCTCGACGACGACACCCGCCAGAGCGTGGAGCGGACGCTGGCCGACCTGGGCGCCCGGACCGGGGTCTCGATGGTGGTGGTCACGCACGACCGCGAGCAGGCGCGGCGGCTGGCGGACCGGATCGTGCACCTGCGGGAGGGAAGGATCGCGGCGTGATCGCGGCTGCGTCGATCCACGTGACCCTCGGGGAGGTCGCGGCGTCGCTGGCGCTGGTGGCCGTGGCCGCCGCGGTCTCGCTCTGGCGGCGGGCGGACCTCGAGCGCGACCTGGCGCTGGCGGTGGTCCGCTCGTTCCTCCAGCTGACCGCGGTCGGCTACGTGATCCAGGCGATCTTCGACTCCGACAGCCTGTGGCTGGTGGCGCTGCTCTTGGCCGTCATGGTCGGCTTCGGGTCGCTCACGGCGCGCAGCCGGGCGCGCGGGGTGCCCGGCGCCCTGGTGCCGATCGCGCTGGCGCTGTCCACGGCCGCCCTGGTCACGCTCGGGCTCGTGCTGGCGCTCGGCGTCTTCCCGTCCCGGCCGCGCTACCTGGTGCCGGTGGGCGGGATGGTGATCGGCAACGCGATGACCGCCGCGGCGGTGTCGCTCAACCGGCTGGCCGACGACGTGCGCGACTCGTCGCTCCGCATCGAGGCCACGCTGGCTCTGGGAGCCACGGCGTGGGAGGCGTCGCGGGCCGTGGTCACCCGCAGCCTGCGGTCGGGGATGATCACGCTGGTCGACTCGACCAAGACCACCGGCGTGGTGTTCTTCCCCGGCACGATGGTCGGGATGCTGCTGGCCGGCGCGCGTCCGCTCGACGCGGTACGGCTCCAGCTGATCCTGCTGTGGTCGCTCTTGGGCGCGGTCGCGCTGTCGTCGGTGCTGGCCACCGGACTCGGCTACCGCGGGTTCTTCACGCCCGCGCACCAGCTGCGCGACCTCGACGCCGAGTCCTGAGCGCCCGCCCGCGCTATTCGCGCGGGGGCACCTCGACCGCCTGGAACTCGCCGGTCTCGAGCTCGTGGGCCACCTGCGTGTCGATCTCGGCCTCCCCCGGCTCGGGCGACCCCGCCAGCGTGCTGGCGCGGCGCAGCTGGAACTGGCGGAAGCGCTTGAGCTTGAGGATCTCGAGCACCAGCACCAGATAGACGCTGGACGCCAGCGCGATCAGGCCGAACGCGGCCAGCACCAGGACCCACTCGAAGTAGAAGTGCCCGTGGTGGTCGGAGTAGGGGACGAAGCGCAGGGCCAGCGCGAGCGCCGCCAGCGAGACCGTCCAGCCGTAGAGGTACAGCGTGGTCTTGCGCGGCGAGAAGCCGATGTTGGCGAAGCGGTGGTGGAAGTGCGAGCGGTCCGCCTTGTACACGGGCCGGCGGTACTTGATGCGCTTGGCGATCACGAAGCTCGAGTCCAGGATCGGCACGGCCAGCACGAACAGCGGGAACGCCAGGCCGACCAGGGCGTTGGTCTTCAGGGCGCCCTGAACGGCGATGGTGGCGAGCAGGTAGCCGAGCAGGTTCGAGCCGGAGTCGCCCAGGAATATCGACGCGGGGTGAAAGCCGTGCCGCAGGTAGCCCAACGCCGCGCCCGCCGTGGCCAGGGCGAGCAGGCCCGCCGCGTGCGCCTCGAACGGCTGCTGCGAGAAGGCGATCGTGGCGAACGTGAGCCCGGCGATCATGCAGACCCCGGCCGCCAGCCCGTCCACGCCGTCGATGAAGTTCACGATGTTCATGAGCGCGACGATGCCCACCACGGTGAGCCCGTAGGCGAACGGCGGGCTCAGGTCCACGTGGTGCACGAACGGCAGCGTGAAGCTCTCCACGCGAACGCCCCCCACCACGGGGATCGCCGCGGCCAGGAGCTGACCCGCGAGCTTGAAGTCGGCCGACAGCTCGAGCAGGTCGTCGGTGGCTCCCACCAGGGCGATCACGCCGGCACCGATCAGGATCGCGTGCGTCTTGTCGTCGTGTGGAAGGAACACGAGAGCGGCCACGGCGACCGCCGCGAGGATCGCCAGCCCGCCGAGGCGCGGGGTGGCGAGCTGGTGGAGGCCGCGCTCGCGCGGTTCGTCGATGGCGCCGATGCGCCACGCGAACGCACGCGCCACGGGGGTGGTCAGCAGCGCGATGATCGCGGCCAGGCCGAACGCGAGCAGGCCGTCGCCGACGCTAGGCACCGGTGGCCCTCCGCCGCAGCCGGACCGCCGCCGCGAGCGGCGCGTGCGGGAGCGCGGCGGCCACGCCCATCGCCCCCCACAGGGCGAGGCCGATCCGGTCGGCGTTTGCTGGGTGGTCGAACATGCTGTAGGCGCCGAAGCCGGCGAGCGCGACGAGCGCTCCCCGCCCCAGCGCGTCCCCGGAGCGGGCCGCGCGAAGCCCGCGCCGGATCAGTGCCGCGAACAGCCAGACCCAGGCGATCAGCGCCAGCGGTCCGGCCTCCGCCCACCAGTTTAGGAACAGGTTGTGCGCGTGGCGCGAGGTCGAGAGAGCGTCGCGCAGCTGGAGCACGTCTCCGAGGCGCCCTAGCCCGACGCCGAACAGAGGATGGTCGCGGATGACGTGCATCGTCTCCTCCCACTCCTGGGTTCGACCGAACCCGGCCGCTCCCTCCGCGCCGCAGGCGCCGAGCAGCACGAAGCCGACCAGTGCGAGCGCGGCGGCGACCCCGGCCAGGTGGAGACGGCGGGGCGTGCGCGAGGTGAGCGCCGCCGCGCCCGCGGCGAGCACGGCGATGAGGACGCCCGTGCGCGAGAAGGTGAAGACCAGGGCGAGGTAGGCCAGCGCCACCGTGAGGCCCGCCGCCACCCGCACCGCCCAGCCGCTGAAGGCCGACGCGACCGCCACCGCGGCCAGCGGCCCCAGCAGGAGGACGTAGGCGGCCAGCTCGTTTGGGTTGGCGAAGCTGCCGGTGGCGCGCGTGAGGGTGCCCTCCGGGACCAGCGGCGGCGCGACGGTCAGCGGCCGGCACCCGTCGCGGTAGAAGCCGGTGGCGAAGCCCTGGCTGACCTGCTCGAGCCCTCCCAGGGAGGCGACGACCACCGCGACGAGCGCCGCCGCGACCACCGCCGTGCGCGCCTCGGCACGCGCCCGAAGGGTGGCGTGCGTGAGGTAAAGCAGCGCGATGCCCTCCAGCAGGAAGCGGTAGCGCGGCTCGCTGCCGTCCCACCTGAGCGTGGCCGCCAGGCCGGTCGCGGCCAGCAGCGCCAGCGGCGCCGCCAGCCCGGTGGCGAACAGCTCGCGCCGCGGTGCGCGACTCGTGAAGGCCAGCGCCGCGAAGCCGGCGATCAGCAGGATGCGCGCCAGGTCGAGCTTGACCTGGCCCACCGAGACGAGCGAGTCGGGCGGCAGGATGTCGGCGCCCGTCGACAGGAACAGCGCGCAGACCACCAGCAGGGGGATCTCCGAGGCGGCACGTCGCAGCGCCACGCCCGCGCGATCGGTCATCTAGCGCGGGGTGCCGAGGAAGATGTCGACGAGGAGGTTCGGGTCGCGGCGCGAGATGGTCGCCTGCGTGTCGCGCTTCCTCACCTCGACCGCGTCCGGGTCGGTCAGCGGGCGCAGCCGGCCCTCCTCGATCAGCGCCTCGTCCACGCCGCCCAGGCGGCCGCCGAAGTTCGAGTAGACCGGCGTGCCGCAGGCCACCGCCTCACGGTTCATGGTGCCGCCCGCGGACACGACCAGGTCGGCCAGGGCGATCAGGCTCTGCGCGTCCACCGCGCCGTCAGGGACGATCACCGACGGCAGGGCCAGGCCGCGCACGTACTCGCGCTGCTCGTCGGTGCGCGGGAGCACGACGGCGTGCACGTTCCCGTCCCGCCCCAGGCGGTCGAGCACGCGCGGGAAGAGGGGGTTGTCGGTGCGGTGGTAGAGCGCCACGTCGGGCGGGGGACGGAAGATCACGACCACCCGCTCGCGGTCCACGCCCAGCGCGCCCAGCACGCCCGCGTCGGGCTCGAAGTCGGACAGGTAGTACTCCTCCTTCAGGCCGGGGTACCGGACGAGCTTGCCGTCGCGCACGCCGTAGCGCTCGAGGCGCTCCGGGGGGATCCGGTCGGGCACGGCCACTCGACTGGCCAGCCGGCAGCCGACGTTGTGCTGCACCGTGGCGAACTCGTAGTCGAAGGTGTTGGCGGCGGGGATGCGCAGCATCGCGGCGGCCAGCGCGAGGTCGTTGGAGCCGTGCGCCAGCGCGAGGTCGAACGAGCGCCCGGAGCCGAACCGGCGCATGGCCGCGGTGCGACGCACCAGGGCCAGCGCCTTCTCGCCGCGGCCGGCCCCGCCGTGGCGCCCGAACGCGGTGTGCTCGATGCCGTGCAGCTCCAGGAGCTCGAGGGTCTGGGAGTAGTCGCGAGCGGTGACCTCGACGTGATGGCCGCGCTCCCGCAGGCGCTGGACGATCGGCCGGAACACGATCACGTGCGCGGGCGCCGTCATGTCGATCCAGATCCGCACCGGGACGGCGTGAGTCTAGGGCCGGGTCAGGACCCGCGGCCGGCGCTCGCGCGCCGGTACCGTTGACCCCATGTCCACCGCGATCGAGGCCAAGCCGCGGCTGCGCGGGGTCCTGCACCAGTACGCGTTCTTCGTGGCGCTGGTGCTGGGGGCCGCGCTGGTGGCGGCCGCGTCCGGCGGCCGCGAGCGCCTGGCCGCGGCGGTCTACGCGTTCTCCGTGGCCGGCCTGCTCGGCACCAGCGCGCTTTATCACCGCC
>DASVQK010000065.1:0-14237 GCA_036389105.1 Thermoleophilaceae bacterium
CAGCGGTCGGACGTCGGCACGCCCCAGGCGTCGCCCGCCATCCGAGCCACGCCCAGGTCGACGCGCGGCGCGGTGCCGGGCCGGAATGGGACCCCCTCGGCCTCCAGCCGCGCGCGCTGCTTCTCGCCGGCGGCCAGCGAGCCGTCGGCGCGCACCACGCGCCACCCGGGGATATCCGGCGCGTCCACCGTCTTCAGGACGTGACCGGCGAAGCGCGGCGCGCCGGGCGAGACGTCGCCATAGGTTCGGACGAACCCCTCGGGGATCGCCCGGACCGCCGCGACGACACGCCGCTCGGCGGCGACGGTCGGCCGCTTTAGGGTGCCGCCTCGTACGGCCAGCGCTGCACCAGCGGCAGGATAACGTTGCGGTCCTCCGGGCTCCCGCTCGAGCCGCGGGAGGACTGATGGTCGTTGTAGGACAGCTCGCGCGAGATCGAGGAGAGCTTCAGCACCTGCTCCCCCGACGCGCCGTTAGCGAGCTCGTCCGGCTTGGGCGCGCCCGGGTTCGGCGGGCCGTCGTGGTCGAGGATCGTGGCCACGATCGACATCGAGCCGCCGCCGTTGTCCACCAGCTCGATCATCCGCGACTGCTGCGGCCAGTCCATGTGGGACGCCGTGGATATCTCCCAGAAGTCGCCCGGCCCGGGGGTGGCGTCCGGCCGGGTGCTCTTGCCGCACTCGTGGTGCTCGACGAAGTTCACGTGTTCGTGCCCCGTCACCTGGCCCAGCACGTTCGGGTGGTCGCAGTACAGCTCCTCGAGCGTTCGGCCCGGCGACTGGTTCTGGGGCTGGCCGCCGCGACGATCCACCCGCTCGCCGTAGTGGACCACCTGCTCGGTCTGGTCGCCCACCGGCGACCGCATGGTGCGGAGGGTGTGGTGCGAGAACGCGAGCACGTACTGCCCCAGGCCGGCCGCGTCCTCGATCTCGCCCTGGAGCCAGTCGAACTGGTCGCCGTCGACCGATCCCTCGGCGCACACCTCGACGAACACGCCGCAGTCGTCCGTCACCGTGTCCAGCACGAGGAAGCGCAGGCCGGGGCGCGGCGAGAACGCGTAGTAGCCGTCGTGGTTCACCACGGCCGTGTGCGGCCGGCCGTAGCCGGCGGCGCGCTCGGCGGGCGTGAGCGCCGCCACGCAGGCCGCCTGGTCCGGGTAGCCGGCGCAGTCGCCGGCCACCGTGGGCGCGAAGCCGTGCCCGACCGGCGTGCCGGTGGTTATGAAGTGCTGCTCGATCCAGCCCCCGGTCGGCCCGTAGGGGTTCTGGAGACCCCGCGGCGCGCCGATCGGTCCGCCCGGCAGCGGCGTGGCCCCGCACGGCGGCGGCGCCGCCCCGTAGTCCGGCGCGTGGGCGTCCTTGGCCAGGTAGCAGCGCCGGAAGTCGGGCGGCACCGTCTTAGGCGAGGAGGCGCCGAGGTGGCTCGCCGGGTCCTGGAACAGCTGGAAGACGTCGTCCGGAGCCAGGTCGGGAGGGAGCTTGGTGGGCTTGAGGCAGCCGGTGACCAGCGCTTGGTGGGCCGCGCTCGACTGCTCTCCGCTCGGCCCCTCGGGCCCGATGTAGGCGTCCGGGCTGTTGCCCTGGATCAGCGCGTCGTGGTTACCGAACGTCGAGTACCACGGCATGTCCAGCCCCACCGACTCGAAGCGGTGCTGCGCCGCCTCGAGCACCCCGGGGAAGTCGCGCACGGTCACGTCGCCAGCGCCCTCCGCCGCGTTCTCGGCCCGGTCGGGCGTGTACCCGCGCCCGTCCTCGCCGTCGGCCGACGCGTCCGGCTCGTAGTAGCCGCCCACGCGCCCGCCGCCGCGCACCCCGTCGTAGACCGAGTCCGGGGTGGTGTCGCACACGCCCTCGATCCCCGAGTTCGGGTCGATCTTCCGCCGCCCGTCGAGCACGTCGATGAACCAGCGCGTCTCGTTGTACTGCTGCGAGTCGGCGCTGTCGCCGGTGGTCATCGCGAGCTGGAGGCGCTGGTGGGTGATCGGCGAGACCGTGTTGCGCACCTGCCTGACCATCGCCTCCACGACCCACGGGCTGAGCGACTCCTGCGGCCGGTAGGCGGCGTTTAGCGCGTTGAGCGGAGGCTGCTGGGTGGCGTCGATGAACTCCACCCGCCCGGGCGACTCCTCGTCCTGGGTCTGGAAGTCGGAGAGCTGGAGGAAGTTGAAGATCGAGCCGCGGACGGGGGGCCGGTAGGCCGCGCCCTGCGCGCCCTGGTAGGCGTAGTCCTCGCCCGGCGCGTACTCGAGCACGTTGTCGCCGTCGCGGTCGCGGATGGTCCGGACGACCGTGCTGTACGGCGTGCCGAGCGCCGACGGCGCGGCCACCGCCACCACGGCGATCGCCGCCGCGACGCTCACGAGCTTGCGGCTGAAAGGCATCCTCTGCTCCCTCGGCCCGGGAGGGTAACCGGGATGGGCGCCCGCCGTGCCTCTAGGCTGGGGCCCAGATGAACGAGTCCGCGGCACCGACGATCGCCGCTCCGAGCGCGGCGAGCGCCACGACCAGGCCCCGCCGCGCGCGCGAGCGGCCGTTCTGGCGCGACGCGATCGCTCCTTACGAGAAGGCCGACCTGCGCCGCAGCGCGATCGACATCGCCACCTCGCTCGTGCCGTACCTCGCGCTTTCGGTCGCCATGTACCTGCTGGTCGACGTCTCCTACCTGCTCGTGCTGGCCCTAGCGGTCCCGGCGTCGGGGTTCCTGCTGCGCACCTACATCGTCTTCCACGACTGCTCGCACGGCTCGTTCCTGCCCACCAAGCGCGCCAACATGGCGATGGGGGTCCTGGCCGGGCTGGTCGTCTACTCGCCGTTCCACGCCTGGAAGCACGAGCACGCCGTGCACCACGCCACATCCTCGGACCTCGACCGCCGCGGGGTGGGCGACGTGGACATGCTCACCGTGCGCGAGTACCACGAGCTCTCCCTCGCGGGACGCCTCGGCTACCGGCTGGTGCGCAACCCGCTCGTGATGCTCGGGCTCGGCCCGATCTGGGCGCTGGCGATCGAGCCGCGCTTCAACCAGGGCAACGGCCGGCCGCTCGACCGCCGCAGCGTGATCTACACGGACATGGCGCTGGTGGTGCTCCTGGGCGCGCTGATCTGGACCGTCGGCTGGAAGGCCTACCTGATGGTGCAGCTGCCGACGATCATGATGGCCGGGGCCGCCGGCGTGTGGCTGTTCTACGTGCAGCACCAGTTCGAGGGCGCCTACTGGCAGCGCGGCGACGACTGGAGCTACGCCGACGCGGCGCTCAAGGGCAGCTCCTACCTGAAGCTGCCCAAGGTGCTTCAGTTCTTCTCGGGCAACATCGGCCTGCACCACGTGCACCACCTGAGCGCGCGCATCCCCAACTACAACCTCCAGCGCGCGCACGACGAGAACCCGTTCTTCCACGACGTGCCCACGATCACGCTCTGGGACGGGATCAAGGCGCTGCGGCTCAAGCTGTGGGACGAGGAGAGCGCCCGCCTCGTCACCTTCGCCGGCGCGCGCCGCGCAGTGCGGTCGCGTTCTTAGAACGAGCAATTCCGGGTACAGGGGCGACGTGGGGATCGCCGCGGAGGGGAGACGGCTGCCCGTGGCCGGCCGAGAGGTCGACCGCGCGCTGACCAACGCGCGCAGGCTGAGCTTCCGCAGGCTCGGGTCCGACCTGGTGCGGAGCTTCGAGGAGCACGACCTGCTCACCTCAGCCAGCGCGATGTCGTTCCAGCTCTTCACCGCGATCGTGCCGTTCCTGCTGTTCGCGTTCGCGCTGATGGGCTTCCTGAGCCTGGACGGCATCTGGCGGGACCACGTGGCCCCGCACGTCAGGTCGGGCGTGTCACCAGCCGGCTTCGCGGTGATCGAGGACACGGTGACGACCGTGCTCGAGTCGCACCGGTTCTTCTGGATGACGGCCGGGCTGCTGCTGGTGGTGTGGCAGCTCTCCGGCGCCGTGCGCGCCGTGATGGGCGCCGTCAACCGCATCTACCGCATCGAGCGCGACCGTCCGTGGCGGAAGCGCATGCTCGTGTCGTGCGCGCTGGCGGTGGCGGTCGGCGCGCTGCTTCTCGCGGCCATCGCGGTGGTTACGCTCGGGCCGCTGGCCTACGGCGACGTCGGGCAGCCGGCGGGGGCCCTCCTGTTCCTGGTCCGCTGGGGCGTCGCGGGCGCGCTGATGCTGCTGGCCGTGGGCCTGCTGCTGCACTTCGGGCCCGCGGAGCGGCGGCCGGCCCGCTGGGTCACCTACGGCTCGGTGCTCGTGATCCTGACGTGGATCCTCATGTCGATCGGCTTCGGCCTGTACCTGCGCGTGATCGCCGACTACCAGTCGGTGTTCGGCAACCTGGCGACGGTCGTGGTGCTCACGGGCTACATCTACCTGTCGTCGCTCGTCTTCCTCGGCGGCGCCCAGGTGGACGCGCTGACGCGGCGCCAGGTGGATCCGCCGGACTGACCGTCCCGTTTGTCCGCGCCGAGGTGCGGGTAGCCGAATCGCGTCCCGCAGTCGATCACTGGAGCGCGCGATGAAGGCAGTGGCCTGGCACGGCAGGCAGGACGTCCGGGTGGACGACGTCCCCGACCCGACGATCGAGCAGCCCACCGACGCGATCGTGCGCGTCACCTCCTCGGGGATCTGCGGCTCCGACCTGCACCTCTACGAGGTGATGGGCCCCTTCATCGACGCGGGCGACGTGCTCGGCCACGAGCCCATGGGCATCGTCGAGGAGGTGGGCGCCGAGGTGAAGCAGATCGCGCCCGGCGACCGCGTGGTCGTCCCCTTCAACATCTCCTGCGGGCGCTGCTTCATGTGCGGCGAGGGGCTCCAGTCGCAGTGCGAGACCACCCAGGTGCGCGAGCACGGGAGCGGCGCCGCGCTCTTCGGCTACACCAAGCTCTACGGCCAGGTGCCCGGCGGCCAGGCCGAGCTCCTGCGCGTGCCGCAGGCGCAGTACGGGCCGATCAAGGTGCCGGAGGGGCCGCCGGACGACCGCTTCGTGTACCTCTCCGACGTGCTGCCCACCGCCTGGCAGGCAGTCGAGTACGCCAACGTCCCCGAGGGCGGCAGCCTCGCCGTGCTCGGCCTCGGGCCGATCGGCGAGATGTGCACGCGCATCGCCCAGCACCGGGGCGCCGGTCGGGTGATCGGGGTCGACCTCGTGCCCGAGCGGCTGCGGCGCGCCCGCTCGCACGGGGTCGAGGCCCTCGACCTGAACGACTACGAGGGCGACGACGTAGGCGACGCCGTGCGCGAGCTGACCGGAGGCCGCGGCCCCGTGTCGGTGATCGACGCGGTCGGAATGGAGGCGCACGGCGCGCCCGCCGGCAAGCTGGCGCACAAGATGGTCGGCCTGCTGCCCGACGCCGTCGGCCGCAAGATGATGGAGACCGCCGGCGTCGACCGGCTCAGCGCCCTGTACCTGGCGATCGACGTCGTCCGCCGCGGCGGCACCATCTCGCTGTCCGGCGTCTATGGCGGCGAGGCCGACCCGCTGCCGATGCTGACGCTGTTCGACAAGCAGGTCAACATCCGCATGGGGCAGGCCAACGTCAGGCGCTGGATCGACGACCTGATGCCGCTCGTGACCGACGACGCGGACCCGCTGGGGGTGGAGACTTTCGCCACCCACCGCGTGCCGCTCGAGGAGGCTCCGCACGCCTACGAGATCTTCCAGAAGAAGGAGGACGGGGCCTTCAAGATCCTGCTCCAGCCGTAGCCACCTCCGACGTTCGGGGGGCTGAACCGGACGCAGGGGCTAGATTGGGGGGATGGCCGAGTCCCCACCACAGCGCAGCGTCAAGATCGCCGACGACGAGCGCGGCGGCTGGTCCTCGGACCGGCCCCGCCGCGGCAACGCGCCGCCGCGGCCGGCGGACCTCTCGGTCCGCTGCCGGGTGCTCAGCCCTTCGGACAGCCTGCGCTACTCGCCCGGCAGCCTCCTGGTTGTGGTCTCCGGCTCGGCCGACGAGCTCGACGAGTTCGTCCAGCGCGTGGTCGAGGCGCGCGGGGCCGTGCTCGGTCTGCGCAAGGTGCGCGGCATGCTGGAGGGGCGCGTGCCGGAGGACGAGATCGAGGAGCGGGCCGTCGAGCTGCTCGACGCCGCGGCCCTCAAGCGCCTGGAGGCCGGCGAGACGGTGGTGCTGGCCGCCAACGGGCTCGACGCCGAGGAGCGCGAGCGCTTCGTGCGCACGGCCGCGCGGCTCAAGCGCCCGCGGCACCTGATCCTGCTCGAGACCGCGCGCGACCGCGTGCCCGAGGAGGACCGCGCCGCGCTAAACGACCTGCGCACGCGCCTCGACTCGGGCGCCGTCGGGTCCGAGGGCTTCCAGACGGCCCTGCGCCTGGGCGGCTCCAGCGCCGGCGAGCTGAAGCGGATCGTCTTCCAGCCGCCGCCGCGGGACGACTAGCGCGCCGCGCGCTTGCGCTGGACGCGCTTGAGGGCCGCTGCCGTGTCCGGGTCGCGGTCCAGCACCAGCTCGCGCATGATCTTCGTGTCGAGCTTCGCGGGCTCCGTCTCCGAGAGGAACGCCGACAGCACGCGGCCGAATCGCAGCGGGTCGTCGAGCTGGGGGAAGTGCCCCGACTCCTCGAACAGCTCCAGGTGGCTGCCCGGCATGGCGGCGTGCGCGGCGTGCGCGTGCCCGACCGGGATGATGCGGTCGCGCTCGCCCCACACGATCAGCGTGGGCATCTTCGAGGACAGGTAGAGGCGGTCCGAGGCGTCGACGCGCTGGCCGGTCAGGTCGATCACGGCGCGGACGGTCTGGATGAACGCGTTGCGCGCCTCGGCGTTCGACAGCGATTGGTAGCCGCGCGCGATCTCGGTCATGTCGGGGCCGGCGCGGAAGCCGAGCGCGCCGAGCGCGCGCGGCACGACGGCGGCGGTCTCGAGCAGACGGGTGTGGGCGATCAGCGGCAGCACGAGCTCCGAGCCGGGCAGGGTGGCGGCGCGGAGCATCGGATGGACGCCGTTGCCCAACCCGCCGCTCGACACCAGTACCAGGCGCTGGCAGCGCTCGGGGAACTGGTAGGCGAACTGCATGGCGATGCCGCCGCCCAGCGAGTGGCCCACCACCGTGGCGGACTCCATGTCGAGGCCCACCAGCAGGTCGCGCACCCCGGCGGCGAACGCGCCCAGCGAGTAGTCGCCGCGCGGCTTGGCCGACTCCCCGTGCCCGAGCAGGTCGGGCGCGATCACCGTGTGCGTGTCGGCCAGCTGGACCATCGCCTGGTCCCACTGCGCGGCGCGGCCGGCCACCCCGTGGATCAGGACCACCGGCGGCCCGTCGCCGGCGATGTTGAAGTTCACCCGGTGGCCGTGCAGGGCCACCTCCACGCGCTCGATCGCGGGGGCGGCGTGCAGGGAGCGGGCACGCGGCTTGGGCTTGGGCTTGGGGGCGGTGCGACGCTTGGGTGCGGTTGTCGTGGGCATGCCCATAGCTTACTGACCAGACAGTCAGTTGAGTGGCTTGCCCCGGATGGGGGATAGGCCCGGCAAGACCGCTACCGGCCAGCACGGGAGCGCCATCTTCCGGTTCGGCCACGCTCTCGCGGGTACCGAGATCACACAGCCCGTTACCCCTTCCGGGGCGGATAGCTCGGTATGGGTCAAAGCGAAGGAGGAGCGATGGCGGAGGTGCAGGAGAAGGCCCAGGAGGCCGCCGGCCAGGCGAAGAGCAAGATCCGCGAGCAGGTGGACGAGCGCTCCGCGAAGGCGGCGGAGCAGGTGAGCTCCACGGCGGCGGACGTCCGCACCGTGGCGGAGGAGCTGCGCAAGCAGGGCAAGGACGGCCCGGCCAAGATCGCGGACCAGGCGGCCGAGCGCGCGGAGAAGGTGGGCGGCTACCTCGAGCGCTCCGACGCCGACCGCATCCTGAACGACGTCGAGGACTTCGGCCGGCGCCAGCCGTGGGCCGTGGTGGCCGGCGGGCTCGCGCTCGGCTTCGTGGCCTCGCGGCTCCTGAAGGCCTCGAGCGGCGAGCGCTACCGCACGCGGTCCGGCTCGCCGGCTTCGACCGGCTCGAACGGCTCCGCCGGACAGCTGCCCGGGCAGACGTTCCCCCCGCCGCCCGGTCAGCCGGCTCCGCCGCGGCCTGGAATCGCCGTTCCTGTCGGCGGCTCGCCCTCCGGCGTCTAGGGCGCCCATGGCCACGGACCACAGCCAGTCCGAGCTGCGCGAGCGGCCGGTCGGCGAGCTGCTCAAGCAGCTCTCGCAGGAGACGACCACGCTGGTCCGCCAGGAGATCGACCTGGCCAAGGCGGAGCTGTCGGAGAAGGGCAAGAGCGCCGGAAAGGGCGTTGGGATGTTCGGCGGAGCCGGCATCGTCGGACTGCTGGCGCTGGGCGCTCTGACCGCCTGCTTCGTGCTGGCGCTGGACACCGCCATGAAGGCCTGGCTCGCGGCGCTGATCGTCGCGGCGGTCTACGCGGCGATAGCCGGAGCGCTGGCGCTGGCCGGCAAGAGCAAGGTGGGCGAGGCCGCGCCGGCCGTGCCCGAGCAAACCGTCGAAACCGTGAAGGAGGACATCCAATGGGCCAAGACCCAGAGGCAATCCGCAGGGACATAGAGGAGACGCGCGAGAACATGGGCGAGACGATCGGGGCGATCGGCTACAAGACCGACGTCAAGACCCGCGCCAAGGACACGCTCGGCGATAAGACGCAGGCCATCAAGGACAAGGTGGGCGCCGTGACCGGCAGGGCCAACGAGGCCACGCCGAGCGGGGACGAGATGAAGGAGGGCGCGACGCGCGCGGTTGGCGTCGCCCAGGAGAACCCGGTGGGCCTGGCCCTCGGCGCCGTGGGCATCGGGTTCGTGGCCGGGATGCTCGTGCCCTCGACCCGCGTGGAGGACGAGAAGATCGGCCCGCTGGCGGACCAGGTGAAGGACAAGGCGCGCGAGACGGGCGGCGAGGCGCTGGAGCGCGGCAAGCAGGTGGCCCAGCAGGCCGCGCAGAGCGCGACCGAGACCGCCCAGGAGGCCGCGCGCGAGGAGTCGCAGGAGCTCGCGACGAGCGTGCAGGAGAAGGCGCAGGAAGTTCGCTCGTAGCCCTCGGGGCCGGCGCGCGACTCATCGGCGCGCGCCGGCGTCCCGCGGTGCTAAAAGCTGTCGTGTGGGGGGTGTGATCGTCGCCGGGTTGCGGCTGTGCACCGCGCTCGCATGTTCGGTGTGCGCGCTCGTCCTCGCGCCCGCCGCCGCACCCGCCGCCGCCGTGGACTGGTGGGGGCACACGCTCGAGCCGGGCGTCACCCAGAGCCGGATCCAGGTGGGCGGCCTGAGCACTCGGATACTGCAGGCCGGGCCGGCCGACTCACGCGAGGCCGTCGTGTTCGTGCACGGCAACCCGGGCTCCAGCCTCGACTGGACCCACCTCGTGAGCGTGGCGGGCCGCTACAACCGCGCGATCGGGCTGGACATGCCGGGCTTCGGGCGGGCCGACAAGCCGCCGCCGGACAAGTTCGAGTACACGAGCGACACCGAGGCGGACTTCCTCGGGCGGATGCTCACCCAGCTGGGGATCGACAAGGTGCACCTGGTGCTGCACGACTTCGGCGGGCCGTTCGGGCTTCAGTGGGCGATCAGGCACCCCGACGCGCTGAAGAGCATCGTGCTGATCGACACCGGCGTCTTCATCAACTACTACGGCCACGGGCTGGCGCTCGTATGGCACACGCCGGGCGTAGGCGACGTCGCCATGGAGACCCAGACCAAGCCGACGTTCACCGCCGTCGTGCAGAGCGGCAATCCCCGGCTGCTGCCCCAGGACTTCGTGGACCGGATGTGGGACGAGTTCGACCTAGCGACGCGCAAGGCCGCCGCCAAGCTCTACCAGTCGTCGAACAACCCCGACAAGCAGGGGCGCGAGCAGGCAGCGATCCTCCGCAGGAGGAAGCGGCCCGCGCTCGTCATCTGGGGCGAGTTCGACCAGTACATCCCGCTGTACGTGGCGTACGAGCAGGAGCAGGCGTTCCCCGGCGCCCAGGTCCACCCGCTCGACTCGGGCCACTGGCCGTTCGTGGACAACGTGGACAAGGTGGACGCGCTGGTGGCGCCCTTCTGGGCCAAGGCCGTGCCGCGGTTCGTTCCCGGCGCGGCCGTGAAGCGGACGCTGCGGGTCAAGCGGCTCCAGCGCCTGCGCGGCGCCCGCGTGACCAGGCGGCGCGCCATCCGCGTGCGGGTCTGCGTGAAGGGCGGCCGCGTGGACGGCGTGCGGGTGCGGCTCTATCGCCGTCAGGGCGGCAGGCGGCGGCTGGCGGGCTCCTCCGGCCGCGCGCGCTCCGTGGTCCGCTGCCGGCGCGTGGGCGTTCGCCTGAAGCAGCGGCTGAGGCACGGCGCCCGCTACCGGCTGGTGGCCAGGGGCAGCGGCGTGGCGCCCGCGAAGCGCGCGTTCCGCGTCCGCTGACGATCCCGGCGCCGCGCAGCGCGGGGGCGCCAAGCGTCACGCTACGTCGTCGCCGCCGCCTCTTCCAGCTGTGCTCGCACATCGCCGCGCAGCGGGTCCGCGTGCCCGGCCCAGGCCAGCGCCGGCTCGAGCGCCGCGAGCTTGCGGATGCTGGCCCGCGCCCGCTCGGTGTCCCGGTTGAACGCGCGGTGGGGTACGCGCGGGCGGCCGAAGTCGCCCGTGGTGGGGTCGAGCGTGTAGAAGCAGTCGCTGACCAGGGCGAGCCGGTCGCGCTCGCGCCACAGCCCGATCTGGCCCGGCGCGTGGCCGGGCAGGTGCACGACCTCGAAGTCGCCGATCGCGTCGCCCTCCGCCAGCGTGCGGTCCACGCGCACCGGGCCGCCGTCCCACACGTGCCTCATGATCAGCGGGAGCCCGAGCCGGACCGGTCCCGACTTCGTGAGCACCGGCAGCGTCGAGGGGTCCAGGTAGCCCAGGCCGCCGTCGCCCTCCGCGTCGGCCGCCTCCTCCTCGTGGCACCAGATCGGCGCGCCGGCCCCCGGCGCCGCGCCGCGGTGGTCGACGTGCGAGTGGCTCAGCACCACGCGCCGGATCCCGCCCATCGCGCGTCCGACCTCCACCACATGGCGGGTCATGGCCCTGATGCCGGCGTCGAAGACGGTCACGCCGCCGCCCGCCTCCTCCACGAAGTAGACGTTCATGACTCGGTGCGGGTAGCCGCCTCGCATCAGCCAGACGCCCGCGGCCGCGACCTCCATCGTGACCGCGGTCGGCCCGCGGCCCACTAGCTGCTGCCCTGGAGGGTGGGGCGCCACGGTGTGCACCGTAGCCGCGCTGCTCGCGCAGCCGTTTCATCCACCGATGAGTTGATCCGAGTGGTTCGGTCTACCGAACCATGAGACGCATGTCCGCCGTATGTGACGCGAGGCCTGGAGAGGCGAATCCGCGGGGCATGAGCGCGAGCCACGCCGCTGCCAGCCTGGACTCCCGAGCCGGGTTGTCGATCGGCAAGCCCGGGCGCCCCGGGCGGACCGCGCTCGTCGTCGCCGGCGCCGTCGCGATCCTCGCCGCGGTGGTCAGCGCCCTCCCCGGTGCCTACGGCGCGATCGGCGACGGCGTCGGCCGGCTCGGCCACGGCGACGGGCGCTGGATCGCGCTCGCGATCGGGTTCGAGGCGCTCTCCTTCCTCGGCCACATCGTCCTGTTCCGCACGGTCTTCGTGGACGGCTCGGAGCGGGTCGGGATGGCCGCCAGCTACGAGATCACCATGGCCGGCCACGCCGCCACGCGCGTGTTCGGCGCCGCGGGCGCAGGGGGCATCGCGGTCACCGTGTGGGCGCTGCGCAAGGCCGGCATCCCCGGCCGGGCCATCGCCGCGCGCATGTCCGGCTTCCTGGTCCTGCTGTACAGCCTCTACGCGGTCACGGTCGCGGCCGTGGGGATCGGCCTGTGGACCGGGCTCTTCTCGGGTGGCGGCCCCGTCACCCTCACGCTGCTGCCCGGCCTGCTGGCGCTGGGCGTCGTTGGCGGCGCACTTACCAGCGCCTCGATCGCGCGGCGGATGCTGCGGGCGCGCGGCGTCGCCGACGGCTCGAGCAGGCTCCGCGCCCGCCTGGCCACCGCATCCGACTCCGTGCTGGGCGGCGGTCGCGAGGCGATCCGCGTGGTCCGGCGCCGGGACCCCGGCCTGGCCGGCGGCGCGATGTGGTGGGCGTTCGACATCGCGGTGCTGTGGGCGTGCTTTCACGCCTTCGGTCCGGTGCCGCCGGTCGCGATCGTCGTGCTCGGCTATTTCCTGGGCCTGCTGGGCAACGCGCTGCCGTTCCTGGGCTCGATCGGAGGTGTGGACGGCGGCATGATCGCCGCGCTGCTGGCCCTGGGCGCCGACCCGGGCACCACCGTGGTCGCGGTCATCGTCTACCGGCTGATCTCCTGCTGGCTCCCGGCCGTGCCCGGTGCGCTGGCCTTCGTGCAGCTTCGCCGCCGGGTGCAGCGCTGGGAGGGGGCGGACGGGGCGGCCGAGGGGCTGCCGGCGCCGTCCGACGAACCGGCGCCCCGCCACGAGCCTCGCGAAGGGGCCGTCCCCCGAGCGCCGCGCTCACGCCTCCGCACCGCGCCGGCCCCCGCCGTCCTGACGGGCTGACGCCGCCCGCTACTGCTGGTCGCAGATCGCGACCTTGAACAGCCGTCCCTCGCCCGCCGTCCACCGCAGCCGCACGCGCATCACGAACGGGTTGCTGGCCGAGACGAACCCGCGCCGGAGCTCCACCTCGGCGCCCGGGCTGAACGTGACGCGCGTCCCGCCGCTGACGACGTGGTCCGGCCCCACCGTCGGGCCGCCGGGGCTCTCCCGCAGGAACACCGAGTACTCGAGGCGGTCGCCCGCCCGCGCGGAGAACGCCACCTGCGCGCCGCCGCAGTCGAGCGGCTCGATGCGCTGCACGCCCTTCCGGCCGATCGGCTTGGCGCTGCCCAGCCGCCGGTAGCCGCCGATCAGCTCCACAGCCCCGCCCGGGCGCCGCTCGATCCGCTTGGCCGCAAGCGCCGCCCGCCCGCCCGCGGTGCGCAGCAGCGGCCCGCTGCCGTTGGCGGGCGCGTCGAGTGAGACCCGCGGGCGCAGCGGGATCACGTCACGCCAGATGCCGTCCCGGTGGCGGTGCTTCAGGGCGATCAGGCCGGGGTCGTAGCGCAGGTCGCCCGGGCGCTGGAAGCTGCTCCTGGCCCGCGTGGCGAACCAGACGTCGCCGTGCCGGACCACCGCCCGCAGCGACGCGCGCCGGCCGAGCACCTGGGTGCCGTTCGCGTCGCCGGCCACCCCGGCGGGCGCGGGGGCCGAGCGGCGCGAGTCGGCCAGGTAGTTGAGGAACAGCAGCGTGAGGCCCGTGAACTCGCCCGAGCCGGCGCTGAAGTCCGCGGCCCACTTGCCGGCCGCGTAGTCCTGGCGCAGTGCGGGGATGATGTACATCCCCTCGGGCCCCCCGAGGTGCACGTACGCCAGCCGCTGGAGCGCCCGGACGGCCAGGCCCTCGAACTGCGCCCGCCGCGTGCGCGACCCGCCGCCGAGCGCGGCCGTCTCGTGGGCGCCGAATGCGGTGCCCGACAGGATCCACGCCTGCTCGCTGTTGCGGCCCATGTAGCCCAGGTCGCCGTCGGGCGCCGCGAGCCGCCACGAGGCCTCGGTCACCCGCCGCAGCACGCCGTCCGCGGCAGGACGGGCTCGGCTGCCCAGCAGGTCCACGCCGCGGGCATACAGGCCCAGCGAGAGCCCCTGGTACGCCATCGGCTGGTCCGGCGGGTCCGAGAGAAGGAACGCGAGCCGCCCGCCGACCGAGGTCGTGTTCCCCGCGGCCATCTCCGGGATCCGCCGGTTGAGCAGGTGGAGGGCGCGCGCCAGGTACTCGCGGCGGTTGGGTCCGATCGCGCCGCGGCGGAAGCTCGAGCGCAGGCCGGTGCGCTGGAGCTCGAGCACCTCGAGCGCCTCCACCAGCTGGTGGTTGCCGTAGTGGCGATTGGTCTTCAGGCGTCTGAGCTGCTGGCGGCGCAGCAGCTTGAGCCAGCGCGGCCGCAGCTGCTCGAAGCGGGGGTTGCCGGCGACCGTGCGGCGCGCCAGGTCGTACGCGGCCGCCATCGACCAGTTCTGGAACACGCTCACGTGCGCCCGTTTGGCGCGGTGCTCGAGGACCCAGTCGAAGGCCCGCATCGCGGAGTCGATCAGCCGCCGATCGTGCTCGCGCACGCCCACGCCGAGCAGCCCGTAGCCCAGGATCGCCTCCCCGTAGGGCGTCGGCCAGCGGACCATGTCGCGGTAGCTGCCGCTCGCGCGCTGGAGGTCGGGCCACGGCGCGGCCGCC
>DASVQK010000066.1:0-2473 GCA_036389105.1 Thermoleophilaceae bacterium
GAGATCATCGACTACATCAGGTCCTCGGTCGGCTGAGCCGACCCTGGGACAGGGCCACTCCCAGCAGCACCACCACAGCGCCCACGGGTTGGTTCCACGACAGGCGCTCGCCCAGGACCGCCACCCCGAGCACCGTCGCGAACAGCGGCACGAGATACGTGACGGTGGAGGCGTTCGCCGCCCCCGCGCGCCGGATCACGACGTAGTTGAGGACGTACGCCACGCCGGTGCCGGCGGCGCCGAGCACCAGCAGCGACAGGACAGGGTCGGGGCCCACGCGATCGGGCGCCTCCGTGAGCCACGGCACGACCAGCGCCAGCTGGATCGTTCCGCAGAGCACCTGTGCCGCCGACAGCGACACGGCCGAGTCCGGCCGGCCCGCCAGGTAGCGGCGGGTGAACGGGAAGCCGATCCCGTAGCAGGCGCTCGCGGCGACGCAGGCAAGCGTGCCCACCAGCTGCCCGCCCAGGCCGGTCCACGGGCCCAGGACCACGACCACCCCGGCGAAGCCCACCACGAGCCCCGCGAACCGGTCGCGGTTCAGGCGCTCCTCGGGCAGCACCAGCAGGGACACGAGCACCACCCACAGCGGCGTGGTGGCGTTGCAGATGCCGGCCACCACCGACGACACCCGGGTCTCGCCGAAGGCGAACAGGGAGAACGGCACGGAGTTGAACAGCACCGCCAGGACCATCATCTGCGCCCAGACGGTGCGCCCGCGCGGCAGCCGCTCGCGGCGCACCAGGAGGATCGCCGCCAGCGTCGAAGCGCCGAGCGCGCAGCGGCCGAACGCCACCTGGAGCGGCGCGAAGTCGCGGTCGGCGACCTTGATGAACAGGAAGCTGGCGCCCCAGATCGCGCTGAGCAGCACGAAGCTGGGCAGCCAGCTCGCGTTCCGATCGTCCTCGTGGCTCAGGCCGGGCACGCCGCCGATGTCTACAGAACGCGCGGCGAGAGAAACCGTGACCACCGTCGCGTTACCGCGCGTCCATCGGCGGGTACGTAGCCTTTCGAGGGGCGATTGACTCGTCAGTCAACCGCTCGGCGAGCGAGTAGAATCCGCCGCCGCACCGAACCAGAAGGAGCCTTTCTTGAAGATCTGCGTCCTCGTCAAAGAGGTCCCGGATGCCGCCGTCGAGAAGCGCATGGACTCCAACACCAAGCGCCTCGACCGGTCCGGAGAGAAGAACCTGAACCCGTTCGACACCCACGCGATCGAGGCCGCCATGCAGGTGAAGGAGGGCGGCGCGGTCGACGTGGACGAGGTTGTGGCCGTGACGATGGGGCCTGAGAGCGCCGTCCGCGCGCTCCACAAGGCCGTCTCGCTGGGCGCCGACCGCTCGGTCCACCTGACCGACGAGGCACTGGCCGACTCGGACGTCTGCGCCACCGGCTACGCCCTCGCGCAGGTGCTGAAGCAGGAGTCGCCCGACCTGGTCCTGCTGGGGCAGCAGTCGGACGACGGCGAGTGCTACACGATCGGCGCGGTGGTGGCCGACCACCTCCAGATGCCGTCGCTCACCCAGGTGATCAAGATGGACGTCGAGGCCGGCAAGCTGCGCTGCGAGCGCCAGGCCGAGTACGGCTACGACACCGTCGAGGTGGAGATGCCCGCCGTGATCTCGGTCGGCGACGCGATCAACGAGCCGCGCTACCCGTCGCTGAAGGCGATCATGGGCGCGAAGAAGAAGCCGCTCGACACGAAGGCCATCGGCGACGCCGAGATCGACTCGGGCAAGGTGGGCAGCGAGGGCAAGCGCACCTCCGTGCTGTCCATCAACCCGCCGCCGGAGAAGCAGGCCGGCCAGATCATCGAGGACGAGGACACCGACGAGACCGTCGAGAAGATCCTCGCCTGGCTCGACGAGAGGAAGTTGCTGGCATGAGCGGAATCCTGACCTACGCACTCCACTACGAGGGCGAGTTCAACAAGAACTCGCTGGGCGCCGTCTCCGAGGGCGCGAAGCTGGCCAAGGAGCTGGGCAGCGAGGCCGCCGTCGTGGTCGTCGGCGGCGACGACCTGACCGACGACCTGTGCGCCTCGCTCGGCAAGTACGGCGCGGCCAGGGTGTTCCGCGTGAAGGCGCCCGAGGGCCTGGCGCAGCCGATCGTCGACGCCATGGCCAAGGTCATCCAGGACAACGACTACGACTACGCGCTGTTCGGCGGCGGCCTGCTGGGCTTCGAGATCGGCGCCGGGCTCACCGCGCGACTCAACGCCGGCGTGACCATGGAGGTCACCGAGGTCAAGGTGCAGGACGGCAAGCTCGTGGCCGTGCGCCCGATCCTCCAGGACTCCGCCGTGGCCGAGGTCGACTACGTGGGCAAGCCGGGCATCATCATCGGCCGCCTGAACGCGTTCGAGATGTCCGAGGCCGGCGACGGCCAGGCGACCGTCGAGGACGTCGACGTCGAGCTGTCCGAGTGGTCCACCAAGGCCACGATGGTCCAGCGCGGCGAGCAGCGCGGCGCC
>DASVQK010000067.1:0-4407 GCA_036389105.1 Thermoleophilaceae bacterium
GTCGGCGACCTCCTCCTCAAAGCGCGCGGTGCCCACGCGCTCGACGAAGGCGTTGAACTCCTCGCCGTCGTTGCGCTCCGCCTCGTACAGGCGCAGCCAGCGCTCCACCGCCTCGGGCACGCGCTTGGCCGCGAGGCGGACCTTGAGCCGCACCCCGTACTTGACCTCGCCCTCGTCGTAACGCCCGCCGACGTGCGCGATGTAGGCCGGGATCTGGCGGCCGCCGACCTTCATGGACGCGCCGTAGAAGCCGATCGTGCCGATGTGGTGCTGCCCGCAGCCGTTGGGGCAGCCGCTCATCTTGATGTGGATCCGCTTCGTGAGCGGGTCCTCGATGTTCATCGACTCAACGCGCTCCTGGACCGCCTGGTTCAGGCCCATCGAGCTCGTGATCCCCATCTTGCAGCTGTCGGTGCCGGGGCAGCTCAGGACGTCGGCGATCTGGTCGGCGCCGGCGTCGCCCAGGCCGAGCTCGGCCAGCCGGCGCCAGACGTCGTAGAGCGCCTCGTCCCGCACCCAGCGCAGGATCAGGTTCTGGTGGATGCTGGTGCGGGCGTAGCCGCCGCTGAAGTCGCGCATGACCTGCGCCAGCCCGCGGAACTGCTCGGGGCTCAGATCGCCGCGGGTGACCTTGACCTCGACCGTGGAGAAGCCGTCCTGGCGCTGCGGTCGGACGTTGGACGCCACGAACGCCTCGAACTCGCGGCCGTCGCCGTTGGGCGAGCCGGGCGCGACCGGCGGGTCGGGCGCGTGCGCCTCCTCGTCGTGGACGAACAGCAGCGGCTGCGGGTTGAAGTCGCGCTCATGGACCCAGTCGCCGCGGAGCTCCTCCTCCACGACCTCGCGGAAGGCGTCGATGCCGATCCGGTCCACGTAGAACTTGAGCCGGGCGCGCTGGCGGTTGGCGCGCAGCTCGTCGCGGCGGTCGAACACCCGCAGGACCGCCTCCGAGACCTTCAGGAAGTCGCCGTTGTCGACCTCCACGAAGTCGAACAGCGTGGAGCCGACGCGCGCCATGATCGACGTGCCGCCGCCGGTGCGGATCTCCACGCCGCGCACGCCGTCGCGCACGCGCGGGAGGAAGCCCAGGTCGTGGATGAGCGTGATGGCGCGGTCCTGGTCGCTGGCGGTGAAGGCCACCTTGAACTTGCGCGGCAGGAGCTGGCAGACCTCGTTGCGCACGAAGTAGCGGACGAACGCGCCGGCGTAGGGGGTGATGTCGTACGGCTCGTCGTGGGCCACGCCGGCCCACGGGTCGCCGGTCACGTTGCGGACGGTGTTGCCGCAGGCCTCGCGGCTGGACAGGCCGGCCTCGGAGATCAGCCGGATGAGCTTGGCAGCGTCCGGCAGCGGCACGTGGTGGTACTGGATGTTCTGGCGCGTGGTGATGTGGCCCTTGCGCAGCGGCGTGTAGAGCTCCGCCGCCTCGGCGAACGCGTCGAGCTGCTCGGGCGAGACGCCCCCGAACGGCAGCTTGACGCGGATCATCTGCGCGTCGGGCTGGCGCTGGCCGTAAACCCCCTGCTTCAGGCGGAAGCCGATGAACTGGTCCTCGGCCTCCTCGCCCCGCATGAACTTGGCCGCGCGCGTATCGAAGTCGTCGAACTCGCGCTCGAGGATCGGGATCACGTGCCCCGGGACGTTCTCGTGAACCTCCGGGTTCTCGAGCGAGCCCGGACGGCCGCGTGTCTTCTCTTCCTCGGTCCGGACGGAGGTGGGCTCCATGGGCTCTGGTTCCTCAGACGGCGTCGGGACCGGCGAATATAGCAATTCCCAGCCGGGTATTCGTTATTTCTAGGCGCCCGGCAGGTTCGGGCGAGCCGCCACCTCGCCGTCCTCGGGCTCGAGGGGCAGGCCCTGCGCGGCCCACGCCAGGAGCCCGCCGGAGACGTTGTAGGCGTCCCAGCCGGAGGCTCGGAAGGCGGCGGCGGCCATGCCCGAGCGCT
Organism: Thermoleophilaceae bacterium; assembly: GCA_036389105.1. Lineage (GTDB taxonomy): Bacteria > Actinomycetota > Thermoleophilia > Solirubrobacterales > Thermoleophilaceae > AC-37. Next base: position 1,947 of record DASVQK010000067.1, read on the forward strand.
CGCCCGAGCGGCAGTAGAAGATCACAGGACGCTCGCGGTCGAAGCGGTCTGCCTCGGCGTCGAGGTCCGCGAGCGGGGCGTGCTCCGCGCCCGCTATGTGGCCCGCCTCGTGCTCCGCGGCCAGGCGCACGTCCACGAGCTGGCCCTGTCCGTCGCGCGCGAGCTCGGCCGCCCGCTCGGGGGCCAGCTCGGTCTCGTCGGTGGCGGCGTCGGCCTGCGCCATGCCCGGCAGGCTAGCGGCCGCCGCTCAGCGCCCCCACGGCTCGGGGTCGCCCCACGGGCCCGGCGCGTCGGGGTCCAGGCCCGCGCCCTCGAACAGGGCCGCGCGAGCCCAGCGGCTGCGGGGCTCGCCGCCGGCCACGGCAGGCGGCGCCGTGTCGCGCAGGAACTGCTCGATGCCCGCCGCGATAGCGGCCGCCTCCTCGGGCGACGCCGCCGTCTGGCGGACCTCGATCCGCGGCCGCGGTGGGGTGTGCCTGCCGTTCCGGCCCATCCCCGCGGAGGCTATCGTCGCCCGCCAGTGCCCGAGCTGCCGCTCTTCGACCGCGACGCCGTGCTGGCGGCCGTCTCCGCCGGCGAGGCGATCGATCGCGTTCGCGACGGGTTCGTCCGCTTCGCCCACGGCGAGTGGGCGATGCCGCCCAAGACCTACCTGGACGCCCCGCCGGGCGGCGACTTCCGCGCCATGCCGGCCCGCGGGGGCGGCCTGGCGATCCTCAAGTGGGTCACCTCGTTCCCCGACAACCCGGCGCGCGGGCTGCCGGTGGTGATGGGGGTGATCTGCGTGTCCAGCGCCGAGACCGGGGAGCCGCTGGCGCTGGTGGACGTGCGCGCGGTCACGGCCCTGCGGACGGGCGCGGTGGCGGCGGTGGCCGCCCAGGAGCTGGCGCGCGAGGACGCGCGCACGGTGGGGATCGTCGGCTGCGGCGTGCACGGCGCGTGGGCCGCCCGCTGCCTGGCCGCGGCCGAGTACGGGCCCGGCGCCTGCTTCGACCCGGACCCGGACCGCGCCGGCGCCGTCGCGGGCGAGCTCGGGTGGGAGGCCGGCGGCCTGGACGACGCGCTGGCCTGCGACGTGGTGACGTGCGTGTCGCCCGGACACGAGCCCGTGGTGCGGGCCGGCGACCTGCGGCCCGGCATGCACCTGTCGATGCTGGGCGCCGACGGCGCCGGCAAGGCGGAGGCCGAGGTGGAGGCCGTCGCGCGCTGCGCCCTGTTCTGCGACGAGTGGGCGCAGGCCAGCCACGGCGGCGAGCTGACCGGCGCCGTGGAGGCGGGGCTGGTCGGGCGCGACGACGTGACCGAGCTCGGCGCCGTGCTCACCGGGGCCGCGGCCGGCCGGCCGAGCGACGAGGCCGTGACCCTCTTCGACTCGACCGGCCTGGCCATCCAGGACCTGGCGATCTGCCATGCCCTGGTCGAGGCGCTGCGGGCGGGTGCGGCCCGTCCGCCCACCGCGCGCCTCTAATCGGTCTGCCGCACGTGGCCGCGGTCGAGACCGCGGTCGCGATGGTCCGCGGCGTAGCGGGCCGCTAGCCGCCTACAGCGGGATGTTGCCGTGCTTGCGCTTCGGCCCGGGCACGCGCTTGGTCTGGAGCGTCTCCAGCGCGCGGATCAGCCTGGGGCGCGTCTCATGCGGCACGATCACGTCGTCGATGTAGCCGCGCTCGGCCGCCGAGTACGGATTCGCGAAGCGCGCCTTGTAGTCGGAGATCAGCTTCTCGCGCCGGTCGTCGGGCGTGGGCGACTTGGCGATGTCGCGCCGGAAGATGATGTTGACAGCGCCCTCCGGGCCCATCACCGCGACCTCCGCCTGCGGCCAGGCGAAGTTGAAGTCGGCCAGCATGTGCTTCGAGTTCATGACGTCGTAGGCGCCGCCGTAGGCCTTGCGGGTGACCACGGTGAGCTTGGGCACGGTGGCCTCGGTGAACGCGTACAGCAGCTTGGCGCCGTGGCGGATGATGCCGCCCCACTCCTGGCTCGTGCCCGGCAGGAACCCCGGCACGTCGCAGAACGTGAGCAGCGGGATGTTGTAGGCGTCGCAGAAGCGCACGAAGCGAGCGCCCTTGATCGACGAGTCGATGTCGAGCACGCCAGCCAGCTGGCTGGGCTGGTTGCCCACCACGCCGATCGCGTGGCCGTTCAGACGCGAGAAGCCCACGATCAGGTTCTTGGCGTAGTGCTCGTGCACCTCGAAGAACTCGCCGTCGTCCACGATGTGGTGCACCACGTCGCGCATGTCGTACGGCTTGTTGGGGTTGTCGGGCACCACCGAGTCCAGCTCCTCGGCCATTCGGTCGGGGTCGTCGCTGGGCTCCACGCGCGGCGGCAGCTCGAGGTTGTTCTGCGGGATGAACGACATCAGGTAGCGCACGTCCTCGAGGCACGACTGCTCGTCCTCGGCGGCGAAGTGCGCCACGCCCGACTTGGTGTTGTGGGTCATCGCGCCGCCCAGGTCCTC
>DASVQK010000068.1:0-8267 GCA_036389105.1 Thermoleophilaceae bacterium
CTCCTCGTCCTCGTTCTCGCCGAGGCGCGTCTCGGCGAAGGGCGGGATGACGCCGCCGTGGTCCTCCATCACGAGCTGGCGCCGGCGCCGGTAGCCGGGCTCGCGCTCCTTCCAGTGCGTCAGCACGGGGGCGGCGATGAAGATCGCCGAGTAGGTGCCCGAGGCCACGCCCACGAGCAGGGCGAAGCCGAAGTCCCTGAGCGTCTCGCCGCCGAACAGCATCAGGGCCGCGATCGGCATCAGCGTCGAGAGGCTCGTGACGAGCGATCGCGTGAAGACCTCCGACATCGACCGGTTCACGATCTGGGAGAAGGTGGCCCGCGGCATGCGCGGCACGTTCTCGCGTATTCGGTCGAACACGATGATCGTGTCGTAGAGCGAGTAGCCGAGGATGGTCAGGAGCGCGGCGACCGTCGAGGTGGTGACCTCGCGCTCGGTTAGCGCGTACACGCCCGCGGTGATCAGGAGGTCGTGCGCCAGCGCGATCAGCACCGGCACGGCGAACTTGAACTCGAACCGCAGCCCGATGTAGATCGAGATCAGGATCAGCGAGGCGATGATGGCCAGCAGCGCCGTCTCCGCGATCTGCTGCCCGAACGTGGGTCCGATCGACTCGCTGGAGAAGTCGTGCACGCCGAAGCGCTCGTTGAGCGCCGACTGGACCCGGTTGACCTGCGCGGGCTCGAGCTTGTGGACCCGGATCTGCACGACGTTGGGACCGAGCTCGGGGTCCTTGGCCGTCTGCACCTTGGCGTCGCCGTAGCCGAGCGGCGTGAGCACGTCCCGCACCTGGCCGACCGAGGCCGGCCTGTTGAGCGGCGTCTGGATCCGCGTGCCCGACTCGAAGTCGATGCCGAAGTTGATGCCGAGGCCCGCGATGGCCAGCGCGCCGGCGGCGATGATCGCGCCGGACACCGAGAAGAACCACGGCGAGAGGCCCGAGAAGTCGATCCGCCAGCGCCTGCGCTTGGCGCCGAGGCCGATGGCGCGGCCCGACCGGAACAGACGCGAGCGGCCGAGCGATCCCAGGACGGCGGACGTGGCGAGAACCGCCGTGAACAGCGACACGAGCGTGCCCACCAGCAGGGTGAGCGCGAAGCCCTTGACCCCCGCCGTAGCCAGGACGAACAGGATGAACGCCACGCCGATCGTGACCGCGTTGGCGTCGATGATCGTCTTGATGCCCTTGGCGTAGCCGCCGGCGATCGCCGCCGGGATCGACCTGCCCAGGCGTGACTCCTCCTTGATGCGCTCGAAGATGACGATGTTGGCGTCGGCCGCCACCCCCAGCGTCAGGATCAGGCCCGCGATGCCGGGCAGCGTCACCGTGATCGGGATGAGCTTGACGATGGCGAACAGCAGCACCGCGTAGGCGATCAGCGCCAGGCCCGCCACCACGCCAAGGGTGCGGTAGAGCAACAGCAGGAAGAGCAGCGTGAGGATCAGCCCGGCGGCGCCCGCCAGGAGGCCCTGGCGCAGCGCCTGCTTTCCGAGCGTGGCCGACACCTGCCGCTTGGAGATCAGCTTGAGCGAGATCGGCAGCGCGCCGATTCTGAGGTTCTCCGCCAGGTCCTGGGTCTCCTGGATCGAGCCGATGCCGTTGATCTGGGCGCCGGTGTCGCCCGGGATCCCCTCCGGGTTGTCCACGTAGCTGACCGTGGCCAGCGAGACCACCTGGTTGTCCAGCGAGATGCCGAAGCGCTGGTACTTGTTCTCGTTCGACACGCCGGGCGCCAGCGCGTTCTGGCCGCGCTGCGCCTCGCGCTTGGTGGCGCGCGCGAACGCCTTGCGCCCCTTGTCGGTGAAGTTGAAGGTGACGATCGGCTCCTGCGTCTGCGGGTCGGACGCCTGCTTCGGGTCCTTGATGTCCGAGCCCGACAGCTCCGAGTCGTCCTCGAGCACGTAGTAGAGGAGCGCCACGTTCTTCGGCCCGTTCGTGCGCTTGGACTCCTTGATCACGACGATCCCGCGCGGGACCTTGACCACGATGCTGCCGGCCGGCGGGCCGTGCCCCGCGAGCGTCGCGAGGGTCTTCGGACAGGCCGACCCCTTCGCGGGCTCGACCTTCGAGTCCGACCCGGGCGCCTGGCGCTTGGACGCCGCGGTCTGCGAGAAGTCGTCGGCGATCTCCTGGCAGCTGCCGTAGTAGGCGCTGGCGTCGTTGGCCTGCGTCGCGCCGCCCTCGCCGGCCTTCACCTCGCCCGGGCGGATCAGCGGGCGCTGGGCGCCCGCCCGCTTCGGCTGCGGGCCGAAGAGGTAGTACTTGTCGCCGCCGGAGTCGTTCTGCCGGTCGTAGTACTGGCGGATCAGCGCCTGGTTGCCCCCGAAGCGCCGCTCGACGGCCTTCGACGCCCCCTCGGCAGGCACGTCGTCGGCCTCCGCCTTGGGCTTGAGCTTGGAGGCCGTCTCGACCGCCTGGAACAGCGGTTGGCCCCCCGCGCCCGCGGCCGCGAAGCCCTGCTGCGGGTTGTCCCGCTCGAGCGTCTCGAGCGTGACCGCCTTGCCGTTCAGGTTGATGAAGAGGTTGGGCTCCCAGTCGTAGAACTGGAGCTGCGCGGTGGTGCCCACCTGCTGCTCGGCGCGCGCAGCGTTCTTGACGGCCGGCAGGCCGATCGAGATCTCGTCCGCGCCCGCGCGCTGGATCTCCGGCTCGGAGACGCCCAGCGAGTCGGTGCGCTTGCGGATGGTGTTGATCGCGTCGTCGATCGCCTGGGGCGTGACCTTGGGGACCTTGGGGGTGGGCCGGCCCTGGTACACCAGCTCGACCCCGCCCTTCAGGTCGAGCCCGAGCCGCGTGGGCTTCGACAGCGGCGAGCCCGGCAGGATCACGAGCGCCGCCAGCAGCAGGAGCGCCGCGACGATCGCGAGGATGATCCGGTTGCGGCGCCTGTCGGTCATGACGTGGGGGTGAGCACGATCAGCAGGCCGCCGTCGTCGTCATAGGCCGGGAAGATGTCGGCCTTGGCGGGCTCGGGGCGGTCGCCCTCGGCGTGCACGGTCACGGGCTTCTCGAGCACGCGCACCCCCCACTCCAGCACCGTGCCGATGTGGTCGTCGCCGTTCTGGAACTCCAGCCCCAGGACCTCCTTCACCGGCCGGCCGATTGCGTCCGTCTCGCCCAGCCCGGTCAGCTCGCGGACGCCCCTGCCGCAGCTGATCACGCGCGCCTGCTGGTCGCAGACCACGAAGGCGGCGTTGGGCGACGGATAGTAGTCGTCGAGGAGCTCGAACACGAAGCCGTAGCCGCACTTCGCGCAGCCGCGCGCGCGGTCGCGGAAGCCGGCCGTGCGCTCGCTCGAGATGCTCCGATCCCCGCAGTTGGGGCAGATGAAGTGAGGCATTCGACCACTAGATTAGGCACCTCGGTTGCGACCGTGCCGCGCGCCGCCCGCACGACGCTCAGAACAGGCTGGCGGCCCGCTCCGGCTGCTCCAGCCCGAGGTGCGCCCAGGCCGCTGCGGTGGCGACCCGACCGCGCGGCGTGCGCTTGACGAAGCCCTTCTGGAGCAGGTACGGCTCGTACACGTCCTCGATCGTGTCGCGCTCCTCGGAGACCGCCACGGCCAGCGTGGACAGGCCCACCGGCCCGCCCTCGAACTTCTCGCAGATCACGCGCAGGATCTCGCGGTCCAGCCGGTCGAGGCCGGCCTCGTCCACCTCGAGCATGTCGAGCGCTGCCGCGGCCAGGGCGCCGTCGATGGCGCCGTCGCCGTGTACCTCGGCGTAGTCGCGCACGCGCTTGAGCAGGCGGTTGGCCACGCGCGGCGTGCCGCGCGCCCGCGCGGCGATCGCCGCCGCGCCGCCCGCGTCGATGTCCACGCCGAGGATGCCGGCGGAGCGATGCACGATCTGGGCGAGGTCGGCGGGCGGGTAGAGCTCGAGCCGGTGGGTGACGCCGAAGCGGTCGCGGAGCGGCGTGGTGAGCAGTCCCGCGCGCGTGGTGGCGCCGATCAGCGTGAACGGCGGCAGGTCGAGGGTGACCACGCGGGCGCCCGCGCCCTGGCCGACCGTGATCGGCAGGCGGCGGTCCTCCATGGCCGGGTAGAAGGTCTCCTCCAGGGCGCGCGGCAGGCGGTGCACCTCGTCCACGAAGAAGACCGAGCGCGGCTCGAGCGCGGTGAGGAACGCGGCGACGTCGCCCTTTCGCTCGAGCGCCGGGCCCGCGGTCTGCACGAACGGCGCGTCCAGCTCGGCCGCCACGATCTGGGCCAGCGACGTCTTGCCGAGGCCGGGCGGGCCCGCCAGCAGGACGTGGTCGAGCGCCTCGTCGCGCCCGCGCGCGGCCTTTATGAAGACCCCTAGCTGGTCCTTGACCTGCGGCTGGCCGACGAAGTCGCCGAGGCGCCGCGGCCGAAGGGAGCGGTCGAGCTCCTCGTCCGGGCTGACGGCGCCGGCCGCCTGCAGGCGCTCGACCCCGGGGGTGCGGATGCCGCCCGTGCTCACCGCGCGGCCCGGAGCGCGGCGGCTATGAGGTCCTCGGGCGTGTCGCCGCCCGCGCCGTCCAGGAGCTGGTCCGCCTCCGCCGGGGCGAAGCCGAGCCCGAGCAGGCCCTCGCGAGCGAGGGTGTGCGGGTCGTCGGAGGCCGTGACCTGGATGGCGTCCGCCACGGCCTCGCCGGCGACCTTCTCGCGCAGCTCGACGATGATGCGCTCGGCCGTGCGCTTGCCGATGCCGGGCGCCGCCTGGAAGCGGGCGGAGTCGCCCGCGGCAATGGCGTTGGTGAGCTCGCGCGGGCTGCCGCCCGACAGGACCGCCAGCGCCACCTTCGGCCCGACGCCCTGCACGCCCACCAGCATGAGGAACAGCTCGCGCTCCTCCTCGGAGCCGAAGCCGAACAGGTGCATGCCGTCGTCGCGCGTCACGAGGTGCGTGTGCAGGAGCGCCTGCTCGCCCGCGGCCGGCACCGTGCGCAGCGTGTGCGCCGAGACGTTGAGGCGGTAGCCGACGCCGCCGCACTCGACCACCACGTGGTCGGGCCGGCGGACGGTCACGTCGCCGCGCACCGACGCGATCACCCGATGCCCCCCACGGCCGCCCGCGTGGCGGACCCGTTGGCGTGGCAGATGGCCACGGCCAGGGCGTCCGCGGCGTGGTCGGGGCGAGGCGCCTCGGGCAGCGAGAGCAGGGCCGCGACCATGCGCTGCACCTGGTCCTTCTCGGCCCGGCCCGAGCCGCACACGGCGCTCTTGACCGCCTGCGGCGTGTACGAGTAGCACGGGACGCCCGCCATCCCGGCGGACAGCAGCGCCGCGCCGCGGGCCTGTCCCACCGAGAACGCGGTGCGCACGTTCTGGCCGAAGAAGAGGTCCTCGATCGCCATCGCGTCGGGCCTGTGCTCCGAGATCAGGTCGCACACCCGCGCGTGGATGCGCGCCAGCCGGCGCTCGAGCGGGTCGCTGGGCGAGGTCTCGATCACGCCGCCGTCGAGCGCGGCCAGCGCCTGACCGCGCGTGAGCACCACGCCGTAGCCCGTGTTAGAGGCGCCGGGGTCTATGCCGAGGACGACCACCATCCCGGTGATTCTGCGCTCGACCCCGGACGCCTGCCCTATCTGCCGTGTCCGCGCGCCTTCGGCTTCTTCCTCTTCGGCAGCACCCGGAACCACGCCTTGCCCGGGCGGAGCCCCGTCTTTGCCGCGACGGCGCGCCGAGTGCCGGCGCGCTTGGACCTGAAGGAGATCGTGGCGCGGCCCTGCGCGTCGGTGAGGGCGTCGAACCCGTCCACCTCGATGCCGGCCCGGTCCACCGGGCCCTCGTTGCCCGCCACCACCGTGGTGGCCACGAACGAGAGCTTGGTGCGCCTGCCCGCCCGCACGTGCTTGGGCTTCACCTCCAGGTGGATCTTGGCCGGCTTGGCGAGCGGCGTGGCCGGCTTCTCGCCCCTCGGCACGAAGTGGAGCACCGTGCCGTTGGAGAACCCGTACGTGGGCGGTCCCTGCGTGTTGTACGGCTGGATCAGCCAGTGCAGCTCGCCGCCCAGCGCGCTGAAGAAGTCGAGGCCCTCGGACTCCCCCACCACCTGCTTCTCGATCTCGAGCTGCCGCGCCCCGGTGCTCAGGTCGATCGACCAGACCTGGAAGTGGTCGGCGTCGTCGCCGCCGGCGACGTAGAACGTGCCGCGGAAGAAGGCGGCGCCCGTGATCCCGCTCGGGGGCTTGGCCTTCGGCAGCTTCCTGACCGCCTTGATCGGCTGGGCGTCCGGCGCGGCGTGCGCCTGGGCGATGTCGTCCATGGAGTACGCCAGCAGGTCGTCGTGGCTCTGCGTCCACGCCAGCTGCCCGTCGGGGGACACCGCGACCCACATCACCTTCGGGATCTCGGCCGGGTCGAGCTTCACGTAGTAGCGCCACTGGAGCGTGTCGGGGTCGGCCACCCCGATCGAGCCGGTGTTGCAGGTGTTGTTCGGGTCGTCCTGGCCGGGCGCAGCCCGCGGGTAGTAGCACTCCATCGGCAGCAGGATCCGTCCGCCCTCGCGGGCGTCCCAGGCGATGTCGCCGATGTGGTTGTACTGCTCCCGCGCGTGCACGTCCGGCGGGATCACGTCGTCGGTGCGCGCCGTCTCGTTCAGGAACGGGTCGGTGCGGTAGAGCCCGGTGTAGATGCCGTTGAAGAACAGCCGCCGGCCCGGATCGGAGGCGACGCCCTGGTAGTAGTTGAGGGGGACCGTCGAGCGGCCGGTCTCGGTCCAGCGGCCGGGGTCCGCGGCACCGGACGCCGACGGCAGGGCCAGCGCCGCGGCCGCCGCGACGGCGGCGGCGAGCCCTCCGCTCCTCCTGAACACCCTGAAAACGATGTGAACAGGATGGACTACGCGGCGGCGACCCGCTGCAGCACGTCGGCGTCGACGTCGAAGTTGGCGTGCACCGCGCTCACGTCGTCGTGCTCCTCGAGCGCCTCGATCAGCCGCATGAGCGAGCCGACCTGGTCCTCGGCGACCTCGACGCGGTTCGTTGGCCGCATGGTCGGCTCGGCGGAGTCGATCGGGATCCCCGCCCCCTCCAGCGCCGCGCGGACCGCCTGGAGGTCGGCCGGGGCGGTCACCACCTCGTAGAGCGTCTCGTCCAGGGCCACGTCCTCGGCGCCGGCGTCGATGGCCACCATCAGGTCGTCCTCCGTGTACTTCTCGGAGTCCACCACCACGATGCCCTTCTTCTCGAACACCCAGGCCACCGAGCCCGGCTCTCCCAGGCTGCCGCCGCCGCGCGCGAACATGTGCCTGATCTCGGACCCCGTCCGGTTGCGGTTGTCCGTCAGGGCCTCGGCCAGGATCGCCACTCCGCCGGGCCCGTAGCCCTCGTAGACGACCGTCTCGATGGCGTCGGCGTCGGTGTCGGCGCCGGTGCCCTTGGCGATCGCGCGCTCGATGTTCTGCTTGGGCATCCCGCCGTCCTTGGCCTTCTGGACGGCGTTGGCCAGCGCGGCGTTGCTGGCCGGGTCGCCGCCGCCCTCGCGCGCGGCCACCTGGATGGCTCGGGCCAGCTTGGTGAACTCGGCCCCGCGACGCTGGTCGGTGACCGCCTTCTTGTGCTTGATCGACGCCCACTTGGAATGACCCGACATGCGGGCCAGTCTAGGGCGGGACGCTCAGGCGCCGTTGGGGGGCTCCTCCACCGCGGCGCCGTTGCCGACGAGGGCGTCCTCGTCGAGTGACGGGTCGTACTCGGGCAGGTCGACGGGCATGTCGTCGTCCGGCATCTCCGCGGGCGGCGGCAGGGCACCCGAGGTGAGGAGCGCGTCGCGCTCCTCCCACTTCTGCCACCCGTCGAGCCACTTGCTCGACTTGAGATGCGCGATCACGAGCCCCGTGGCGAAGACCGCCGCCTGCGAGAGACCGCCCGCGATCGAGTCCTTGTTGGCGATGCTCACCCCCGGGGCGTGCTTGGCCAGCCACAGCGAGATGAAGCCCGCGAGCGGCGCGAACAGCGTCGGGCTGAGGACCGTCACGATGCGGCCCGTCTGGGGATGTGGCTTCTTCTCCATGGGTCCTCTCCTCACTCCCACGTCGCGAGCTTGCGCAAGCGAGCGGAGTCGCCGTTGAACCGGTTCATGTCGCACTTGCCGCCGATCCCGGCGGCCGAGCCCGAGTCGGTGTACTGCCAGAACGTCCAGGTCTTCCAGGGGCCGGGCACCGTGGGATGCCGAACGCCGTAGTGCGCGATCCACAGCGGGCAGTGGAAGGCCTGCTCGGGCCCTCCGAGCACGTTGGTCCAGAAGTTCGGGCCCGTGTAGATGATCGGCGGCCGCCCGGTCAGCCGGCGGACCTCACCC
>DASVQK010000069.1:0-3437 GCA_036389105.1 Thermoleophilaceae bacterium
GTCGGCGACCAGGCGCACCTGCGCGAGCGCAGCGCCCTGGGGCGCGGCTCGGTGGTCGGGCGCGGGTCCTCGCTCGAGAACGACGCGATCGTCGGCGCCGGGGTGCGGATCCAGACCGGCTGCTACATCACGGCGTTCTGCGAGGTCGAGGACGACGTCTTCGTCGCGCCCGGCGTGCAGACGCTCAACGACCGCACCGCCGGGCGCCGCCCGAGCGGCGAGCCACTGCGCGGGCCGCGGCTGCGGCGCGGCTGCCGCGTCGGCGGAGCCGCCGTGCTGCTTCCGGGCGTCGAGATCGGCGAGGAGGCTTTCGTCGGCGCGGGCGCCGTCGTCACGCGCGACGTGGCGCCGCGCACGCTGGTGGTCGGCATTCCCGCCCGGCCGGTGCGGGAGCTCGGCGACGCGGCGGCAGGCTAGGCCGGCACCGCCACCTGGCACGCCTCCACGACTCGCCCCACGTCCTCGTCGGGCAGGTCCGTGCCCATCGGCAGCGCGACGTTGGTGCGCGCGATCTCATCGGTCACCGGCAGCTCCAGGGACTCGCCGCCGAAGCGCGCCATCGACGGCTGGCGGTGCACCGGCACGCGGTAGTACCCGCGCGCCTGCACGTCGTTGTCCCCCAACGCCGCGATCAGCTCCTCGGCGCGGTCGTGACGGGCCACGTACAGGTGGTAGGCGTGGCCGGCGCCGGGCGCCGGGCGCGGCAGCCGGATGCCGGGCACGTGGCCCAGCCCGCGCTCCTCGTAGGCCGCGGCCGCCGCCCGGCGGGCGCGCGTCCAGCCGTCGAGCTCGGGCAGCAGGACGCGCAGCGCCGCCGCCTGGAGCGAGTCCAGGCGCGAGTTGTAGCCCACGCGCTCGAACGTCTGCTTGTCCTTCGACCCGTGGAAGCGCAGCATGCGCGCGGCCTCCGCGACGTCGTCGCGGTCGGTCACCACGGCGCCCCCGTCGCCCAGCCCGCCGAGGTTCTTGGAGGGGAAGAAGGAGAACGTGGCGGCGTCGGCCAGCCCGCCCGCCCGGCGGTCCCCGAGCGTCGCCCCGGCGGCCTGCGCCGCGTCCTCCAGCACCGGGACGCCCAGGTCGCGAAGCTCCCCGGCGTCCACCACGTTGCCGAACAGGTGGACGGGCACGATCGCCCGCGTCCGCTCGGTCACCGCCGCCGCGACGGTCTCGCGGGTCACGCAGTAGGTGTCGGGGTCCACGTCGCAGAAGACCGGCGCCGCGCCGGCGTTCACGGCCGCCTCCGCCGTCGCGTAGAAGGTGAGCGAGGGCATGACCACCTCGTCGCCCGGCTCCACGCCCAGCGCCCGCAGGGCGATCGTCAGGGCGTCGGTGCCGTTGGCCACGCCCACGCAGTGCCGCACCCCGAGGTAGGCGGCGAACTCCTCCTCGAAGGCGGACACCTCCGGGCCGAGGATGTAGCGGCCCGAGCGCACGACGGCCTCCAGGCGCTCCGCCAGGGCGTCGTGGTGGCGCTCGAGGGAGGTCGCGAACAGGGGGATCGGCATGGCGGCCGCTACCCTAGCCGCGCCCCGGAGCCAGCGTCCAATGCGAGTCGTCACGGTCATAGGCAATCGCCCTCAGTTCGTCAAGGCCGGAGCGGTCTCCAGGCGCATCCGAGAGCGCCACGACGAGGCGATCGTGCACACGGGCCAGCACTACGACGACGACATGTCGCGCGTGTTCTTCGAGGAGCTCGACATCCCGGCCCCCGATCGCCAGCTGGGCGTGGGGTCGGGGCCGCCGGCCGTGCAGACCGGCCGCATGCTGGAGGCCCTCGAGCCCGTGCTGGGCGAGCTGCGCCCGGAGGCCGTGCTCGTGTACGGCGACACGAACTCGACCCTGGCGGGCGCGCTGGCCGCCGCGCAGGCGCACGTGCCCGTGGCCCACGTCGAGGCGGGCATGCGCTCGTTCGACCGCTCGATGCCCGAGGAGCTGAACCGGGTGCTGACCGACCACGGCAGCGACCTGCTGCTGTGCTCCACGGAGACCGCGGTGCGCAACCTGGCGCGCGAGGGCATCGACACGAGCGTCCACCTGGTCGGCGACGTGATGGCGGACGTTGCGCTGGCGATGGCGCCGGCGGCCCGCGAGCGCTCCGACGCGCTCGCGCGCCACCGGGTCACGGCGGGCGAGTACCTGCTGGTGACCGCCCACCGCGCCGGCAACGTGGACGACGCGGAGCGCCTGGGGCTGCTGGTGGACCTCCTGCTGGCCCTCCCCCTCCCTACCGTCTTCCCGGTCCACCCGCGCACGCGCGCGCGGCTCGAGGCGACCGGCCTGATCGAGCGCCTCGAGGCGGGCGCCCACGTGCGGCTGGCCCCGCCGGTGGGCTACCTCGACCTGCTGGCGCTGGCCGGCGACGCCCGGGCGGTGCTGACCGACTCCGGCGGGCTTCAGAAGGAGGCGCTCCTGCTCGGGGTCCCGTGCGTGACCCTGCGCGACACGACCGAATGGGTCGAGACCGTGGAGAGCGGCTGGAACGTGCTCGTGGACCTCGACCGGGACGCCGCGCTGGCCGCGCTCGACCGCGGCGCGCCGGCCGATGCGCGGCCCGACCTCTACGGCGGCGGCCACGCGTCGGAGCGCATCCGCGACCTGCTGGACGCGGGCGTCCAGCCGCGCTGAGCGCGGCGCCTACAGCTGGACCAGGTTCTGCGCCTGGATGCCGCGCGTCACGCCGCGGAAGTCGATCACGAGCGGCGCGCTGTTCACCACCAGCTGCACGTCGAGCCCGGGGTGGGCCGTGACGATGATCGCGGCGTCGCAGTCCGTCAGCGCGCCCTCGAGCCCCTCCGACGCCAGCCCGAAGTCGGGCAGCTCGGGCACGTAGTCGTCCGAGTAGACCAGGTCGGCGCCGCGCGCGCGCAGCAGCCGCATGATCTTGAGCGCCGGGGACTCCCGCAGGTCCCCTACGCCGGCCTTGTACGACACCCCGAGCACCGCCACTCGCGAGCCGCGCACCGGCTTCGAGTGCTCGTTCAGGGCGCGCGAGACCTTCTCGACGCAGAAGTACGGCATGTTCTGGTTGACCTCTCCGGCCAGCTCGATGAACTCGGTGGGCGTGTCGTACTCGCGCGCCTTCCACGCCAGGTAGAACGGGTCCACGGGCAGGCAGTGGCCGCCCATCCCGGGGCCCGGGTCGAAGCGCATGAACCCGTACGGCTTGGTGGCCGCCGCGTCGACCACCTCCCAGACGTTGATGCCCATGCGGTCGCACAGCATCGCCAGCTCGTTCACCATCGCGATGTTCACCGACCGGAACACGTTCTCGAGCAGCTTCGTGAGCTCCGCCGCCTCGAGCGTCGTGACCTCCACCAGCTGGTCGCAGACGAGCCGGTACATGTCCACCGTGCGCCGCAGGCACTCCGGGGTGAGGCCGGCCACGACCTTGGGCGTGGTCCGCAGCGTGTAGTCGGTGCGCCCGGGGTCCACCCGCT
>DASVQK010000070.1:0-11054 GCA_036389105.1 Thermoleophilaceae bacterium
TCTCGGTCACAGCGGCCTCGATGCCGTCCAGCAGCGCGTCGCTGCTCGTCAGGTCGGTGTCGCGCGGCACCACGTCGCGTGCCTCCGAGCCGAACACCCGCCCGGCGGCGACCTTGGTCCCCCCGACGTCGACTCCGATGACCGCGGGCTCAGCGGCGGCCGGCACGCCCGCCGTCTCTCCCCCCTGCACGCCTGCCGTGCCTCCCTTTCGAGAGCATCGTGGGAAAGCTACCGCCGAAGCGGGTTCGACGCGCTCGCGCGCCCTGGCGATGTGGTAGAACCGGCTCCGATGGACAGGCGCCTGGCCAACAAGAACCTGCGGACGGGCCTGATCGCGGGCGCGATCTGCTTCCTGTCGTTCGGCGCCGCGTTCTTCGTCGCGGCGGTCTACTAGGCATGGCCGGCGAGCCCGGCGGGGCCGACGGCGGCGGCACGCTCCTGCCGCCGGCCGAGGAGGTCCACCTCCCCGAGCCGTCCTACCTGCCGCCCGTGGTGGCGCTCGGCATCACGATCGCGCTGGTCGGGGTGGTGCTGTCGTGGGTGGTCTGCGGCCTTGGCGCCGCGATCGCCCTCGTGGCGATCGTCCGCTGGGTGCGGCAGACCCGCGAGGAGATGGCCGAGCTGCCGCTGGAGCACTAGGGAGCGCTTCGGCTCCCGGCCGCCGTCAGGCCTTCGAGCGGGCCGTCTCCACCGGGGTGGTGGCGCCGTCGCCGGTCCAGCAGCGGACGATGTCGCGCATCGAGAGCACGCCCACCGCGTCGCCGCCCTCGACGATCACGAGGTGGCGGAAGCCGCCGCGCACCATCGCCTCGGCGGCGCGCTCCAGCGACCACTCCGGCTCCGCGAACGTCAGGTTCTCCGACAGGTGGGCGCCCACGCGCTCGGTGTCCGGGCTCTCGCCGGCGGCGATCGAGTTGAGGATGTCGCGCTCGGTGACGATCCCCGGTCCGGGCTGCTCGGGGTCGATCACAACGGCGGCGCCCACGCCTCGGCGGGCCATGTGCTTGGCGGCCTCGCGCAGCGTGTGGTCCGGCCCGACCGTCAGGACCACCGAGCTCATTCCGTCGCTCACCTGCATGCGCCCTTCCCCCTCCTGCGCCTCGAAGTGCGGCTCATGTGCCGATTGCCGCAAGACTAACGCAGCCCGCCTCCGAGGCGCCACCCGCGCCCGCGCCGCTGAAAAGAACCGCAGTGCCGTTCCGAGCGCCGCTGCGCCGAACAGCGCCTCGGGCTAGTGCCAGCGCGCCAACGGTTGGAGGGATTGGCGCCGTGAACGATGGATTTTCCTAACCTCGGCGGTGATCCGGCGTTGCACCTGGATACGTAGGGCTCGCGTATGGCGATCAGAACGGGAACAGTCAACAGGCGCCGCGCGCTGTTCGAGGAGGCGGTCGAGATCATCGAGCGCGAGTACGCGAGCGACCTCGAGCTGGACGCCGTGGCGCGCCGGCTGGCCACCTCCCGGCGCCAGCTCCAGCGCGCGTTCGCGGAGGCGGGCAGGACCAGCTTCCGCACGCACCTGGCCGAGGTGCGCATGCGCCGTGCGCTCGACCTCCTGCGCGAGGGCTCCCTGCCCGTCCGCGAGGTGGCCGGGCGAGTCGGCTACCGCCAGGCGGCCCAGTTCGCCAAGACCTTCAGGCGCCATCACGGACGCCCACCGTCGAGCTTCCGCCGCGAGGGGCGAAGCGCCGCCGGAAGCGGCTCGCTCGACGGGCACGGATCCTCCGGCGAGGGCCCCGCGCGTCACGACGGCCACGGGCCGGCGCTCGAGTACTCCCCGGCTTCCGCCTGAGGCCGCTTCCCGCCTGCCCCCGGCGAGCCTCCGCCCCCTACCGGCTATAAACTCGCGCGCCGTGCGCGCCCGCCTGACGACCGCCCATGCCTAAGAGCCCGCTCGCGCGGATGTTCATCTACGGCCTGGTCGCCTCGGCGATCCTGACGGCCGTCTCGCTGTCGATCGACTGGTTCCCCAAGTCGGGCTCCAAGAGCGCCGACGACATCGACACGCTCTACGACGTCCTCCTGATCGTCTCGGTCCCGATCTTCGTGCTGGTCATGACCGTGGCCATCTACAGCGTCGTCCGCTTCCGCGCGCGGCCGGGCGACATGGGCGACGGCGTGCCCATCCACGGCAACGCCCGCCTCGAGGTGGTCTGGGTGGTCATCCCATTCGTCATGGTCTCGGTGCTGGCCGGCTACGCCTGGATCACGCTCCACGACATCGAGAAGAGGAAGAAGGGCGAGATGGTGGTGCACGTGACCGGCCAGCAGTTCGCCTGGCACTACAGCTACGACAGGCCGGGCGGCAAGCGGGTCGAGTCCGACGAGCTCTACCTCCCGGTCGACAAGCCGGTCAAGTTCGAGATCGAGAGCAAGGACGTCATCCACTCGTTCTGGGTCCCCGAGTTCAGGCTCAAGCAGGACGCCGTGCCGGGCATCACCACCGAGTGGCGCACCACGCCCGACAGGCTCGGCACGCACGACGTGGTGTGCACGGAGCTCTGCGGAGCAGGCCACGCGCTGATGCGCAACACCGTGCACGTGATCCCGCAGCAGCGGTTCACCGCATGGATCGCGAAGAAGGCGGGCGTCACGACGGCCAGGCCGGGCGGCGGCGCGGGCACGGCCAAGCCGCAGGCGGGCGGGGCGGGCGCCGGCAAGCAGGTGTTCGCAACTGGCGGCTGCGGCGGCTGCCACACCCTGGCCGCGGCGGGCTCGACCGGCAAGGTGGGGCCCGACCTCGACAAGCTGCTCGAGGACGCCAAGAAGTACGGCAAGGGGGCGCCCCCGGCGGCCTACGTCAGGCAGTCGATCGTGGACCCCGACGCCTTCGTCGTTCCCGGGTTCCCGAAGGGTACGATGCCCAAGACGTTCGAACAGCAGCTCTCCCGCCAGCAGATCGACGCGCTCGTCCAGTTCCTCATCGAGCCGACCGGAACATCAGGAGGTAAAGCTCAGTGACGATCGCCGCCAGACTCCGAGCGCCCGGCTGGTACCGGGCCGCGCTCTCGGTCCCGATCGGCCTGCTGGTGGGCTTCGGGATCGACGTGGGCGTGCGGGCGCTCTACGGCTGGGATCCGCTGATCGACGGCAACGCGATCACCACGGTCTGCCTGATCTCGGTGCCGCTCGCGTTCCTGGTCGGGATCGGCTGCTTCGACTACTGGTTCCGCTGGGCGTCCGGCGCGCCCACGGTGCCCGAGGACCACTCGGGCCACGGCGCCCACACGTGGCGCGACTACTTCCGCGTGAACACCGACCACAAGGTGATCGGGCTGCAGTACATCTGCACCACCTTCTTCTTCTTCGTGGTCGGCGGCGTGATGGCCATGGTCATGCGCGCCGAGCTGGCATCGCCGGGCACGCAGTTCGTGTCGCCCAACACGTTCAACGGGCTGTTCTCGGTGCACGCGTCGCTGATGATCTTCCTGTTCATCATCCCGGTGTTCGCCGGGATCGCGAACTACGTGATCCCGCTCATGATCGGCGCCCCGGACATGGCGTTCCCGCGCCTGAACGCGCTGTCGTTCTGGATGCTGCCGATGGCCGGCATCATGATGCTGGTCAGCTTCTTCGCCCCGGGCGGCGCGTTCGCCACCGGCTGGACCTCCTATGCGCCGCTGTCGGTGGACCAGCAGCTCGGGCAGACGTTCTTCAACGTGGCGGTGCAGTTCGCCGGCGCGTCGTCGATCGCCACGGCGCTCAACTTCCTGGTCACGATCATCACCATGCGCGCGCCGGGCATGACGTTCTGGCGCATGCCGCTGCTCGTGTGGGCCAACTTCACCACGTCGCTGCTCGTGGTCATCGCCACGCCGTTCATCGCCGGCTCCCAGTTCTTCGTCCTCTTCGACCGCGCGCTGGGCACGCACTTCTTCGATCCCGGGAGGAGCGGCGACGTGCTGATGTACCAGCACGTCTTCTGGTTCTACTCGCACCCGGCGGTCTACATCATGATGCTGCCCGGCTTCGGGATCATCAGCGAGGTCATCTCCTCGCACGCGCGGAAACCCGTGTTCGGCTACCGGATGATGGCGTTCTCGCTGATGGCGATCGTGGTGCTCGGCTTCACCGTCTGGGCGCACCACATGTTCGTCTCCGGCATGTTCCCGTGGCTGCGGGTGCCGATGATGCTCACCACGATGCTGATCGCGGTGCCCACCGGGATCAAGATCTTCTCCTGGTTAGCCACCCTGTGGCGGGGGGTGATCCACCTCCGAACGCCCATGCTCTTCGCGCTGGGGTTCATCACGATGTTCACGCTCGGCGGGATCAGCGGCATCATGCTCGCGGTCATCCCGTTCGACATCCACGTGTCGGACACGTACTTCGTGGTGGCCCACATCCACTACGTGCTGTTCGGCGGCAGCGTCTTCACGATCTTCGCCGGGATCTACCACTGGTTCCCCAAGATGACGGGCCGGATGTACGACGAGGGACTCGGCAAGATCCACTTCTGGCTCTCGTTCGTGTTCTTCAACCTGACGTTCGGGCCGATGCACCTCGTGGGCATCGACGGCATGCCGCGGCGCGTGGCCGACTACTCCAGCCAGTTCGCCACGCTCAACGCGATCATCTCGATCTCGGGCTTCCTGTTCGGGCTCTCGTTCCTGATCTTCGTCTACAACATGATCGCCAGCTGGCGGCACGGGCCGGCCGCCGACGGCAACCCGTGGCGCGCCCACACGCTCGAGTGGCAGGTCAGCTCGCCGCCGCCGATCTTCAACTTCGACGACGTGCCCACCGTGGTGGGCGGCCCGTACGAGTTCGGGGTGCCCGGCGCGGTGCACGGGGTGTTCAAGGAACGCGAGCCGGTGGGCGCCGGCAGCACGGCGGCGGCGGGGGTGTCCGGCGAATGAGCACGACGCCGCACCGCATCGTCGTGGTCGCCAACGAGACGGTGGGCGGCAAGGCGCTGATCGACGCGGTCAAGTCCCACGCCGAGGAGGCGCACAAGCAGGGAGACCCGTTCCACGTCACCGTCGTCTGCCCCCAGAACCAGCCGAAGAGCGGCTACGTGATCTACGACGAGTCGGTGCGCACGGCGGCCGAGAACCGCCTGGCCACCACGCTGGCGCAGCTGCGCGAGGTGGGCATCGACGCCGACGGCGAGGTGATGGACCCCGACCCCTACTCGGCCACGATGGACGCGATCGGGGCCTACGGGGCGGACCAGGTGATCATCTCGACCCATCCCGACACGCGCTCGGGCTGGCTGCGGCGCGACCTGGTGGATCGCGTGCGTGACGCCTCGGGGCTGCCCGTTGAGCACGTGGTGGTGGACCTCGACGCCGACCGCGCGGGCACCCTGCACACGCTGGTCGTGGCCAACCAGACCGTGGGGGGCAAGCCGCTCATCGGCCTGCTCAAGGGCAAGGCGGCCGAGAAGCGGCGCAGCTTCATCGTCATCTGCCCGCAGGGCGAGGGCGGCGAGCACGGCGACGCCCACAGGCGGCTCGCGCACACGCTGGAGCTGCTGCACGACGAGGGGCTCGAGGCCATCGGCCAGGTGATGGACCCCGACCCGTTCACGGCCGTCCAGAACGCGCTCCAGTTCTACGCGGTGGACGAGATCGTGATCTCCACGTTCCCGGCCCAGCGCTCGGGCTGGCTGCGCGGCGACCTGATCGAGCGGATCAAGGCGTCCACGTCGAAGCCGGTGGAGCACGTGGTGGTGTCCGACGCCGAGGCGAAGGAGGGGGCGACCGCCTGATGGAGTCCGCCTCGATCGCCGTCGGCCACGGGCCCGACCACGCCGAGCACGACCACCACGGCCCGCCGCCGGCCAACCAGTCCTCGCGGATCGAGGCCCAGTTCCTCGGGATGCTGCTTTTCATCATCTCGGAGATCATGCTCTTCGGAGCGTTCTTCACGGCGTACTTCTTCATCCGCGTCGTGAACCACTCGCACTGGCCGGCCGAGGGCACCGAGCTGCCGGTGGCCGTCGCGGGGGTCAACACGGCCATCCTGCTCTCGTCCAGCCTGACGATGCACTGGGCGCTGGTCTCGGCCAAGAACGAGAACCGCTTCGGCATGCGCGCGGGCCTGGCCACCACGTTCCTCCTGGGCCTCACCTTCCTCACGATCCAGATCAACGAGTACGTGCACATCGGCTTCGCGCCGGCCGACTCGGCGCAGGGCACGATCTTCTACGGGCTCACCGGCCTGCACGGGGCGCACGTGTTCGTCGGGCTCACGCTGCTGTCGTTCGCCACGATCAGGGCGTTCCGCGGCCACTTCTCGGCCAAGGAGCACCGGGGCGTGGAGGTGCCGGGCATCTACTGGCACTTCGTCGACGTGATGTGGGTCATCGTCTACACGACGATCTACATCCTCTAGGGGAGGCTGCGGATCGTGCTGAACCCGCTCCGCTCCGAGGCGGAGGCGTTCCGCTTCCTGATCTACGTGGTGATCGTGGTGGCCGCGGTAGTGGCGGTGGTCCTAGTCGTGCGAGCGGTCAGCTGACCGACCTGGAGCTCGCGGAGCTGGCCGCGCGGTCGGCCGGCGAGCTGCTCCTGCGGCGCTTCGGGGGTCCCGCGCGCGGCGTGGAGCGAAAGTCGTCGTCCACCGACATGGTGTCGGACGCCGACCGCGAGGCCGAGGACGCGATCGTGGCGGTGCTGGGGCGCGAGCGCCCCGACGACGGGCTCCTGGGCGAGGAGGGCGCCGCCGCTCCCGGCTCGAGCGGCCGGCGCTGGGTGGTGGACCCCTTGGACGGCACCACCAACTTCCTGTACGGGATCCCGCAGTGGGCCGTGAGCGTGGCGCTGGAGGGCTCCGTGGGCGTCGTCTTCGACCCCGTGCGCGACGAGCTCTTCTCGGCGGAGCAGGGGGACGGGGCGTCTCTGAACGGCATGGCCTTGAAGATGCGCGAGGGGGTGCCTCTGGAGCGGGCGCTGGTGGCCACCGGGTTCTCCTACGACGCCGGCATGCGCGCTCGGCAGGCCGACGTGGCGGCGCGGCTGCTGCCGGCCGTGCGCGACGTGCGACGGGCGGGGGCCGCGGCCTTGGACCTCGCCTGGCTGGCCGCCGGCCGGCTGGACGGCTACTACGAGCGCGGGCTCAAGCCGTGGGACTGGGCGGCGGGGCGCCTGCTCGTGGTCGAGGCGGGTGGGGTCGTGGAGGAGCTCGGCGGCGAGCCAGTCGGTCTGGTGGCGGGCAGCGCTCCGCTCGTGCGGGAGCTCGCTCCGCTCGTGGACTGAACGGCAGCGATAAGGGGTGGCCGGAGGGTGGCGGCTCCTCCCTCCCAAGCTGCTTTTTCCGGCACCGTCCTGCTTTGAGGTCGCATAGCGACCTCAAGTCAGGAAGGTGGCGCTACTTGACGGTCAGCGTGCCCTTCATGCCGCCCTCTTCGTGGCCCGGCACCTCGCAGAAGTACACGTAGCTGCCGGGCTTGAGCGTCGTGCTGAACGACGAGGTGCCGCCCGCTCCCACCACGGGGCCGGCGCCCTTGCCCGGGGGCTTGAGCGCGATGTTGTGCTGCACGGGCGACTTGTTGGGCATGACGAACTTGATCGAGCCCGCGGGAGCGCTGGCCTTGTTGGTGACGAACGCCAGCGCACCGGTGGGGTTGGCCGGGATGTTGAGCACGCCGCCCTTGGCGACGGCGGGCGGCCCGCTCGTGACCTGCCCGGCGGAGGCCAGCAGTCCGGTGTCCTTGCCGGGCGCGCCCGCCGCGTACGCCACGTAGGCGGCGATGTCGCGGGCGTCCTGGCCCTTGGCCAGCCCCGCGGGCATCGCGCTGCCCTTGCGCGGATGGGCGATCTGGTTGAGCACGAAGTCCCGGATGGAGGTGCGGCCCAGGCCCGCCCGCTTGTCGGCCACGAAGGAGAAGTCCAGGTTGGGGCCCACCGCGGCCTTGGTGTTGGCCCGCGCCAGGGCGTGGCAGCTTCCGCAGCGCGCCTTGCCGGCGAACAGGGTCTTGCCGTTCACGAGGTCGGGCGCCTCCTGCTTGCCGCAGCCGGCCAGCAGCAGCGCCGCGGCCAGGGCGGGCGCCGCGAGCAGGGGGATACGCGTGTGTCCGGCGGCGGGCAAGGCCGGCGAAGATTATCCGCTCGCGCGGCCCGACTCGGCGCTCACGCGGACGGCTCCGGCAGGTCGGCCAGCCGCCCCTCGGCCGCCGCGATCACGCCCTCCGCCACGCGCTCCCAGCCGTAGCGCTCGCGCGCCAGGTCGGACAGGGCGCGGCTGGCGCGCAGGCGCGCGTCGTCCGGCAGCTCGAGCCAGTCCACGAGCTTAGAGGCGATCTCGTCCACCGCGCCCGGGCCGCGTGCGAACGACAGCAGGCGGGCAACGTCCGGCTCGACGACGGGCAAGAAGGCGCGCGTGACCTCGGCCAGCCCGGAGTGGGCGGCCGACAGCGGCAGCGCCCCGCACGCGGCCGCCTCGACCGCCACCATCCCGAACGCCTCCGGGAACGTGCTGGGCACGACCTGCGCCTGGCAGGCCGGCAGCAGGTCGGGCAGGTCGCCGTGCTCGAGCGCTCCGGTGAAGTGAACGCGCTCGAATGCCCGGGCGGCGGCGGCCAGGTAGCCCTCGCGCGCCGAGCCGTCCAGACCGTCCAGGAAGCCGGCCAGGTAGCCCAGCTCCCCCGGCGGCCCGCCCTCCAGCTCGCGCCCGCGCGCGGCCACCTCGCGCGCCCCGGCCAGGTCGCCGGCGGCCAGCGACGCCGCCAGGCGACGCAGCCCGTCCCGGTAGGTGCCGAACCCCACCACGCACAGCCGCGCGTCGGGCACGCGGGCGGCCACCAGCGGCCAGGCGGCCAGCAGCAGGTCGACGCCCTTGGAGACGATCAGCTTGCCAACGTAGGCCACGATCCGGTCGCGCGCGGGATCGAGCTCGCGCAGGGCGTCCGCGGCACCGGGCTCCCCGCCCCAGCCCGCGCGCGGGTCGGCCTCCAGCCGGTCGGCCAGCGCCGTGAGCCCGCGTGCGGCCTCCTCCGGCGGGCGGGGCCGGAAGGCGTGCACGTCCACGCCCGGCGGACCGAGCCTGGTGCGGGCGGGCAGGCCGGGATCGCCCATCACCTCCCAGAGGCTCTCCGCCGTGTGGTGCGACCCCACCAGCACCCCGCCCGCCCGGGCGAGCCCCTCGCGCGCCAGCGGCAGGAACCGCTCGGGGTGCGGCCGCACCAGGTACTCCAGCGCGCTGCCGTGGATCTTGACGGCGTATGGCACGCGGCCGCCGATCGCCCGGGCCAGGATGGCGGGCCCCGCCACCAGGTGGTTGGCCAGCGCCGCCTCGGCCCCCACCGCGTCCGCCACCTCGCGCGCGGCCGCGACGTTGGAGTCGAGGTAGCGGTCCAGGCCCGCGTCGTCGAGTTCCGCGAATGGCACCGCGTCGAAGTCCTCGTAGGCGTCCGCCACGTACACGGGCAGCGTCCGCCCGATGTCCGGCAGGTAGACCGTGCAGCGCACCGGCTCGCGCAGCGTCTCCACGTGCAGGCGGCCGTCCCGCCAGCGGCCGACGGCGTCCACGAACGGCAGCTCGGCGGCGGCGCGGTCCTGGCACAGCAGGTGCACCTCGTGGCCCAGGCCGGCCAGCGCCCTGACCAGCGACGCGTTGTAGATGTTGCTGCCGGTGCCGCGCAGCAGGTAGCCGTGGAAGATCAGGATGCGCACAGTCGGCAGATGGTCCCCGGCCGCCCGGACACCCGATATGTTTCCGCGCCGTGAGCGAGCGCCAGAGGTACAGGCTGAGGGCCCGGTCCGACCGCGAGCTGATCCGCGAGGTGGAGCCGGGAACCGTCTACGTGGACCGCGAGACCGGCGAGGAGTTCGAGGTCGTCGGCAAGGTCCTCCCGCTGGCCCCCTCCCCCAGCAACCTGCCGTGGGCGGTGGAGAACCTCAGGCTGTGCGGCTGCTCCCTCGAGCAGCTCGCGCCGATGGACGTGAACGACTGCCCGCACTGCGGGCGCCGCCTGCCCGCCGTCGAGAGGTAGCGCGCGGCCCGAAGGCGCTAGCGCCGGTGGGCCGGGACCGGCGTCTGCGGCTGCCTGACACGCGCCGGGACCGTTCGCGGCACGGGCTCGGGTCCGCGCTTTCGCTGCGGCCGGCCGGGGCGCACGTGATCGCGCAGGCGCCTGCCCCCCGGGTCCGTGGGGCCGAGCGGCAGCCGGAAGCCGCCGCCGCCGGGGCCGTCACGCGGAGCGGGGTCGGGCCCGCCGCCGCCGGGACCGTCGTCGTCAGACGAGTCGTCGTCGTCGCGGAGGCGGAAGAACCACACCAGCCAGACCACCAGCAGGCCGACATCGAAGACCCGAAAGCCGACCATGAAGACCCATCCCTCGGTGGACACGCCCGCGATGGTACCGCCGGAAACGCCGCCGCGCACGCGGCAGGCGCGTTAACGATCGGTCCGCTTGGGCTTCTTGGCCGTGGGGGTCGGGTCCGGCACGAACGTGGCGCTGAAGAGCAGTCGCGCCGTGCGGTAGAGGCACTCGTAGACCTTCACGGTCCTGACCGTCTGGTGAGCGCCCTGGGGCGGGGTTGTCGCGGTGCAGTCGCTGCCCTGGTGGGAGGACCGCCAGGCCTGGTGGTTGTCGAGCCCGTGGGCGAAGGCCGGCACCCAGGTGGGCACCGTCAGCCCGAGGATCTCGTTGGTGTGCATGCGCAGCGGCTTCTTGAGGACGAAGGTGGGCGTGGAGCCGAAGTAGGGCTCGACCTTGAACAGGTCGCTCTGGGCCTGGAGCCGGTAGCGGTGCTTGCTCTTGAGCGACTTGAAGACCGAGAGCCGGGCCTGCGGAACGCTGCCGTAGGTGCCCTTGAAGAAGTTGAGCTGGTCGGTGTTGGGGTTGCCCAGCCGCACCGTCCAGGCGACGATGTAGCCCGGCTTGCTGACGCGGAACGGGTTGCGGACGCTGCCGAGCGCGACCTGCATGCCGCTGACCTGGGCCACGGCCTGGCAGTTGTCCGGGCAGTCGGCCGCGGGGAACGGCGAGGCCGCGGGGTAGCCGAGCTCGCGCGTGGACGCCGCCTGCGCCTGGCAGGCGAAGGCGAGCGTGGCGCAGGCGACGGCGCTGGCCGCGAGAAGCCTCATCGAGCGCATTGAACACGATT
>DASVQK010000071.1:0-10408 GCA_036389105.1 Thermoleophilaceae bacterium
CCATCAGCGGCTTCTTGCGGTCCTTGCGCTTGCGCATCACGCGGCGCACCTTGTCGAGGATGTCGATCACCCCGTGCACCCGTCCCGTGAACGGATGGATGGCGACGACGTCGAACAGGTTGCGCGCGCCCAGCTTGTAGAGCGACTCCAGGTCGGGCCAGCTCCGGTTGGGCAGCCCGGCCAGGATCACCCTCGCGCCCGGATCGACCCCCTTCACGGCGCGCCGCGCCGCGCGCAGGAGAGCCACGTAGTCCTTCTGCCACGGGCGGTCGCTCCAGAAGTAGGTGAGGCTGGGCTCGTTCCAGAACTGCCACTCCCGCACCGGCGCCGGCGGCAGCTCGGGGCGCTCGGCCCAGAACGAGCCCGCTGGTCCGTAGCGCCTGGCCATCGCCGCCGCGAAGCGCGCGTACGCGCCGGTCCCCTTGGGCGGCGACGCGAAGACGCCCGGGTGGCGGGCGGCCCACGGCGGGGCGATCATGATCACCGGGATCACGGTCATGTGGCGGCGCACCGCACTCTCCACCACGCGGTCGATCACCGAGTAGTCGGTGGGCACGCCGCCCTCGTCGCGGCTGTAGCGCGCACGTTCAGAGGCGGGCACGTCGTCCCTGGTCGCGTACGGCTGCGCCGAGCTCCAGTCCACCACCATCCGCACAGACTCCACGCCCTGGCCCACCATCGCGTCGAACTCCGTCTGCATGGGGACCCTGGACGAGTCGAGCAGCGGACCGTCCGCCACGACGCCGACGAACGAGTTGGGCACGCGCGCCTCGGCGGCGCCCGCCAGCGGCCCCGCGACCAGCGCGAGCGCCGTGGCCAGCGCGGCGATCGCGGCTACCTTAGGCATTCCGAGAGAGGCTAGCCGGAGCACGCGCCGGTCAGCCGGGGGATGTCGATCCGGCAGGAGCACCGATGGTGAAACCCAGCACGGTCGCGAAGGCTGCGGCCCCAGTAAGCGGACTGGCGCCGGCCGAGCTGGCCGAGCGCGCGCGCGCCGACGGCCGCATGGCGCTGGACACCGAGTTCGTCTCGGAGGGCCGCTACCGGCCGCTGCTCTGCCTGGTGCAGGTGGCCGTTTCCACCCCCGGCAGCGGCCAGCCGGCGGCGATCGAGGTGCTCGACCCGCTGGACGGGGGCTTTGACCACGGGCCGCTGGCCGAGGTGGTGGAGGACCCGAAGGTGGAGGTGGTCTTCCACGCCGGGAGCCAGGACGTGGCGATCCTCCGCCGCCAGTGGGGCGTCCAGCCGCGCAATCTCTTCGACACCCAGATCGCCGCGGGATTCGCCGGCTTCAGCGCGCAGACCGGCTACGGCAACCTGCTTGCGCGCGTGTGCGGAAAGCGGCTCTCCAAGTCCGCCGGCTTCACGCGCTGGGACCGCCGTCCGCTGACGCAGGAGCAGCTCGAGTACGCGGCGGCGGACGTGGAGGACCTGCTGGCGCTGTCCGACGAGCTCCAGTCCCGCCTGGCCAAGTCCGGCCGCCTGGAATGGGCGCGCGAGGAGTGCCGGCGGCTGGAGGACATCACCGACGAGCGCGATCCCGACGAGGCGTGGCGGCGTCTCCCCCGCGTGGGCCAGATGCGGCCGCGCCAGCGGGCGGTGGCCAGGGAGCTGGCCGCATGGCGCGAGCGGACCGCCGCCGAGGAGAACCGTCCGCTCGGCGGGATCCTGGCCGACGTGGCGCTGGTGGAGGTCGCGCGCCGCCAGCCCGAGACCGTGCGCGAGCTCCAGGCCATCCGCGGCGTTCGCCCTGACCTGGGCCGCCGCCGCGGCGACGCGGTGCTGGACGTCGTGCGCCGCGGCCGCGAGGCCGAGCCCCCGCCGGTCGAGGAGTTGACGCGCGTGGAGCCCGACGCCGGCGACGCCCCGCGCATCTCGCTGTGCGAGGCGCTGGTGCGACACCGCGTGAGCAGCGCGGGGCTTGCCTACGAGC
The DNA here is from genome assembly GCA_036389105.1 of Thermoleophilaceae bacterium. Lineage (GTDB taxonomy): Bacteria > Actinomycetota > Thermoleophilia > Solirubrobacterales > Thermoleophilaceae > AC-37. The sequence goes on from DASVQK010000071.1 coordinate 1,934, forward strand.
TGGTGGCCTCGCGCGCCGACCTGACGGAGATCGTCATGTCCTTCCGCGCGGGCCGCGACGAGCCCGACGTGCGCACGCTGCGCGGCTGGCGGCGCGACCTGGTGGGCGCCGAGCTGCTCGAGCTGCTGGCCGGGCGCGTGTCGCTGCGCGTGGACGGCGATGGCGGGATAGCCGTCAGCTGAGCCGCTAGTCGAAGTCCCCGGCCCCGTGCGGGCCCACGCAGGCCACCACCGGGTCGGCGTCCAGCTCGCGCGCCACCTCGCGCACGTCGTCCTCGGTCACCGCGTCGAGCGCGGCGATGGTCTCGTCCGGCGAGCTCGAGTCGCCGAACACGATCCGGCTGCGCGCGGCGCGGCTGGCCACCGCGCCGGTGCTCTCGAGCGACAGGACGGTTGAGCCGGCGGCGTACGCCCGGGCGCGCTCCACCTCGCCGTCGCGCGGCCCGTTCCGCGCCAGGTCGGCCACGATCTCCCGGATCCGGGCATAGGCCTCGGGGCACTTGGCGGAGTCGAGGCCCGACGCCACGTCCAGCCGCGGAGCGTCCGAGTGCGCCGAGCCGTAGGAGCGGATGGCGTAGCAGAGCCCGCGCTGCTCGCGGATCTCGTCGAACAGGCGCGAGCCCATCGAGCCGCCCAGCAGCGTGGAGTAGACGGTGAGCGCGGCGCGCTGGCGGATGTCGTAGGGGTCGATCTTCGGCCGCCAGTGGAGGCGCAGGTGCGACTGCTGGGTGTCGCGCTCCTCGACGGCCACGCGGCGCTCGAACTCCGGCGCGCGCTCGACCGCCGGCGTGCCGTTGCGCGCGGGGAAGCGCAGCAGGGCCCGGCCCGCGGCGTCGTCGTCGACGTGCGACAGGTCGCCGGCCACGAACGCGCCGCCGCGGGCCGGCGCCCACTGCCGCTCACGGAAGGCGACGATCGCCTCGCGCGAGAACGAGCGCAGGTGCTCCGCCGGCCCCAGCACGGGTCGGCCCAGAGGGTGCCGGCCGTACGTGGCCTCGTCGAGCAGGTGGTCGGCCACGGTGGCGGGCTGGTCCTTGGCGCGCGCGATCTCCTGGATGACCACCCCGCGCTCGCGGTCGAGCTCCTCGGCGTCCAGGCGTGCGTTGGCCACGAAGTCGGTGAGCAGGTCGATGGCTGGCATGGCCGCCTCCGACCGGCAGGTGATGTGGAACGCCACCAGGTCGTGCGACGTGTAGGCGTTCAGCTGCGCGCCCAGCCGCTCCGCGGTCTCGTTGACGTCGCGATAGGTCGGGTACTTCTCGCCGCCCTTGAAGACCAGGTGCTCGAGGAAGTGCGACATGCCGTTCTCCTCGGCGCGCTCGGTGCGAGCGCCGGCGTCGAACGCCACGAGCGCCGTGAGCGCGCGGGTGCCGGGCATGGCCAGCCGGACGAGCGGCAGGCCGTTGTCCAGCGTGCGCTGCGCGATCTCGACCATCCGGCCCCAATGTAGCGACGGCCGCCGCTGGAGAAAGCGGGGGCGACTGTCTACATTTCGGCGCGTGCGCGGCGGGGGTCGAGGCGGGGCAGGATGGACCTGTGCGGGGGTGCTGGCCCTCGCCCTGCTCGTGCCCGCGCCGGCGGCCGCCGGCAAGCGGATGGAGATGGCCCTGGCCGACGACCCGGTGTTCCTCGACCAGGCCTACTACCAGCGCGACCGTGCCTTCGAGCAGGCCCGCACGCTCGGGGTCACGCGCATGCGCGCGGTGGTGACCTGGGCGTCGGTGCTGGGCCCGCAGGCCAAGCTGGAGACGCCGCCGGAGCGCCCCGAGTACTACCTGAAGCGCCACGACCAGATGGTCGACGCCGCGGCCGCGAACGGCATCCGCGTGCAGCTGATCCTGACCGGCCCCGCCCCCGCGTTCGCCGCCGCCGACCGCAGGATCGGCCCCAACCGGCCGGACGCGCGGATGTTCGGCGACTTCGCCCGTGCGGTGGCCGAGCACTTCGAGGGGCGGGTGGACCGCTACTCGCTCTGGAACGAGCCCAACTACGTGTCGTGGCTGTCCCCGCTCGCGGAGAGCCCGGCGATCTATCGCAGCCTCTACCTGGCCGGGTACGCCGGGATCAAGTCGGCCGACCCGAAGGCCACCGTGCTGATGGGCGAGACGGCGCCGTTCGGCGTCCGCGGCAAGTCCGTGGCGCCGCTCGAGTTCCTGCGCCGGGCGGCCTGCGTGACCAAGCGCTACAAGCCCGACAAGACCTGCGCCGCCGCGATCCCCGCACCCGGCGGCGCGCTCCGCGCGGACGCCTACGCGCACCACCCCTACGACTTCATGCACCCGCCGAACTACCGGTACAAGGGAAGCGACAACGTGACGATCGGGACCCTCCCGCGGCTCACGTCGGCCCTCGACCGGCTCAGCAGGGTCAGGGCACTGGTGGGGTCGCGGCGGCGGCCGCTTCAGCTCAACCTGACCGAGTTCGGCTACTTCCAGGCGGGCAGCCGCCGGATCTCGGAGGCGCGCCAGTCCAAGTACCTGCCGCGCGCTTTCGCCATCGCCCAGCGCAACGCGCGCGTGCGCGAGATGCTCCAGTACGGCCTGGTGGTGCCCCCGCCCAACCACGCCGGTGCGTACTTCCAGCTCGGGATCGTCGGGCTCGACGGGCAGCCGCGGCCGCCGTTCGACGCGCTGGCGGCATGGGTGCGCTCGGCGCTCAAGCGGCGCTCGATCGCCAAGCCGAGGAGCCGGATCGTGCTGCCGGCCGCCAAGCCCAGCCCCGAGCCGCCCCCGCCGCCCCCGCCGCCGTCGAGCGAGCCGGCCCCGCTGCTACCGCCGCTTCCCCCACTCCCATAGGAGGACAATCCAGGCGTGCGCCGCCGCAGCCAGAGCCTGGGTCGACTCGTCGTCGTCGCGACGGCGGCGCTGGCCCCCTGCGCATGCCCCGCCGCCACGGTTGCGTCCCCGATCCCGGAGGGCCCCGGCACACCGCCGCAGGAGTTCTTCGGCGCCCCCGCCGTGCAGCACCCGGTGAGCGCGGCGCGGCCGCCGCGCCACCCGTTCATGGCGCCGAACGACCGCAGCAACCTGCACAACGACGCCTACCAGACCGACGCCAACGTGGGCCCCGGTCCGCTCGGCCGCAGCATGCAGCGGCTGTCCACCTTCCAGTCGGCCGACTGCGCATCGATCACGTTCGACACCAGGGGCCGGCTCGTGACCGTGTGCGTCGGCCTCGGGCGGCCCACGCTCTTCATGTTCGACCCGAACACGCTCGAGACGCTGGCCTCGATGACGCTGCCCCCGCGCCAGCCGGACCCGCAGGGCAGGGTGTTCAACGACTTCGCGGGCGGCGGTTACTTCTACCTCGACCACCTGGACCGCGCGGTCGTCCTGACCAACGACAAGCACATGTACGTGATCAGGGAGACCCCGGCGCCCGGCTTCGAGATCGAGCGCAGCTACGACCTGACGGGCGCCATCCCGCTCACCGACAAGGGCTTCTCGGCGCTGCCCGACTGGTCGGGGCGCTACTGGTTCGTCACGGCGAGCGGGGTGGTGGGGACCGTGGAGCCCGCGAGCGGCGCGGTGCACTCGATGCAGCTGGCCGGCGAGGACATCCAGAACTCGTTCTCGGTGGACGACGACGGCGGCGTCTACATCGTGAGCAGCCAGGCGCTCTACCGATTCGACGCCGGCCCAGCGGGCGAGCCGAAGGTGACCTGGCGCGAGGTGTATCCCAACAGCGGGATCCACAAGCCCGGCCAGGCCGACGCCGGCTCGGGCACCACGCCGACGATCATGGACGACGGCCTGGTGTCGATCACCGACAACGCCGACCCGATGAACATCGTCGTCTACCGGCGCGGCAGGTCCGTGGCGGGCGGCCGCGTGGTGTGCAAGCAGCCCGTGTTCGAGAAGGGCGCCAGCGCGACCGACAACTCGCTGATCGCGGCGGGTCGCGCGATGGTGGTCGAGAACAACTACGGCTACACCGGGCCCGACGCCACCGAGAGCGGGAAGACGACCACGCCCGGCCTCCAGCGGGTTGACCTGAACCCGGGCCTGGACGGCTGCCGGACGGTCTGGAAGAGCAACGAGGTGGCCCCGACGGTGGTGCCCAAGCTGTCGCTGGCCAACGGCTTGGTGTACGCCTACACCAAGCCGCCCGATCCCGACGGCGACTTCTGGTACCTCACCGCGCTCGACTTCGCCACCGGCCGGACGGTCTACAGCCGGCTGGCGGGCGAGGGCCTCGGCTACAACAACAACTACGCGCCGATCACGATCGGCCCCGACAACGGCAGCGTCTACGTGGGCGTGCTCGGCGGGATGGTGCTGCTGCGCGACGCCACCCCGCCGCCGCGCGCGAGTGCCGCCCCGAAGCGCAAGGCGCGGCTCAAGCTGCGGCTGAGCTACCGCGCCGGCCAGCGGCGGCACGGCAGGGGCAGGGGCAGGCGCCGGTGCGCCACGGGGCGCGTGCTGGCACGCGTGACCGGCCGCGACGCCAAGCTGATCAGCAGCGTGGAGTTCCAGGTCGGCCGCGGGCGCGCGCATCTCGACAAGAAGGCCCCGTTCAAGCGGCGAATCGCGCTGCGCCGCGTGCGGCACGACCGCATCTACACGATCCGCGCTCGAACGCACCTGGCCGACGGCCGCAGCCGCACGCTGCGGCGCCAGGCGCGGACCTGCGCGGCCAAGCGCCACCGCTAGACGAAGCAGCCGTCCGCGCCGCGACGGCGCCGATGCGGGCACGCGGCCCACACGGCGTGGTACGGTCGGCCCGCTTGGAGGGCGGGCGCACAAGCCAGGAAGCGATCTACTGGCGCCGCCGCGCGGTGGCGCTGGGCGTGGCGATCCTGCTCCTGATCGTGATCGTCGCGATCGCGTCGGGCGGCGACGACGACGGCGGCGGCAGCAAGACCGTCGAGCCGCCGGCCCCGGTCGCGCCGGTCACGGACACGCCGGCGACCAAGCCCAAGAAGAAGAAGCGGAAGGACGACTCGGCATCCTCCTCGGGGACCACGTCGGGCGCGACCCCCTCCGGCGGGCCGACGGGCGGCACTCCCGCCGGGGGCGCGACGGGCGGGGGCACGGCCGGCGGGACAGCGGGCGGCACCGGCGGCGGCACTCCCGGCGGGCAGGACCAGGGGACGGGCGGGGCCACGCCGCCCAGCTCGGGCACTCCCAGCGGCGGTGCCGGCACGCCGCCGTAGGCGGCCGCCCGGTGGCCCGGTCCTGACCCCGTGCTCCAGCACGTGAGCCTCGAGGTGCGGCGCGGGCAGGCCGCCGAGTGCGCGGCCTTCTGGGAGCTGCTCGGCTTCCGGCGTGTAGAGCCGCCGCCGTCGCTGGCCGCGCGGGCGGACTGGCTCCAGAGCGGTCCCACGCAGATCCACCTGCTGTTCGCCGACGAGCCGGTCGCGCCGCCGGAGGGCCACACCGCGGTGGTGGTGGACGACTACGAGCGCGCTTTCGCGGCGCTCGAGGCGGGCGGGCACGCGCCCGAGCCGCGCGCCGAGCACTGGGGCGCCCCGCGCTGTTTCGTGCGCGACCCGGCCGGGCACCGCGTGGAGGTCATGGCCGCTCCGCCGGGCTCACCGGGCTAGGTCCGATGCGCACCGCCGTGATCGGCCACGTCGAGTGGGTGGAGTACGCGTCGGTGGAGCGGGTGCCGGCGCCGGGGGAGATCGTCGGCGCGCGTCGGACGTGGGTCGAGCCGGCGGGCGGCGGCGCCGTGGCCGCCGTGCAGCTCGCGCGGCTGGCCGGGGAGTGCACGCTGTACACGGCGCTCGGCGACGACGAGATCGGCGCACGCGCGCGCGAGGGGCTCGAGCGCCTCGGGGTCGACGTCCGCTCCGTCACGCGCGCCGGCGAGCCGACGCGTCGCGCGTTCACCTTCGTGGACGACGCGGGCGAGCGGACGATCACCGTGATCGGCAGACGGCTCCAGCCGGACCGCGGCGACCCGCTGCCATGGGACGAGCTGCGCGGCGTGGACGCGGTCTACTTCACCGCGGGCGACCCCGACGCGCTACGCGCCGCGCGCGACGCGCGGGTGCTGGTGGCGACCGCGCGGACGATGGACGCGATCGAGGCGGCGGCGGTGCCGCTGGACGCGGTGGTGGGCAGCGGCAGGGACCCCGGCGAGCGCTACCGCGCGTTCGACCCGCCGCCGCGCCTGGTGGTGACCACCGCGGGCGCCGCGGGTGGAGCGTGGCAGGGGTCGGAGGGCCGGACCGGCAGGTGGGCGGCCGCGCCGGTGCCCGGTCCGGTTGGCGACGCGTACGGCTGCGGCGACAGCTTCGCCGCCGGGTTCACCTTCGGGCTGGCGGCGTTCGACGGCGACGTGCAGCGCGCCCTGGAGCTCGGCGCGCGCTGCGGGGCCACGTGCCTCACGGGCCACGGCGCCTACGAGCGCCAGCTGACCGCGAGTGCATTGCAGCGGTAGCGGGTAAGGGAACCGAGGCAATCGACGTACCCAGAGCTGAAACGTGACGATGGAAGGGGACATTCGACGTGGCTGATCCAAATGCCAGGGATCTGAAGTTGATCCAGTACCTGAACGAGGCATACGGGAAGGAGAAGCAGCTGGAGACGGCGCTCGCGGCGCACATCCAGCTGACCACCCGCGCGCCGTACAAGAAGCGCCTCCAGCAGCACCTGAAGGAGACGAAGACGCACGGCCGCGACGTCAAGCGCCGCATCAAGGAGCTCGGCGGCCAGGCCGAGACCGTCAGCGTGCCCGGCCCGAGCGCCGTGGCCGAGGTCGCCCAGCGCGCCACCGAGCTGGCGCAGCGCGGGGCCGCCGCCGCGACCGGTCCGCTGCACGCGCTGCGCGGCACCGGCGAGCAGGAGAAGCTGCTCAAGAACGCCAAGACGGAGTACCAGGACGAGGCCGAGGAGATCGCCACGTACGTCGCGATCGAGACGCTGGCCGAGACCGTGGGCGACCGCGAGACCGCGAAGCTCGCCAAGCGGATCCGCCGCGAGGAGGAGCGCATGCGCGACTACCTCGGCAAGCTCATCCCGCAGCTGACCAAGGCCGTGGCCACCGAGGAGATCCCGGCGGCCGAGCGCAGGACCGCCCGGCGCAAGTCGAGCCGGCGGAAGTCGAGCTCGTCGGGTGGGCGGAGCACCGCCCGCAAGTCGAGCGCCTCGCGTTCGTCCGGCGGCCGCGGCACGGCCCGGAAGCCCGCTTCCTCGCGCTCCTCGGGCGGGCGCAGCACGGCTCGCAAGTCCACCGCCTCGCGCTCCTCGGGCGGCGGCGCGCGCAAGTCGGGCACGTCGCGCTCCCGCCGCCGCTCCAGCTAGCGGCGGCCCTCGCTCGCTCGTTCGCGGCGCCCGCGCTCTCCGCGCGGGCGCCGCGGCGCGTGCGTCCCCCAGGGCGCAAGGTGGCGGCATGCTGAAGGACGAGGCGCCGTCCGCGGCGTAGGCCCGTAAGCGCCCGGCGCGCGTTCGCCGGGCAACCCGATCTGCTAAACGAGGGTCATGGCCCTCACCGTGGGAACCGGACCGTTCGGGCAGCATCCCGCGGGCGAGTTCAACTTCGAGCTCCCCAAGCGCAAGGGGGTCATCTACTTCGAGGAGTCGCCGCGGCGGATGCGCGCGATCTTCGCGGGCGAGACGGTCGTCGACTCCCGCCACCCCAGGCTGCTGCACGAGTCCGGCCACCTGCCGCTGCACTACTTCCCCGAGTCCGAGGTCAGGATGGACCTGCTCGAGCCCAGCGAGCACACCACTCGCTGCCCGTACAAGGGCGACGCCCGCTACTGGTCGCTGCGGGTGGGCGACCGCGTGAGCGAGAACGCCGCCTGGGCCTACCCCGAGCCGCTCGACGGCGCGCCGCCGCTGGCCGGCTTCGTGGCCTTCTACTGGGGGAAGGTGGACGAGTGGCTCGAGGAGGACGAGCCCGCGATCGTGCACGTGCGCGACCCGTACCACCGCGTGGACGTGCTGGACACCTCGCGTCACGTGCGCGTGGAGGTGGGAGGCGAGACCGTGGCCGACACCACCCGCGCACGCGTGATCTTCGAGACCGGCCTGCCGCCGCGCTGGTATGTGCCGCCGGAGGACGTCCGCTCCGACCTGCTCGTGCCGAGCGAGACGCGCACGGGCTGCGCCTACAAGGGGTTCGCCTCGTACCGGTCGGTGCGCGTCGGCGGCGAGCTGGAGGAGGATCTGGCCTGGTTCTACGAGCAGCCGACGCGCGACGCGGCCCGCGTGAAGGAGCACGTCTGCTTCTTCAACGAGCGCTGCGACATCTACCTGGACGGCGAGCTCCAGGAGCGCCCGGTCACGCCGTGGTCGCCGGGCTACCGGCACCCCGGCTAGCTTCGGATCAGCGCCCGCGCGGCCGGCAGCGGCGCAGGCGCACCGCGGTGCGGCCGCCGGCGCCGTCGACGGCCACCAGCAGGCGGCCGCAGGCCGCGCGCCGGCGGAGCCTGAACGTGCCGGACTCCGACAGCCGGACCGGCCGGCCGCCGATCGCGACCGTCACCGCGCTCGCGGCGTCGCCCGCGCGCTCCTGCCAGGCCGAG
>DASVQK010000072.1:0-21465 GCA_036389105.1 Thermoleophilaceae bacterium
TCAAGCGCCACGTGCACACGCCCCTCCCGCCGCCCGTGGAGCGCCGCGTTGTCCAGCAGGTTGTCGACCACCAGACGCAGTCCACCCGGCCAGCCGTAGACGTTCGCGCCGTCGATCTCGTCGTCCAGCTGGAATTCCACCCCTGGATGCCGGCGGCGCGCCGCGAACACCGCTGCATCCACGAGGTCCGCGAGCTCCACGTCCTCCCGCGGCAGCGCCTCTGCCGCCTCGCCGCGCGCCAGCGCCTGCAGCCCCTCCAGCAGGTGCACGATGCGGTCCTGCTCCGCCGTCACCTCGCGCAGCAGCGCCTGGCGCTCCTCCACCGGCAGATCCGGGTTGCGCTCCAGCGTGTCCAGCGTCGCCCGCAGGCCCGTGAGCGGCGTCCGCAGCTCGTGGCCCGCGTCCGCCGCGAAGCGCCGCGTCGCTTCGAGCGCCCGCTCCATCGCGTCGGTGGAAGCACGAAGCCGCGCCAGCATCTCGTTCAGGTCGTGCGCCAGCGAGCGCACCTCGTCCGGACCCTCGTCCTCCGGCAGAGGCGTCCCGAGATCTGAAGCCCCACTCACCCGGGCCGCTCCCGTTCGCAGCCGCGCCAGCGGGCGCACGGCCAAGGAAGTCAACAGCCACGCTCCCACAGCCGCCAGCGCCAGCGCCGCCAGCCCGAAGCCCACGATCAGGTCGCGTATGTGCGCCACCCGGTCCTCCACCGGCTGGAGCGTGCTGAACAGCTCCACTCGGAGGTCGCCTCCGCCGAGGGTCCGGGTCAGCGCCCGCCACGGGTGGCCGTCGATCTGCACCGTTCGGAGGCCGTCCTCGGCCGGCAACCCCGGTGCGCTGTCCGGCACGTCGCCGCGCTGATCCACGATCTGCCCTGAGCGGTCGGCCACCTGCACGAACGTTCCGCTTCCGGCGAGCAGCGCCTCGTCGTTCGGCGGAGCGCCAGGACCCCCCGGACCGTCCGGCCCGCCGGGAAGACCACCCCCGCGACCCGCCCGCAACGGCGGCGGCACTCCGATCCCCCCATGCCCGAACGCACCCCGCGGCGGCGGCCGGTGTCCGATCCCGGCCGCGCGCGCCTGAAGGTCGCGGTCCACGTCCCGTCGCCCGTCGCGCTCCACCGCCGCCAGCAGCAGCACCCCCGCCACCACCCCGCAGACGGCCAGCGCGCAGATCGCCGCCAGCGTTATCCGCCCCCGCAGGCTCCGCGGCCACCCGACGCGCACGCGCCGCAGCACGTCCCTCATTGCCTCAGTGCCCAGCCGACCCCGCGCACCGTGTGCAGCATCCGTTCCTCCCCGGACGCCTCCAGCTTGCGTCGCAGATATCCAATGAAGACATCCACCACGTTCGTCTCCACGTCGAAGTTGTACCCCCACACCTGCTGCAGCAGCTGATCGCGCGACAGCACCTGCCCCGGATGCCGCGCGAACGTCTCCAGCAGCTCGAACTCCCGCCTCGTCAGGTCCATCTCGCGCCCCGCAACGGAAGCCACGTGGCGGCGCGGGTCCACCACCAGATCACCGACAACCAGCGAAGACGAGCCATCCGCACCGTGCCGCCGCAGCAGCGCATGCAGCCGCGCGGTCAGCTCCTCCAAAGCGAACGGCTTCACCAGGTAGTCGTCCGCGCCCGCCTGAAGCCCGGCGACGCGATCCTCGACCTCATCGCGTGCGGACAGAATGCAGACCGGCACGTCCACCCCGCCCGCTCGCATTCGCTTCAAAGTGGAAACCCCGTCCAGGTCGGGCATCGTCACGTCCAGCACGATCACCGCCGGCGGCCGCCGCGCCACCGCCTCCAGCGCCGTCAGCCCGCCGTCCGCCGTCTCAACGGCGAAGCCCTCGAGCGCAAGCGCGCGCTCGAGGGCCTGCCTCACCGTCGCCTCGTCGTCCACGACGAGGACCAGCGGATCCGACTGCCGGCTAGTGCCGCTCACGCCTTCCATCATGGGGCCGGACGCTCTCCAGCGCATCCTTGACCTTCTGGACGTCGAGCCCCAGCCGCTTCGCCAGGTCGCTCGCGAACTCGTCGCGGCGCGCCGTCTCCTCCGCCTCGTGCTTCGTGCGGAGCTTCTCGAACGCCGCCTTCACGTCCGCCTCCTCCACGCCCAGCGCCTTCGCCAGCTTGCTCACGACATCGGCGGGAGGACCGACGTGCCGGCCGCGGCGACCATCCGGAGGCGGCGGACCGCCCGGGCCCCCGGGCCCGCCCGGAGGCGGAGGCCCGCCCATCGGACCGCCGGGCGGCGGGCCGCCCATGGGACCGTGCGGACCGCGCCGGAAGCGCTTGCCGCGCCGCGGCGCGCCCTTCGGCGGGCCGACCGACTCGAACGCCGCCCTGACCTTGTCCTCCGGCAGCCCGATCGCCGCCGCGAAGTCCTTGATGAACCCGTCGCGCGGGTCGCCGCTCGGCGGCTTGCGCGACGCGCGGATGTCCTCCAGCGCCGCCCTCAGGTCCGCCGTCTCCACGCCCAACGCCTTCGCCAGCGCCGCGAGGTCCGGCCCATGCGGCCCGCGCCGCCCGTCGCCACGCGCGGACGCGGACGAGCCGGACTTCTTCGCCGTCGCCGACCCGTCGCCGCTCGTGCTCCCGATCGCGTACGCGCCCGACGCGAGCACGACCGCCCCGGCGAGCACCGCCGCCGTCTGTCGCTTGCGTCTGCTCATCTCATCTCTCCTGACTCGAGGTTCGGCCCAACTGGCCCGGACACCACGAGCATCGTCCCGGCGACTGTGAGAAGGCTAAGAGCGGCGCATGTCTTACGAGCTTCTTAGGACGCCGCGACGGCCGCCGGCGCGGTCTCGGCGCCGCGCCTGGTCCGCGGCGAGCGGGGCGCGATCACCTCGGCCCAGTCCGCGTCGTCGATCCGTCCCGGCGACGTGGTCTGGAGGAAGTCGCGCAGCACCCGCGCCAGCCCCTCCGGGTCCTCCAGATGAGGGAAGTGAGCCGGACGCGGAAGCGTCTCGAACCGCGAGCCCGGGATCGCCTCGTGCGCCGCGCGACCGTGCTCCAGCGGGATCGTGTTGTCACGCTCGCCCCAGACGATCAGCGTCGGCAGCGACCGCAGCAGGTAGAGCCGGTCCACCGCGCTCACCCGCTGGCCGCGCACGTCGATCACCGCCCGCAGCGTCTGGAGGAACGCCTCACGCGCACCCGGCTCCTCCAGCGGCCGCAGCGCTCGCGCGATCGCCTTCAGGTACACCCCGGAGCCCTCCCGGCGCGCGTCCAGCCGGTCGCCCCCGGCGCGCAGGGCGCCCAGGACCCGCGGGTGCGCCGCCGCCCACAGCAGCCCCGACGCGCCCGGGAGCGCCGCCGACCGCAGCATCGGCGCCACCTCGCGTCCCAGGCCGCCGGCCGACACCAGCACCATCCGCTCGACGCGCTGGGGGAACTGGTAGAAGAACTGCATCGCCACGCCCGCGCCCAGGGAGTGGCCGACCAGCGTCGCGCGCTCGATTCCGATCGAGCTGAGCATGTCGCGGATGCTGGCCGCGTGCGCGCCCAGCGAGTAGTCGCCGCGCGGCGTGGCCGAGTCGCCGTGGCCGATCAGGTCGGGCGCGACCACGGTGTAGTCGTCGGCCAGCCGCTTCGCCACCTCCTCCCAGTGGCGCGAGCTGTTCATCATCCCGTGGATGAGCACGACCGGCGGGCCGTTGCCGGCGATCCGGTAGATCGCGCGGTGGCCGTGCAGGTCGATCTGCCACTCCTCGAAGTCGAACTCCGGGGTGTCGGTGGGGGAGAGGCGGTTCAAACCGGCGGCCACGTTAGCGGGCCGCCCGGCAGCCGCGTCCCTATCCCGCCACGACGGCGGGCTCCGCCTCGGCCGCCTCTGCGGCGGCCGGCGCGACCTCCACCGGGATCCCGTTCAGCACCGCGTTGCCCGACAGCGCGTCCACGAGGTTCTCGTCGGCCAGGGCGTTGGAGTTCGTGCCCGCGTGCTCGGCGGCCACCTCCATCCGCACGCCGGTCGCGTCGTGGCCCCACCCGTGCGGGATGCTGATCACGCCCGGCATCACGGCGTCGGTGACCTCCACCGGTACGTCGACCGCCCCAGCCCGCGAGCTCACGCGCGCCAGCGATCCGTCCTCCAGCCCGAGCCGCTCGGCATCGGCCGGATTCACGTGCGCGGTGCAGCGGTTGGGCCCGCGCACGAGCGGCGCCAGGTTGTGCATCCACGAGTTGTTGGAGCGGAGCTGGCGGCGGCCGATCAGCACCATCCCGCCGTTGCGCTCGCGCGCGAGCCCCGCGCGCAGGCGCTCCACGTCGGCCACGATCGGCTCCGGCGCCAGCTCGATCCGGCCGCTGGCGGTGCGCAGCACCTCCGGCACGCGCGGCTCGAGCGGCCCGAGGTCGATCCCGTGCGGCGCGGCCTCCAGGGCGGCCAGGGTGAGCGCCGGGCTGCCTCCGTTCCGCGCGCCGAACGCGTCGCCGTACGGACCCGAGCGCAGCATCAGGTCCAGGAGCCGCTCGGGGCCGCGGCGGCCCGCCAGCTCGGCCATGATCTCGCCCGCGTCGCGCCCCTCCAGCGCGCCTCCGGCCCGGCCGACCTCGCGGCGCACGGTCTCGCCGGCCACGAAGTCGTCGATCGCGTCGATGTCCGGGTCCGGCCCCTGTCCGCTGACGATCCCGGTCAGCCGCAGCAGCGTCTCCCACTCCTGGGGCAGGTCGGTCTCGCGCAGCGGCGGCGTGTAGTTGGCCACGTTGCGCACGGCCAGCTGGTAGAGCGCCACGTCGTAATGAGAACGCTCGAGCGGCGTCGGCCCGGGCAGGATCACGTCCGCGTGACGCGTCGTCTCGTTGACGTAGACGTCGAGCGACAGCATGAAGTCGAGCCCCTCCATCGCGCTCGACAGGCGACCCGAGTTCGGCGTGCTGAGCGCCGGGTTGCCGGCGATCGTGACCAGCGCGCACACCTGGCCCTCGCCGGGCGTGTCGATCTCCTCGGCCATGCAGGCGACGGGCAGCTCGCCGTAGGCCTCGGGCAGCCCGCGCACGCGGCTCCGCCAGCGGCCGATCGTGACCCCGCGGCCGCTGCCGCCGGCCCCCGTCGAGTTGGGCTGACCCGCGGCCGCGCGCGGGAACATCGCTCCGCCCGGGCGGTCGAGGTTGCCGGTCACGACGTTGATCACGTCGACCAGCCAGCTGGCCAGCGTTCCGAACTCCTGCGTGCAGGTGCCGATCCGACCGTAGACCGCGGCGGCGGGCGCCGCCGCCAGCTCGCGGGCCATCCGGCGGATCTCATCGGCGGGGATGCCGCACGCGTCGGCCACCTGCTCGGGGGCGAACTCGCGCGCGACCTCGCGCAGCTCGTCCAGCCCGTTCACGTGCTCGGCGATCGCGCCCGGCGCGGCCAGGTCCTCGTCGAAGAGCGTGTGGAGGATCCCGAACAGCAGGAACGCGTCCGTGCCGGGGCGGATGAAGTGGTGCTCGTCGGCGTGCTCGGCCGTGCGGCTGCGGCGCGGGTCGATCACCACGAGCTTGCCGCCGCGCTCGCGCAGCGCGCGCAGCCTGCCGCGCATGTCGGGCGCGGTGAGCAGGCTCCCGTTCGACGCCAGCGGGTTGGCGCCGAGCATCAGCAGGTGGTCGGTGCGGTCCACGTCCGGCACCGGGACCGACAGGATCGTCCCGAACATCAGCCCGGCCGAGATCTGCTTGGGCATCTGGTCGACCGTGCTCGCGCTGTAGATGTTGCGCGTGCCGAGCGCCTTGACGAACACGCGGCCGTAGAGGAGCGCGGCCCGGTTGTGCGCGCTCGGGTTGCCGAGGTAGACGGCCACGGCGTCTCGCCCGTGCTGCTCGAGCAGCGGCGTCAGCCGGCGGTCGATCTCCTCGAACGCCTCGTCCCAGGTGGCCTCCACCAGCTCGCCGTCGCGGCGGATCATCGGCGTGCGCAGGCGGTCCGGGTCGCTCTCGAGCGCCTTCAGGCTGGCCCCCTTGGGGCAGATGAACCCGTGCGAGAAGACGTCCTCCGCGTCGCCGCGAATCCCCTCGATGGCGCCCTCGCCGTCCAGGCGGATCTCCAGTCCGCACGTCGCCTCGCAGAGGGGGCAGGTGGCGTACGCGGTGGTGGTCGTCTCGGCCATCGGGACTCCCTTCAGCGGCTGACGTCGGACCGTGGACGATACCTGGCGCGAGGGCCGCGCCCCTGCCGAGGGCCGGGCGATCGCGAATAATGCGGGCGATGGGGCCGAACGAGGGCGGCGAGACGCTCACCCGGGCGCTGGCGGCGTGGGCGAGCCGCCTCGAGCTGGACGACGTGCCGCCGCGCGTGGTGGCGCTGGCGAAGAGCCAGGTGACCTCGCAGCTGGCCGCCGCGCGGGCGGGGCTGGCGCACCCGCTCGGGGAATCGCTGACGCGCGCGTTCGGGCGGCCGTTCGCGGGCGATCCGCGCTCCACGGCCCACGTGCTGGCCGCCCTGACGATGGCGCTCGACTTCGACGACAGCGTCTACGCCGGCCACCCGTCGCACTCGACGGTGAACGTGCCGGTGGCGTTCGCGGACGCGCTGGACCTGGACGGGCGAGCGCTGCTATGCGCCGCGATCGCGGCCAACGAGTGCGCCGCCCGCGTGACGGCCGCCGCGACGATCGGGCCGTTCCGCGGGCAGATGGCGGCGCATCCGCACCTGGTGGGCTCGGTGGCCGGGCGGCTGCGGGCCGAGGGCGCGCCCGCCTCGCGGTGGGTCGACGCTCTCGGGCTGGCGCTGGCGATGCCGCCGTGGCCGCTGGTGCGCGCGTTCCTGGGAAGCGACGCGAAGGCGCTGGTGGCGGCCGTGCCGGTCCGGATGGGGATGGACGCCTGCGACGCCGCCGCCGCCGGGCTGCGCGGCGTGCCGGACGTGCTGGAGCACGAGCACGGCTTCCTCCCGCGCTTCGCGGAGGTGCCGCTGCCGGACGCGGTGACCGCCGGGCTGGGCGAGCGCTGGCACACCGAGACGCTGTCGCTGAAGGTGTACCCCGCCTCGACCGGCGTGTACGCGAGCGTGGACTGCGCGGTCGAGCTGCACGCGGCGCTGGACGGCGCGGCGATTGAGGAGGTGGTGGTGCACGGGTCGCTTTTCACGTTCGAGACCGACGTGCACGCGAACGCGTACCTGGACGGCCCGTCGTCGCCCGTCAGCGCGCTGTCGTACTCGGTCCGCTACGGCGTGGCGACGGCGCTGCTCACCGGCGGGCTGACCCCGGCCGACTTCGCCCCGCCCGCGGTGGACGATCCGGCGCGCTGGGAGCTGGCCGCCCGCGTGCGCGTGGAGCACGACCCCGAGCTGAGCCGCCGCGCCATCCTGGCCACGGCGCCGCTCGGGGAGGCGCTGAAGCAGGCGGGCGAGCGCGCGGCGCCGTGGGTGGAGAGCTCCGGCGGGGCGGCGCTGTTCGAGGCCGACGACGCCGCGGAGTTGATGCGTGGGATAGACCCGCCGAGCCCGACCTTCGAGGACGCGGAGAAGGCGATCGGCGCGCGGGTGGTCGTGCGGCTGGCGGATGGGCGCGAGCTGACGGCCGCGCGCGACATCGCCACCGGCTTCGCGGGGCCGGACACGCGCGCGCGGCACGGGGAGCTGATGCGGGCGAAGTTCCTGGTGTGCGGGGGATCGGCGGAGGCGGCCGACGCGCTCGCGGCGCTCGACGAGCTCGACGCCTCAGCGTTGGCCCGGACGCTCGAGGCGGCGCTGGCGTGAGGCGCGGGCTCGTCGTCGCGAACCCGCTCGGGGGCGGCGTGACGGATGAGCTGGTGACGGAGGTGCGCGCCGCGTGCGGGCGGTTGTTCGACGAGGTCGAGGTGCACGAGACGGCGAGCGACAGGGACCTGGCCTCGTTCGTCGCCGTCGCCGTCGTTGGCGGGGACGGGACGGTTCGGGACGTCTGCGAGGCGATCGCCTCGCTGCCCGCCGATGCTCGGCCGGCGTTGTTCGTGGTTCCGGCCGGCACCGGCAACTCGGCCTACAGGGCTCTCTGGGGGGACGTCGACTGGCGGGAGGCTCTCGCGTCCGCGTCCGGCAGCGATGATGGGCCGGGACGTGTCGTCGATCTGGTTCGCGTGGTCGAGTCCGGTCTGTCGTCGTTGCTCGGTGTCAACGCCGGCTTCGTGGCGCGTGTGGCCGCCGCCATCGCGCGCTCGAAGGAGGAGGGGCGCGCGGCGGGCGACGACGAGGAGGCCGCGCAGCAGCGCTACTGGACAACGATCGCCGCCGCGCTACAGGACATCGAGCCGTTTCCCGCGCGCGTGAAGGTGGACGGCGAGCGGATCCACGAAGGCGACGCGCTGCTCGTGTCGGTGGGCGGGGTGAAGGCGTTCGGGCGCGGGACGTTCCGTCTGCTGCCGCGGTCGGAGCTCGACGACGGCCTGCTCGACGTGTGCGTGATCGACGCGCTGACCCTGGAGCAGTGGCAGGAGCTCGGTCAGCTGCTGCCCGCCGGCGATCACCTCGACCGCCCTGAGGTGACCTACGCGCAGGGAAGGCGCGTCGAGCTCGAGCGCACCGACGGCGCCGACCTGGTCGTGGAGCACGACGGCGATCCGCGCCCGGCGGGCGCGCGGCTCACGCTGGAGGTGGTCCCGGCGGCCGTGCCGGTGCTCGCGCCGGGGGAAAAGCGGCAATAAGGGTGTCACCCGGGCAGCCGCGGCGTCGATGGAACAGTTAGCCACCTCATGCGGTGCTAAGTGTCCCCTCGATGCCGACGGCCGGCCTACGCCGCCGGCGCGCGCTCGTCCACCGCGAGCGTGGCCAGCCGCGTCGGCGCGTCGCGGCCGCGCAGCAGCGTGCTCTCGCCCAGCTCCCAGCGTCCGTGCTCGGTCGAGCCCGCGCGTTCGACCGCGGCGTCCGAGGCCACCAGGCGCTCGGCCCGCCCCTTGGCCAGCTCGCACAGGCGCGCGGCCTCGTTGACCGGGTCGCCGATCACGGTGTACTCGAAGCGCGCCTCGGCGCCGATGTTGCCCGCCACGCACGGGCCGGCGGACACCGCGATGCCCCAGTCGAGCAGCGGCAGCTCGTCCATCAGCCGCGCCCGCAGCTCGCGCGCCGCGGCGAGCGCCTCGCCCGCGCAGTCCGCGCGCGCGACCGGCGCGCCGAACACGCACAGCGCCGCGTCGCCCTCGAACTTGTTGACGCCGCCGCCGTGCGCCTCCACGACGCCCACCACGATCCCGAAGAAGTCGTTGAGCAGGGCGACGACGCGCTCCGGCGGCAGCCGCGACGCCAGCGCCGTCGAGCCGACCAGGTCGATGAACAGCACCGCCACGTCGCGCACCTCGCCGCCCAGCTTCACGTCGCTTCCGAGCGCCTCGGCGGCCACCTCGCGGCCCACGTGGCGCCCGAACAGGTCGTGGAGCTGCTCGCGCTCCTGGAGCCCCGTCGCCATCCGGTTGAAGCCGGCCTCGAGCAGGCCGATCTCGCTGCCGTCGTCCACCGGCACGCGCGCGTCGAAGTCGCCGCGCTCGATGCGCCCGAGCGCGGCCCGCATGCCGGCGAGCGGCTCCGCCACCGAGCGCGCGCTGATCTTCGTGGCAAGCAGGCCCACGCCGATGGTGACCCCGGCGAGGAAGAGGATGCTGGCGAGCAGCGCGTCCTGATTCAGGCCCTTGCCCGCCAGGCTCGTGACCGCGATGGCGGCGATGCCGAGCAGCGGCACGCCGGTCGCCACGACCCATACCGTCACGACCCGCGCGCCCACGCCCGGCCCCACCGACCGCTCCGGCGGCTGCTCGGCCAGGGCGCAGGCGATGACGGGTCGCAGGATGCGCTCGCCCTTCAGATAGCCCACGGCCGTGGTGGTCACGCCGCCCACCGACATCGTCGCGAAGATGACCGCCGCGACCCCGGGGGTGACGAAGATCAGGTTGACGAGCCCCAGCAGCACCGCGCCGCCCAGCCAGAACGTGCCGTAGATCACGGTCTGCCACATCGGCAGCCGCAGCGCGTGGCGGCGCTCCTCCGCGGTCGGCGCCCGGCCCGCCACCATCCACGGCTCCACGGGATCCAGCAGCCGCCGGCCCCAGCGGCTGCCGATCATCAGCGTCACCACGAGGTAGGCCACGCCGACCCCGGTGTTCAGCAGGGCGCAGAAGACCGGGTCCGGCGGCTTGGCCGCGCCGAAGGTGAGCAGCGCCGTGAGCATGGCGAGGTCGGTGCCGCCCCAGACGTTGGCCACGATCGACACGCGGACCAGCCGCCGGCGCACGTCCCTGAGCAGCGCGGCGCCGGTCATGTCCTCAGCCTCGACCGCGTGCCTGCCCATAGGGACATCTTCCCGCATGAGGGAAGCGTGCGGGCCGCTGCGTGATACTTCGCACGGTGAGGCACGACTCGTCGAATCCGGACGTGGTGGTGATCGGCGCGGGCATCGCCGGCCTGGTCGCGTCGCTCGAGCTGCTTGACCACGGCAGGAGCGTGGTGATGCTGGACCGCTGCCGGCCGGAGGAGATCGGCGGCCTGGCGCGCGAGGCGTTCGGCGGCATGTTCATGGTCGACACGCCCCAGCAGCGGCGCTCGGGCATCAGCGACAGCGTCGAGCTCGCGCTCGGGGACTGGCTGCGCATCGCCGACTTCGACGACGCCGACGTGTGGCCGCGGCGCTGGGCCGAGCAGTACGTCGCGCGCGCGCGCGACGAGGTCGGCGGCTGGCTCAGCAAGCGCGGCGTGTGGTTCTTCCCCGTCGTCAACTGGGCCGAGCGCGGGGTCTACGGGGACGGGAACTCCGTGCCCCGCTTCCACCTGGCCTGGGGCTGCGGGCAGGGCCTGGTGGACGGCGTCTGGGGGGCCACCCAGGCCCACGAGAACCGCTCCAAGCTCGACGTGCGCTTTCGCTCGCGCGTATCCGAGCTGCTGATCGGGGAGGACGGGCGCGTGACCGGCGTCCGCGTGGTGCCGGAGGACGACGGCGACGCCGCCGGCTACGAGCTGCGCGCCGACGCCGTGGTGGTGGCCGCCGGGGGCATCGGCGGCAACCTGGACATCGTGCGCCGCGAGTGGCCCGACGACCTGGGCCCGCCGCCCGAGAACATCCTGATGGGCTCGCACTACTACGCCGACGGCGCGTTGCACGAGGAGGTCGAGCGCCGCGGCGGCAACGTCACGCACATATCGCGCATGTGGAACTACGCCGACGCCGTGCGCCACCCCAAGCCGCGCCGCCCGCTGCACGGCGTGAAGCTGATCCCGCCGCGCTCCGGGCTGCTGCTGGACCCCACGGGACGCCGCTACGGGCCCGTCCCCGTGATGCCGACCTTCGACGCGCGCTACGCGCTCGAGCGCATGTGCGAGGACGACCGCAAGTACTCGTGGCTCGTCTGCAACCGGAGGATCGCGCGCCGCGAGCTGGACGTGTCGGGCTCCGAGCACAACCCGCAGATCCGCGAGAAGCGCATGGTCCGCTTCCTGATGAGCGTGCTGCTCGGCAAGCCCGCGCTGGTGGACTACTTCGTGAAGCACTGCCCGGACTTCGTGACCGCCGGCTCGCTGCCGGAGCTCGCGCGCAAGATGAACGAGGTGACCGGCGACCAGTCGCTGGACGCGTCGCTGATGGAGAGCGAGGTGCGCCGCTACGACGACAACCTCGCGCGCGGCAAGGGCCTCTGGAACGACGACCAGATCCGCCGGATCGCGCAGCTGCGCAACTGGCGCGGCGACCGCCTGCGAACCGCGCGGTTCCAGCGGATCGCCGACCCCGACGCCGGACCGCTGATCGCGGTCCGCCTCCAGGTGATGGCGCGCAAGAGCCTGGGCGGCATCCAGACCGACCTCCAGTCGCGGGTGCTGCGTCGGGACGGCGAGCCGATCCCCGGCCTGTACGCCGCGGGCGAGGCCGCCGGCTTCGGCGGCGGCGGGATGCACGGCAGGCGCTCGCTGGAGGGGACGTTCCTGGGCGGCTGCGTGTTCAGCGCGCGGCTGGCGGCGCGGTCGATCGCGGGCGTGCCTGCGACCGAGCCCGCCGACGTGCGGGTCGAGGCGTAGGCGAGCGAGAGCGAGGGGCGAAGCGATGGCATGGCACACCGTCGGCGAGTACATGCTGCACCGGCTCCACGCGGAGTGGGGCGTCGAGCGCATCTACGGCTACCCGGGCGACGGCATCAGCGGGCTGATGGGCGCGTTCAACGAGCTGGGCGGCAAGCCGGAGTTCGTGCAGGTGCGCCACGAGGTGATCGCGTCCTTCGCCGCGTGCGCGCACGCGAAGTTCACCGGCGAGCCCGGCGTGTGCATCGCCACGTCGGGGCCGGGCGCCATCCAGCTCCTGAACGGCCTGTACGACGCGAAGCTCGACCACCAGCCGGTGGTGGCGATCGTGGGCCAGCAGAAGCGCGTGTCGCTCGGGTCGGACTGGCTACAGGAGGTGGACCTGGAGTCGCTGTTCGCCGACGTGGCCAGCGAGTTCGTGCACACCTGCATGGCGCCGGAGCAGGCGCGCCACCTGATCGACCGCGCCATGCGCACGGCCATCTCCTCGCGCACCGTGACATGCGTGATCGTGCCGGTGGACGTGCAGCACGCGCCCGCGGAGGAGCCCGACCGCGCGCACGGGTCGGTGTTCTCGTCCTCCGTTCCCAGCCACTCGCGCGTGATCCCCGAGGACGGCGAGCTGCGCCGGGCGGCGGAGGTGCTGAACGCGGGCGAGAAGGTCGCGATGCTGATCGGGCAGGGCGCCGCCGGCGCGCAGGCGGAGGTGATCGAGGTGGCGGACCTGCTCGGGGCGGGCGTGGCCAAGGCGCTGAACGGCCGCGCCGCGCTGCCGGACGACCTGCCGTTCGTGACCGGCGCCATCGGCCTCCTGGGCACCAAGGCGTCGAGCGACATGATGGGCGACTGCGACACGCTGCTGATGGTCGGGTCGAACTTCCCGTTCGCCGACTGGCTGCCCGAGGAGGGCCAGGCGCGCGGCGTGCAGATCGACATCGACGGGCGGCTGGTGGGCATGCGCTACCCGATGGAGTGCGCGCTGGTGGGCGACGCCGCCGAGACGCTGCGCGCGCTGGCGCCGCTGCTCGAGCGCAAGTCCGACCGCTCGTGGCGCGAGCGGATCGAGCGCGACGTGGAGCGCTGGTGGCGTGTGATGGAGGAGCGCGCGCAGATGCCGGGCGACCCGCTCAACCCGATGCGCGTGTTCCAGGACCTGTCGCCCATCCTGCCCGACGACTGCATCCTGACGGCCGACTCCGGCACGTCTGCCAACTGGTGGGCGCGGCACCTGAAGCTGCGCGCGGGCATGCGCGCGGGCATCTCGGGCACGCTGGCCACGATGGGCTGCGGCGTGCCCTACGCGCTGGGCGCGAAGTTCGCCCACCCCGACAAGCCGGTGATCGCGGCGGTGGGCGACGGCGCGATGCAGATGCTCGGAATGAACGCGCTGATCGACATCGGGCACTACGCGGAGCGCTGGGAGAACAAGACCACGATCGTGCTGGTGCTGAACAACGGCGACCTGAACGAGGTGACCTGGGAGCAGCGCGCGATGGCCGGCGACCCGCGCTACGAGGTGTCGCAGACGCTGCCCGCGTTCCCGTATGCGCGCTACGCGGAGCTCCTGGGGATGAAGGCGCTGCGGGTGGACTCGCCGGACGCGGTCCGACCCGCCTGGGAGGAGGCGCTGGCCCACCCCGGCCCGGTGCTGTACGAGGCCGTGACGGATCCGAACATGCCGCCGATGCCGCCGCAGCTCCGCTTCGAGACCGTGCGCAACATGACCCGCGCCTTCGTGCGCGGGGACCCGGCGGCGCGCGACATCATGCGCCACGCCGTGCGAGCCGCGCGGGCGGACCGGGCGGGGCGGTAGAGCTGTCTACTGGCGCCGCAGGGCGCCCGTCACCGCGGCGACGAGCGCGGTGGTCAGCGCCCAGCCGGCCAGCGTGGCGAAAATGAACCACGTCTGCGCGGTGTGATGCGGGATGAACGCGTCGCGCTGTTGGAGATTGACGACGGGGATGAGCGAGTCGAGCGAGTACAGCAGCGAATCGAAGCTCGGCCGATGTCCGGTCTTCGCGGGCGTGAAATGGTGCTTGTCGTGCTCGCCCGAGAGGATGACCGACCCGACGACCGCGAGCCCGACGATCCATACGAGTGCCTGCCACGACCGGTAGCCGTTGCCGACCGCGAGGTAGAGGAAGCGGCTCCACACCTTCCCGGCGGGGTGCATCTCCTGTCGTCGCCGCGACTCCGCCTTGACGCCCACATGACGGGCCGCGCGCGCCTCGCCGGCCGCCCGGTAGAACGCGCCAAGGCGCTCGAACGGCTGGCCCCCCGACTTGGAGTCCCGCTTGAGCCAGTCGACCCTCGCCTGCGCGTCGATCACGGAGCTCGGCGTGCGAAGGAGCTTCGCAAGCCACTCCGTCCTGGGCGTGGCCGGCGGGTCGGCTTCGAGGTCGTCGTAGGCGAAGCCACGCAGGCGGGTGGAGGCGGTCCACGCCGTGGGGCTGTCCGCCAGCCTGCCGACCTCGAGATGGCTGAGGTCGATCGCGCCCTGCGGAGCCTCCGCCGGCCGTAGCGTCAGCGCCAGTCCGACCTTGGCCTCGTGGAGGTCGAGGGCGGTGTCGGATGGCAGCGTCGAGCTGCCCGGGTGTGTGGGCGCGGGTCCTGACAGGCGGGCGGCATCGAGGCTCAGGTTGCCGCCGATGGTTGCTCCCGCCGCCACCAGGGAGCCGTTGAGCCCAGCGTGATCGAGTGTCAGTCCACCGGCGATTGTCGCACCGGCGAAGCTCACGTCGCCGCCCGCGATCAGATGGGGGCCGTACACGTCGCGGTCGATCGTGCTCAACTCCCCGTCGAGCGCCACGTCGATCGCGCTCCGGAGGACCGCCGACTGCATCGTCAGCGTTCCGATGACGTGCGCGGCCGCCAGGTCGAGCGTCCCGTCCAGGCTGGCCCCGTCGATGTCGAGCGTCCCAGTGACGGTCGCGCCCGGGAGGTGAACGGGAGCGTGCGCAGCGAGCCCCGTCGCCGAGACGCCCTGGTCGACCTCGAGAAGCTCACCGTCGAGCCCGGCGTTCAGCGTCGCGCTCTTGAGGGAGAGCGAGCCCTGGACCCGCGCTCGGTTCAGCATCAGCTTGCCGTCCAGCTTTGCGCTGTCGAGGTCGAGGGGACCACCGACCGTCGCGCCGGGAAATCGCACCGAGCCGTGAGCCACGAACCCGCCGCGGCAGTACACCCCCTTGTCGGCCCGGAGTTGGTCGCCCATCAGCGCGATGTCGTTTCGCTGCCGAGACGTCGATACTTCCTCGACGGGGGACAGCGTCGCGTCGGCGAGATCCACGGGCCAGGGGGCTCCGCCAAGCTCGACCTCGTTCAGGCTGAGCTGTCCCGCCACGTGGGCGGCGACGAGGCTCACCACGCCCGCCACCGAGTTGTCGAGCACGACGTTCCCCGCGACCTCGACCTGATCGGCGACAAGTGCCTCGATCTTGCAATCGACCAGCTCGAGGTCGGGCAGCTCCGCACGAATCAGGTTGATCGGGCTGTCGAATACGCACCCGCGCAGAAAGAGAGGGCACGCGACCGTGACCGCCTCAAGGTTGAGCGCCCCCTCGATGCGCACACCGCGCATGACTACCGCGCGTGGGGTCGGTCCGCGCGCTCCGGTGAGCAGCTCGGCGAGGAGCTCGGCCCTCATCCTTCGCTTGCCGCCCCATTGCGCGCTCTTGGCCACCGCGTCCAGCGCGGGGTCGCCCGCTCTCCGGTCCACCACCCCTTTTCGGGCGGCCCTGAGGAGCGCGCGCTCCCTGCGGCTCAGCCTCGTGGCCATTGCTCAACCAACGCTAACCGGTTGGCGAGGCGCGCGCCCAGGGGTCGGTACGCTCGGTGTAATGGGCTCCTTCACCGACCCCGAGCACGAGCTCCAGGCCGAGCAGGTCAGCGAGCTGCTCCAGAAGGGCGAGATCGAGCTGATCGACGTGCGCGAGCAGTACGAGTGGGACGCCGGGCGCATCGCGGGCGCGAAGCACATCGAGCTCGAGCGCCTGGCGGGCCGCTCCGGGGAGGTCCCGCGCGACCGCCGCGTGGTGTTCCAGTGCCGCCTGGGGGCGCGCAGCGCGATGGCCACCCAGGCCTTCCGGGCCGCCGGCTGGGACGCCTACAACCTGGACGGCGGGATCCTGGAGTGGGTGCGGCGCGGCCTGCCGATCGAGCCCGACGGCGGGCACGTGGCCGACCACTGAGCGAGCCCGCGGGCCGCCCCGGACCGTCTCAGCCGACCCGTCCGCGCCCGTATACTCGCCCCGGACTCCGCATGCGCTCGACCATCGAGGAAGGCATCCGCGCCGTGGCCGCCGGCGACCTCGTCATCGTCGCCGACGACGTGGATCGCGAGAACGAGGGCGACCTGATCATGGCCGCGGAGAAGGTCACGCCCGAGCAGATCGCGTTCATGATCCGCCACACCAGCGGCATCATCTGCCAGCCGATGACCGGCGAGCGGCTCGACCAGCTCGACCTGCCCCAGATGGTCTCCCAGAACACGGAGTCGAAGCGCACCGCGTTCACGGTCTCGGTCGACGCGCGCAACGGCACGACGACGGGCGTCTCCGCCGAGGACCGCGCCTGCACGGTCAGGGCGCTGGCAGACCCGGGCACGGGCGCGGAGGACTTCCTGAAGCCCGGCCACATCTTCCCGCTGCGCTACCGCGAGGGCGGCGTCCTGAAGCGCGCCGGCCACACCGAGGCGGCCATCGACCTGGCGCGGATGGCGGGGCTCAGACCGTCGGGCATCCTGGCCGAGCTGAACAACGACGACGGCACGATGATGCGCGGGCCCGAGCTCGAGGCGTTCGCGGGGGAGCACGGCATCCCGCTGATCACGGTGGCCGACCTGATCGCCTACCGCTACCGCAACGAGCGGATCGTGGAGCGCGAGCGCGACGGCACGGTCGCGACCGAGCACGGCGAGTGGGCCTACCACCTGTTCCACTCGCGGGTCACGCCGGGCCAGCACGTGGCGCTGGTCATGGGCGAGGTCGACCCCGAGCAGCCGATCCTCACGCGCGTGCACCGCTCCTGCATGGCCGGCGACATCTTCCAGAGCAGCGAGTGCACGTGCGGCGAGAAGCTGCGCGCGTCGCTCGGGCTGATCGCCGCGGAGCAGAGCGGCGTGCTGGTGTACCTGCGCGGCTTCGAGGCGCACGCGTTCGGCCGCCACCGGATGAACGAGGCCACCGAGACGGCCACGGACGACGACCGCGACGGCGTCTGGCGCGAGCACGGCGTGGGCGCGCAGATCCTCCAGGAGCTCGGCGTCCGGCGGATGCGGCTGATGTCGAACACCACGGCCGACTTCGCCGCCCTCGGCGGCTTCGGGCTCGAGATCGTCGAGCGCGTGCCGCTGGTCGCGCCCGAGGCGGACGGCGAGGCCCTTCCGTCGCTGCTCGCGGACGTCTGAGCCGCGCACGATGCCCACGGTGATCGTGGGGGGCGAGCGCGTGGCGCTGACCGCTCCCGAGCGTGAGGAGTTCGTCGATCGCTGGCGGCTGTTCGACGACCCCGTCCTGGCGATGCTGCTGGGCTCGCCGACCATCGGGGAGGGCCCCGAGGTGCGCACGATGCCGCCCGCCACGAGGGAGCAGCGCGAGGCGCTGTACGAGGAGCACGCGCGCCGCCGGCTCCTCTACTTCGACCTGCGGCTGCCCGGCGACGACTTCCGCTGCGTGGGCGAGGGCTGCCTCTCCGGTCTCAGCTGGCCGCGCGCCGCGGGCGAGGTGAGCGTGGTGGTGTTCGCGCCGGAGGACCGCGGCAACGGGCTGGGCGCCGAGGCCGCCACGCTGCTGTGCGCCTACGCGTTCGACGGGCTGGGGCTCAACCGGATCTCGGCCCGCTTCTCGGTCGACAACGCGGCGGCCGCGGCGGCCGCCAAGCGGGTGGGACCGGGCGTGGGCGCGCGCGAGGTGGGCGTGGAGCGCGAGGCCGAGTGGGCCTTCGGCCGCCACCGCGACGTCGCGCTCTGGGAGGTGCTCAAGCGCGAGTTTCCCCCGCACCCGGCCACGAAGCGGTTGCGGGAGCCGCCGGACGCGCTCTAGCCCCGCCCGCGAGCGCCCGGAGCCGCCGGGGCCGGTCGATAGACTCGCCGCCTCGATGCACCCCTCGCTCTTCAAGGCTCGCTCAACGGAGGTCCAGGAATGCCGCTAGTCCCGATGGTCGTCGAACAGACCTCGCGCGGCGAGCGCTCGTTCGACATCTACTCGCGGTTGCTCAACGAGCGGATCGTGTTCCTGGGCGACCAGGTGGACGACCAGATCGCCAACCTGATCGTGGCGCAGCTCCTGCACCTGGAGTCCGAGGACCCGGACAAGGACATCTCGCTCTACATCAACTCGCCGGGCGGCGGCATCTACGCCGGGCTCGCGATCTACGACACGATGCAGTTCATCAAGCCCGACGTGACTACCATCTGCTTCGGCATCGCGATGTCGATGGGCTCGCTGCTGCTGGCGGGCGGCTCCCCGGGCAAGCGGCTGGCGCTGCCGAACAGCCGCATCCTCATCCACCAGCCGTCGGGCGGCTATCAGGGCCAGTCGGCCGACATCGAGATCCACGCGCAGGAGATCCTGGACCTCCGGCGGCGGATGGACGAGATCTACTCGAAGCACACCGGTCAGGAGCTCGAGAAGGTCCACGTGGACATGGACCGCGACCGCTACTTCAAGCCGGAGCAGGCGGTCGAGTACGGGCTCATCGACCGCGTGATCGAGCACCACTAGCGCCCGGGGCGCTCCACGAGCGAAAACGCTGGCGTTCCAGCCGGTTTCGGGGTTATCTTGGACTGAGCGCCATCCGGCGATCAGGCGCTGTACGCCCCTACCCCTGACCAGCACGTGAGCGAGAACGGTCCCCGGCAAGGCCGGCTCAGCGCCCTGCGGCGCCTGTCCGACGAGGAGCTCGGCGCCGAGGCGTCGACCGGCGACGAGCGCGCCGCCCGGGTTCTGCTCGAGCGCTTCGAGGGGGGCGTGTACCGCTATGTGCTCGCGCTCGTGCGCGACCCGGACGTCGCCCGCGAGGCCGCCGGCAGCGCGCTGATCGAGGCCGGCCGCGCGCTGCGGGCCGGCGAGCACTCGGACCCGGTCGCCCCCTGGCTGTACAAGATCGCCGGGGCGTCGGCGTACCTGGCGCGCGATCGGGCCGAGCGCGATCAGGCGGCGGAGCTCGCCGCCTCGGCCGAGGGCGGGACCAAGGAGCGGCTGGAGGGGCTCCTGTCGGGCCTTGCGGGCCTCGGCGCGCTCGAGCTGTCCGCGCTGCTCCTGCGCGAGATGGCGCGGCTCGACTACGTCGGCATCGGAACCGCCGCCGGCAGCCGGCCGCCGGTCGCCCGCCAGGCGGTCTACCGGGCGCGGCTGGCTCTTCAGGGCGACGTCGAGCCGCCAACCGAGCACTGCGACGAGATCCGCGGCGCGATGTCGAAGGCCGAGGTGGGCTTCCGCGAGCGGAAGTCGATCGCGTCGCACCTTGAGGACTGCCCGGTGTGCGAGCAGTTCGCGGTCCAGCTCGAGCAGCGGCCCGAGGACCTGCGCGCCCTGTTCCCGCCGCCGTCCGGCTCGCTCGCGGCGGAGTTCCTGCCGTCGATGGCGGCGGCGGCCGGGGCCGGCGCGGGCCTGGCGGCGGCGGCCGCGGCGCAGGGGGCGGGTGGAGCGGACCGGCCCTCGGAAGGCGCCCGCCGCCGCCGGCCGATGCTCGTGCCGCTGATCCTCGCGCTGCTGCTCATCGGGGCCGCGATCGGCACGGCGCTGGCGCTTCAGGACTCGGGCGGAGGGAAGAAGAGCGAAGCGGGGGCCACGTCCGAGGCGAGGCGGGCGAAGCCGTCGAAGCCCAAGAGCTCGACGCCGGCCGAGGGGAAGGGCGCGGAACCGGGCAAGGCGAAGTCCGGCGCCGGGGCGGGCGCCGGCTCCGATTCGGACTCGGACTCGGACTCGGACTCGGGCTCGGGCTCCGAGGACGACCGGTCGAACACGCCCGCCGGACCGAGCAGCGGCCGCCCGTCGTCGAGGCCCGAGCCGCGGCGCGAGCAGGACAGGGCCGAGCGGAGGCCGTGCCCGCGCCCCGCGGTGTCGCCGGCGCGGTCGGCGTACTCGGGCCGGGCAGGGGCGGTCCAGGCCGAGCTGCGCCCCTGCGTGCAGCGAGCCGGCGCGGCGGCCGGTGGCGGCCTGGCGGGCACCGGCCTCGACCTGACGCCGCTGCTGGCCGTCGGACTCGGGCTGCTGGCGCTCGGCTTCGGCCTGCGGCGCCTGACCGCGCCGCGCTGAGCGGCTCCGACGCGACCCGGATGCGCTGGACACCCCCCAACCGTCGGGGGTGAGACCTCGGGACGCAGGGTGGTCGGCCGCCGCCCGCTGGGTTACGGTGTTCCGAACCGCGCGAGCGGTCGCAGGAGCGGCTCGCGGGCACTATCCTTGAGGTCGCAACGAATTGCCCCAAGACCCGAAGAAATGAGCCCGGCGACCTCACAGCCCTCACGGTCACGCGCCCTCCGCGGCGTACCGCCCGCGTGGGTCAACCTGCTCCGCGCGCACGCCACGCTCCGCCGCAGCATGGACGCCAACCTGCTGGCCGAGCACGACCTGACGATCAACGACTACGAGGTGCTGCTGGCCCTGGCGCACGCGCCCGACCGCCGGATGCGGCGCGTGGACCTGGCCGAGCGGGTCCTGCTCACGCAGTCCGGCATCACCCGCCTGCTCCAGGGACTCGAGCGCGGCGGGCTGGTGGAGCGCGGCGACTGCCCCACCGACGGCCGCGTGGTGTACGCCCTGCTCACCGACGAGGGCTACTCGCGCCTGCGCGAGGCCTCGCGCACGCACCTGGACGACATCCGCTCGCTGTTCGCCGCGCGCTTCACGCAGGACGAGCTGGAGACGCTCCGGGGCCTGCTCGGCCGCGTCCTGGAGGACGCCGACGCCGAGACCGAGTGCGGCGTCGAGTGACGCGCGCTACGCCCGGCTGATCACGAGCTTCTCGCGGCGGTCCGCCAGCGCCTCGGGCGCCTGGTCCCACGGGACGACCGTGCCCGCCACCCGCTCCGGCCGCAGACGGCCGGCCGCCATCAGGTCGAGCAGCTTCGGCGCGACCGGCCGCGCGTGCACCCGCCCGGTGTGGACCGTGATGCCGGCGGTGTACATCTCGAGCATCGGAAACGGGGTCTCGGGCTCGTAGAAGATCGAGGCGACGGTGCAGAACCCCTCGGGCTCCGTCGATCGCAGGGCGAGGTGCAGCGCATCGCGGTCGCCTGACGCGTCGACGGTGACCGGAAACGGGCCCAGCCGCTTCGGATAGCCCTCCACCACCTCGCAGCCGAGCTCGCCGGCCCGCGCCAGCCGCGCGGCGTCGCGGTCGCAGTACACGACCCGTCCGGCGCCCAGCGCCAGCGCGATCGCGGCCGCGTAGAGCCCGAGCGACGGCGTCGCGCTGGCGATCAGCACCTCGGCCCCCGGCCGGGCCTCGAGCTGCGGGCCGACCGTTCGCCACGCGTCCGCCAAGTTGTCGGAAACGCTGGCCGCGGCCTCCGGCGACAC
>DASVQK010000073.1:0-3061 GCA_036389105.1 Thermoleophilaceae bacterium
TCGTGACCAGGTACACGCCGGTGGGCGCCCGCGGGGGCAGCCTGAACGCCAGCGCGGCGCCGGCGCCGCGCCCACGCCGCAGCGGACGCCCGGCCCCCACCCGCCGCACGCTCCAGCGGAAGCGGTGCGCCCCGTTGCGCACGGCCACGCGCACGGTGCCGCTAGCCAGCACCGGCTCGAGCGGGCCCGAGGCCAGCACGGGCTCGATGGAGAAGCCGGTCTCGGGGGCGGCGCCGGCGCGGGTGGGCGGCAGGCGCCGCGGCGACGAGCCCTCCACGAGCGCGCGGTTCTGGACCGTGACCGACACCGCGTAGCTGCCGGGCGGGGCGCGCCCCGTCCCGATGCGCCCGTCCCAGGTGACGCTGTGCTGGCCGCGCAGGGCCGTGACGGTGGCGACGCGCACGGCGGGACGGGCGTCGGTTCGCCAGATGCCGAACTCCGGCCGCACTACCGACGGGCCCTGGAAGCGGATCGTCACCGGGCGCGGGCGGCGCGCCGAAATGCGCGGCGGCGCGACGCGCACGATCCGCGGATGCGGGGGCCGCGTGATCAGCTCGATCCCGCGGACGCCCGTGGCCGCGCGACCCTGACGGCGCAGCGTCACGCGCACGTAGTAGGTGCCGTCCGGCGGCACGGTGCCGTCGTCGGCGCGGCCGTTCCACGAGAACGCGTGCTCGCCCCGGGCCAGCTCGCGGTCGTCCACCATCCGGCGCACGCGGTCGTTGCCGCGCGTCACCACGTCGACGGTCACGCGATCGCCCTTCGGCAGGTCGAACGCCACCCGCGCCCGGTCCTTCCGCTTGTCGCCGTTCGGGGAGAAGTAGCGCTGGAGCGCGAGCCGCTTGACCACGGGCTGGCCGCTCTTCAGGCGCTGGGTGACGAAGAACGCGCCGACGGTGGCGGCCACGAGCAGCGCGAACAGCGGCGTCGCCAGACGGATCACGGCAGGCGCATCAGCTCGGCGTTGGGCACCTCGAGCTCGTGGTAGGCGTCGAGCCCGCGCGGGTCCACCCGGGCGAAGGCGCAGCGGATCGTGCCCCCGTGACAGATCACGAGCACCGGCAGCGGGCCGGCGGCCGCCTCGTCCAGCGCCGCGCCCGTGCGCTCGCCGTGTTCGGCCAGCGACTCGCCGCCGGGGAAGCGGAAGCGCGCGCCGCCGCGCCGCCAGGACGCCCACAGCTCCGGCTCGTCGCGCTGGATCTCCTCGATCAGGCGCCCCTCCCACAGGCCCCGGTTGGACTCCGCCAGCCGCTCGTCCACGCGCGGCTCGATCCCCAGCTCGGCACCCACGATCGCGGCCGTCTCGCGCGCGCGGCTCAGGTGGCTGCACCACAGCGCCGCCGGACGCTCGGCCGCGGCGGCGGCGGCCAGCGCGCGCGCCTGCTCGCGACCGCGGTCGTTCAGGGGTACGTCGCGCCAGCCCTGGATTCGCTGTGGCGGGACGTTGTCGTCGGTCTCGCCGTGGCGGGCGAGCAGGATCAACCTCGCCCGTGGAACAGCTCGAGGGTGTCGGCCCGCAGGCCCAGCCGCAGGGTCTCGAGCGAGACGACGTCCGCTGGCAGCACGTTGCCCAGGTTGACCTCGGGGCCGAGCTCCCTGATGAACCACACCTGCTGGTGCTTCTGCGGGGCCTCGAAGATCAGCTTGGCCCGGTCCACCTCGTGGACGATCTCGTCGATCAGGCCGGTCCGGGCCTCGCCGTCCGGCCGGTAGAGCCCCGTGTCGCCCGTGGCGCGGCCCTCGCACACGACCCAGCGCGCGCCGGCGTCCAGCGCGTCCTTGATCATCCGCACCCAGCGGTAGGGCGCCAGCACGGCCGCCGGGTCCTTCTCGCCCACCTCGGCGAACACCGTGAACCCGTCGGCGAACGCGCGGATCAGCTCGAGCTTCTCGTCCTCGGGCATGCGCACGGTGCCGCTCGACACCTCGACGTGCTCGAGGCCGAGATCCTCCAGCCAGGCGCGCAGCTCCGGGACCTTGCCCTGGAGCCAGGCCAGCTCCGTCAGCGTGCCGCCCAGCATCACCGGCACGCCGGCCTGCCGGTAGCGGTGGATCTTGTCGCGCACGTCGCCGGTCACGTAGGCGGATCCCCACCCCAGCCGGACCAGGTCCACGTAGTCGCCCGCGCTGGCCATCAGGCCGTCGGCCTCGGCGGAGGACAGGCCGGTGTCGATCACGTGGGTCAGGCCCAGATCGCGCGGCTTCGAGGGCCGGGCGGGCAGCTCCAGGAAGCCGGTCATTGCGGGCACCCTAGCGCCCTCCGCGCACGGCCCGGCGGGGCCGGGACGGCTCTTGCGCGGGCTACTGCCCGGCCTTGTCGGCGCCCACGACCACCACGACCGTGGCGGTTCCGGCGAGGCCGAGGGTGGCGGTGTCGATCGGCGCGATCTGGTTGATGCTGAGCTTGCGGGCCACCGCGCGCGCCTGGCGGTTGGCGCCCTGCTTGAACATGACGACCGACTCGGCGCGCGCCTGCTGGCTTCCGGTGGCGATGTTGCCCAGGCTGAAGCCGGCGGCAGTGACCTTCGTGCCGGTGCGCGCCGCCAGCCCGGTCACGGTCGTGCCGTTGACGACGGCCACGGTCACCGTGCGCGGGTCGATGGCGGGCGGGAACGACTTCCTGCCCTTGGCGTCCTTCTTGCCCTCCGACGACGGCAGGTCCACGGAGCTCTGCGACGCGCCGCCCGACGACGCGGGCTTCTCGTCGTCGTCGGTCAGGGCCAGGAAGCCGACCGTGCCGCCCAGGCCCAGCACCAGCACGCCGGCCACCATGAGCGCGATGTACCGCGGCGCGGGCCACGTGCGCTCGCGGCGGGGCGCGGGGGGCTTGGGCGGGATGACGGCCGTCTGCCTGGAGACGGGACGCGGCGCGGCGGACGGTCGTGGGGAGACGGGCGGCCGCGTGGGCTGCTGGGGCCGCGCGGGCAGGACCTTGGCCCCGGTGTTGCCGGGCGGCCCGGTGGCGCCGCCGGGAGCGGGCTTGGCGGGGCCGGCCGGCTGCGCCGGGGGGCCTCCCGTGGCGGGCTTGGCGGGGGCGGCCGGCGCCGCGGTGGCCGTCGCG